>JAUHZF010000575.1 GCA_030426145.1 Polyangia bacterium
GTTTGTATTGTGCACAACTTAGTTGTGCGCAATCTAATTGTGATCCTCGGACGAGCACGGCCGTCCGGTACCGAGAATGTGCTCAAAGACCGCAGAACGTGGTTTGCGCGTGCACAGCACCCCACGATCTCTTATCTTGCTTCGCCATGTTGGCTTGGAGCAGGGGGTCGCGCGGCCGAATGGCAGCGCTTCGGATGGGCTTGGCAGTTCTCACCGTCGGAGGCTGGGTGGCATGCTCGGCCACGACCGACGATGACATCGATCGCGACGACGACGACGGTCAGGGTGGCGCCGGCGCCGGCTCCGGGATCGGCGGCATGTTCGCGGGCGCGGGCGGCGGCAACGGCGGTCCCATCGGTGACCCGAAGACCTGCGAAGAAGCGGCCATCGCCGAGTCGTACATCGGCTGTGACTTCTGGCCGACCGTCACCCCGAACGCGGTGTGGAACGTCTTCGACTACGCGGTGGTCGTGGCCAATACCGGCGACAACGTCGTCGACATCAACGTCGAGCGCAACGGCGCGACCGTGGCCAGCGCGCAGATCCAGCCGAACTCGCTGCAGACCGTCTATCTGCCGTGGGTTGATGCACTGAAGGGGGCTGATGCGGACCCGTTTGGCGGCGTTCAGCCGGCGACCAATAGTGTGTTTGCCGCTGGCGGCGCCTATCACCTGACGTCGACGTATCCCATTACCGTCTACCAGTTCAGCGCCCTTCAGTACGCGCCGCAGGGCGGTCCGCCAGGCAAGAACTGGTCTACTTGTCCCGCGCTTCTCGACTGCTTCTCATACAGCAACGACGCGTCGTTGCTCATGCCCTCCACCGCCATGACCGGAACGTATCGCGTCATGGGGCACACCGGGTTCGCAGCCGGTGGACTTCCAAGCTACGCAGTGGTTACCGCGACCCAGAACAATACCAACGTTACCCTCAACTTGGGGCCGAACGGTGGGGTCGCATCCGGGGGGATGATCGTCGCGGCGGGTGCCAATGGAACGTCCAGCCTGTCCATGAATGCCGGCGACGTTGCTGTGTTCCTCGCAAATAGCCCGACGAGTGATCTGAGTGGCTCGCTCATAACTGCCGACAAGCCCGTACAGACCATCACCGGCGTGGCATGTGTCACGGTTCCCGAGGGCCAGCCGGCCTGCGACCACATCGAGGAGTCCGTGTTTCCCGCCGAGACGCTCGGTCAAAACTACATCGTGTCGCGGCCCACTGGACCCAACGGTTCGCCCGTAGGTCACGAAGTCATCATCTACGGCAACTTCGATGGCACGAGCCTGAGTTACCCGAACGGGCAGCCGCCCGGCGCTCCTACCAGCATTAGTGCGGGCCAGGTCGTCAACCTCGGCATCGTCACCATGGACTTCCAGGTCGTGGGCGACAATGCCTTCGGTGTAGGAAGCTTCGAGCAGGGCGGCTCCGTGGTCGACCCCGGCGCCGTAGGCGAGGAGAAGGGTGACCCCGCCCATTCGATGGCGACCTCGCTCGAGCAGTACCGGAAGAAGTATGTCTTCCTCGCGCCCACGGACTACGACGTGAACTTCGTAGACATCATCCGTCCTGCTGCAGCTGGCCTAACCCTCGATGGCCAGCCGGTGACGGCGGCCGGCTCGCCCATCGGTGACTACGTGATCGAGCGCGTCCAGCTCAGCAATGGCACCGGCGGCGTGCACGTGCTCGAAGGAAGCTTGCCGTTCGGCATCCAGGTGACCGGCTACGGCAGCTACACCAGCTACTACTACCCAGGCGGCCTCAACCTGGGCGAGATCGCCCCGGCTCCGCCCAAATAGGGCGAATCGAGCGACGAGAGTAACGCCCTCGTATATAGTTCTGCCATGCGAATGGCACTACTGTTGTCGGGGGCGCTCGGCTCGCTGCTTGTGGGGTTGGGGTGCTCCGACGATGACTGTCGCAAGACCCTGACCTGCCCGACGGTGGGGGCGACGTCAGGCGCCGGCGGGAACACCTCGTCGTCGGGTGGAGCGACCTCGACGTCGAACACGGGTGGAGCGGGAGTCGGTGGTGATTCGGCCGGGGGCGGTGGGGCTTCACCGACGTACATGGCTCAAGCGGTCGCCTCCGGAGACGGTCACAGCTGCGCCATTGTGGAGCAGGGTCGTGTTGTGTGCTGGGGTGAGAACGCTGATGGGCAGCTTGGGGACGGTTCGTTCGTTGCCTCGACAACCCCAGTGCTCGTTTCAAACATCGACGGAGTCGTAGAGCTCGCGCTTGGCAGCAACCACAGCTGTGCACTTCGCACGGACGGCAGCATCTGGTGCTGGGGTGATGCGACCTTCCGGCAGATCGGACAGTCGACTGACTCAGGCGTGCCCGTGGCCGTTGCGGGGGTTACCAATGCGGGGGGCGTGGCGGCGGGCAGCAACCACAACTGCGCCTTCTTGAACGGAGGCACGGCAATGTGCTGGGGGGCAGGAGCTGCTGGCCAATTGGGACACGGTTTGAACCCCAGCAGCTTGCAGCCCGTGACGGTGGACTCGTTGAGTTCCGTCTCGGGCATCGCGGCGGCAGCTGACTATAGCTGTGGGCTCGATGTGATGTCGGCAGTCTATTGCTGGGGAAGTGCGGGTACTGTTTCTTCCGGAAATAGCCCGAGCGTGGTCAATTACGTGGGCAGTCCAGGTCCCCCGCTGGCCGGGACCGACCTAGCAACCACCGATGCATTCGCCTGCGCGCTTCGCGTTGATAAACCTTGGTGTTGGGGCGAGGGTTATCAGGCTGCCGCCACCGAAGTGAGTCTACCCAATGTGGTGGAGCTCGAAGGTAGCTCCGGCCACGTGTGTGCTCTGGTTCAGGGAGGAGCGGCATACTGCTGGGGAGCCAACGATGCCGGGCAGATTGGCGGAGGAACCGCCGGCGGAACCGTGGCGACCCCGACCGAGGTCGTCGGTCTGCCCGGTCCGGCATCGTCGATTGGCCCGGGGACGCACCATACTTGCGCGGTTGTGCAAGGAGGGGTGAGCTGCTGGGGCGACAACAGTTCCGGGCAACTCGGCAACGGGAGCACACAAGCATCCACGACTCCGGTGCCGGTATCGTTCCTTCCCTGAAAATTCGACGCCTCCCAGCAGGCTTGGAAGCCACGTCGTTCGGATGGGGGAGGTGGAGCGTTCTCGTTCTCGCCCTCGTGAGCGCTCGTGAGCGTTCTCGCTCTCGCCCTCGTGGGCGTTCTCGCTCTCGACCCTCGTGAGCGTTCTCGTCGTCGTGGTCCCCCAAGGGCGACACTGGCGCCTCTCAACGACACGATGGCTAGCCATCGTGCCCTTGCACCCTCGCATTGCGGCCACGCTGAAGCCCACGTGAGGTTCGAGGTTCGAGGTTCGAGGGTCGAGGCCGAAAGCGAGGTCGAGGTCGAGGTCGAGGCCGAGGCCGAGACCGTGTGCTCAGGCCTCAAGTGAACGGCATTGGGGTCAGAAGAAGGTGATGTCGACGCCGGTGTCGACGCCGAGGGTGGCGACGCCGGCAGCGAAGAAGGTCTCGCCTTCGGTGGAGCCGTAGCAAAGGCCGTCTTCGTTGCAATCGCACTCGTCACCGTTGGGGCCGCCGAAGCCGACGCATTCGGTGCCGGCCCCAACCGAGAGCTCGAACGGCTCCTGGTTGGCGTTGACGCGTTGGGAGCACTCGCCGCCCTGGCCGTCCCACCAACAGGCGTCGGGCATCTCGCGTCGCAGGTAGCCCTGGCCGTCCCACTGGTCGGTGTAGGTCTCGCCCGGCATGAGGAGGCGCACTGTTTCCTGACAGGCACCGCAGGCGATGGGGCTGCCGTCTTGAAGGTCGGAGCATGTGGAGAAGCAGGGGTCGCCGCGGCGCGTGTAGCGGAGCTCCTCTTGGTCCGTCATGGCGAGCGCGTAGATGTCCACCCGCAGAGAGCCGCAGTCCGCCGGCAGGTAGATGGGCT
>JAUHZF010000576.1 GCA_030426145.1 Polyangia bacterium
TCAGCGTTCATACACTGCGTAACTGGGAGCAGGATCGTCGCTCCCCGGAAGGCCCAGCGCTCGCCTTGCTTAGGATCGCAGCGCGTCATCCGCGGATCATCCGTGAGAACGTGGAGTCAGCGGCGTAGCCGCATAACATGTCGTTGGAGGCAGACGAGGCCGGCGGTCGCGTCTCCGGTCGTTCCTCCCTCTGGTCCTCCCTTCGTCCTCGCAGCTCAACTCCCGGTCGTTATCCAGACCGATGGTTTTCCTTGCGCGCGGTATCGCCCGTGATACCATTCGTGAGTGCTGGTCGTTCTCGACACGAACGTAGTACGTGCGGGCCTCCGGTCTCGTCGTGGTGCGTCGTTCGCGTTGCTCTCGGAGCTTCGTCGCGGCGCCTTCGAAGTCGCTCTCTCCGTGCCCCTGCTGCTGGAGTACGAGGACGTGCTCCTACGCCAATCCGACGAGCTCGGACTCAAGCCCGAGGACATCGGACACGTTCTCGACTTCCTGTGCTCAGTCGCACGACGCCAGCCGATCTTCTATCTCTGGCGGCCCATCGCCCGTGATCCAGGTGACGACATGGTCGCCGAACTCGCGGTTGCCGCAGGAGTCGACGCCATCGTGACCCACAACCAACGCGACTTCACCGGAGTCAGTTCACTCGGACTTCGCGTCATGTCGCCGCAGCTGTTTCTTCGCGAGATTGGATATCACCCATGAGTACGCTCAGCCTTCGCCTTCCGGAGTCCGTTCATCGTCAGCTCGCTGCACTTGCCAAGCGTGAAGGGGTTTCCATCAACCAACTGATCAACTCTGCTGTAGCCGAGAAGATCGCTGCCCTGATGACGGCTGAGTACCTCGAGGAGCGGGCCCGTCGCGGCTCGAAGTCTAAGTTCGACGCTGTTCTTGCAAAGGTCTCCGATATCGAGCCCGAGGACATCGATCGGTTGGAGGACGAGGCTGGATAACATGTCGTTGGAGGCAGACAAGGCCGGCGGTCGACTCTCCGGTCGCAGGCTCCCTCCGAGCCTCCCTTCGTCCTTGCAGCTCAACTCCCGGTCGTTATCCAGACGGTCTTTCTGGCGCGCGGCTCTCCACGTATCGTCGAACCATGGACACGAAACGCGCTCTGCTCGACCGGCTTGGGGGCGGCCTCAAGTCCGAGGGATTTCGCACTCGGGTTTCGGAACAGGCGCTTGTTCGTAAGGGGAGCGAGACGACTGACTGCGTCCACGTTGCGTTCATCTCTCAAGGCGGGACGCTCGACTTCACTATCGATGTCGCGGTTCGGTATGAGGATGTAGAGGACTTGGTCAACCGTGCGACTGACGTTCCCAGAAAACTCTGGTCCAGAACGGCTTCGCTCGGTGCTGAGCTGGGCAACATCGAGCGGGGTGCCTTCTACCGTTGGGAGGGCCTGAGTTCGGAATCCCTGGAGGAGCACGCTTCTGAGGGGCTCGAGACTGTACGTAGGGTGGGACTACCCTTCTTCGACCGCTTCCTGGCTCGGGATGAAGCCCTGCGAATCCTCCTCGCCGATGACAAGAACGCGTGGCGCTATTGCCCTGTTCACCATGCTAGAGCGATTCGTGCTGTCGCGATGCTTCTCGTCGACTCTGCGCCAGAAGAACGGATGGCGGATGTCGTCCGCGCGAAGCTCAACTTTCTCAGACAACGCCCCAGTCACGAAGAGAGACTCTTTCGAAGGTTTCTAGACGAGGTAGGTCTGGTTCACTTGGTTGATGCTGCCCAGGAGGGCGCGGGCGCTGGATAACATGTCGTTGGAGGCAGACAAGGCCGGCGGTCGGCTCTCCGGTCGCAGGCTCCCTTCGAGCCTCCCTTCGTCCTTGCAGCTCAACTCCCGGTCGTTATGCAGACGGCATTCGACTGGTGCGTTTCGTCTGCCGGGCTGCTGAGTTCCGGGGTTCCTCGTATGGGTGCATTCCCCGCGGCGGGTGGCGCCGCTGGTCGGAGCGCGTGCTCTGCGCCGCAGGCGTTGCTCGCCGTGTGCTGCGCCCGGTGGCGCCCTCCGTTCGAGGGTTTGGTTCGTTCGTTCGTTCGTTCGTTCGAACGCGTGCTCTGCGGCGATGCCCGTGGGCGGTAGCCGCCTGAGGCGGGTCCGGCGTGAGCCTGTCGCTTGCTGGAGCGCGCCGTCGCGACCCGCGCTAGCGCGGTTACGGGTGGGAGAGGAGTCGCCCCGTCGCATCGAACGCGTGCTCGACAGCGCATCGAAAGCCCCGGTGCTCGGTGCCGTTGGACTCCAGGGTTTCGGTTCGGCGGTTTCGCGGTTTCGGCGGTTTCGGCGGTTTCGGCGGTTCTTGGCGTGGCAGCAGGAGGGCGCGACTCCCCCTGCCGGCCATGGGCTGCCCCGGGAGCTCACCTCGGGGAGGACGTGGTTCCACGGCCCGGCGACGTCGTGAGGGTCTCATCCTGGGACGTGGTTGTGAGCTCGCCACGGCGGCGGTCGCTGCATAACATGTCGTTGGAGGCTGACAAGGCCCTCGAAGAGCGTGGTCGCCACCTACGAACGTGGTTGCTCGGGACCTTGCAGCTCAACTCCCGGTCGTTATCCCGTCGGACATGGTCGCGTCTACCCACGAATCACGCCAGGGAGTGAAAGACCCGCGGGGGGCGGCGCGCAACTACCGTTCCTTCTTCTGCCGCGCTATCGTTTGGGCATGCCGGCATCGGATCTAACCGCTGCTCTTCGACAATCACCCTTTTGGTCGGGAGTGGCACTAGTGCTCTTGTTGGTCGCATGGGTGGCGGCGCTGGGCGCCATTGCAGGGTTGCGCAGCGGCGTGCCCAAGCGAGCAGCTCTTCGAGCTGCCATTGCAAGCACTGTTGCAGGCGTTGCGACGGCGTGCGCGGCGGGAGCCGCATGGCAAGTTGTCGATCTGGTACGTGACACCTGGCTTGAGGTGCCGCCGGCCATACTCGTGACACATCTCGGCGACAGCTATGTTGCGGTTCGGCAAATGCTTCTCGTCGTAGGGGTGGTCGCCGTCGGGGCACATCTGCTGGCGGCCGTGGTGGTCACGCGGACACGTCAGCTCCAAGTCGCCGTGTTTAGCGGTATCGTCCTCTCGCTGGGATCTCTGTTGGGAGCCGCACCGGCCACCGATCCCGGGGCGGCTTTCCGTGACCTTGACACAGTCGCTGTGGAACGCGTTGGTGCGTCCTTGGATGGGAAGCAGTGTGATCCGTGTCCCGTGATTGCCTGGGGGCTCGAAGTCTTGGGTCGCGAGTCCTTGAATGACTTGGTACCGGAAGCGCTGCCCCGTGCGAAGACCTGCGTGGCGCACGACCTGGCTGCGATAGCCGCCCACCAAGCTCCTACAAACGAGCCGCCGTGCGGCGGGGTTGCGCCACCGCTCAACGGTGGACCCCAGCCATCTTTGTCGTCCACTCTTCCGGACGACCGAGAGCAGCGTCTCCGCGAGCTCTTGTCCTCCCCTCTCGCGCACGATCCAGCGCAGCGGCTGGAGATTCGCTCTAGGCTCGACGATGCAGTATCCGCAGGTCCATAGGGCTGTGGAGACTGAAGGTTGTTGCCCGCGACGCGGGATAACATGTCGTTGGAGGCAGACGAGGCCGGCGGTCGCGTCTCCGGTCGTACCTCCCTCCGACACTCCCTTCGTCCTCGCAGCTCAACTCCCGGTCGTTATGCCGACGGGGCTCTACGCGCTACGGGGAGACTCGCCAGCGCGGATGACGTCGCGTTTCTTCCCGTGGACTCCGCAACCCTGGCAGGCCGCGCCGCTCTTGTTCTCCCATACGAGGGGCTGTGCGCACCTCTTGCAGTACTTGCCCGTTGGGTGAGCCTGGCACTCGTCGCAGTACCCGAGCTTCTTCGTGCGTCGCCGGTTCTTCCCGAACGGGGCAAGACACATGGGGCAGT
>JAUHZF010000003.1 GCA_030426145.1 Polyangia bacterium
CATGGACGGGGACCGCGTGGAGATCACCGAGACCCGCCCGCTCTCGAAGCACAAGCGCTTCGTCGTCACCAAGCTCGTCGCCGGCTCTGCCGAGCGTCGCCTGCGCGCCCTCGAAGAGCGTCAGTCGATGAAGGGCCAAGCCGGCCCCGATGCCGGCTGAACGGTTTTCGTCTCCGAAAGGAACTGAGAGATGATTCAGGTCGAGAGCAAGCTCGAAGTAGCCGACAACTCCGGGGCCAAAGAGGTGCGTTGCATCAAGGTCCTCGGTGGTTCGCGTCGGCGCTACGCCGGGCTGGGCGACATCATCGTGGTCAGCGTGACCGAGTGTCTGCCCAACACCAAGGTCAAGAAGGGCGACATCGCCCGCGCCGTCATCGTGCGTGTCCGTCAGGAGCACCGCCGGGACGACGGCAGCTACATCAAGTTCGACAAGAACTCCGCCGTCCTCATCACGAAGGAAAAGGAGCCGGTCGGCACCCGCATCTTCGGGCCGGTCGCCCGTGAGCTCCGTCATCGGCGCTTCATGAAGATCGTGTCCCTCGCGCCGGAGGTTCTCTGATGCAACGTCTCAAGGTTGGCGATCTCGTCCAGGTGACGAGTGGCAAGGACAAGGGCAAGCGCGGCAAGGTGCAGCGCATCCTCAAGGGCGGGGACCGCATCCTCGTCGAGGGCCTGAACATGGTGACCCGTCACCAGCGCCCGAACCAGCTCAACACCGAAGGCGGCCGCATCCAGAAAGAGGCGCCCCTTCCCATTTCGAACGTCATGCCCATCGACGCCGAGACCGACAAGCCCACCCGGGTGAAGGTCAAGGTCGACGACGATGGCAACAAGAGCCGGGTCTCCGCCAAGGGGAACCCCCTCAAGCAGGGCTGAATCCATGTCTGAAGAAGCAACCAACGGGTACCCGGAAGGCTACAAGCCCCGGCTGCGTGGTCACTACGAAGACAATGTGGTGGCCGGCCTCAAGACCAAGTTCAAGTACGGCAACCCGATGCAGATCCCGCGTCTGCAGAAGATCGTCGTGAACATGGGCCTCGGTCAGGCCGTGGCCAACCCCAAGATCGTCGACGCCGCCGTGGCCGACCTCCGCCTCATCTGTGGGCAGCAGCCGACCATCCGTCGCGCTCGCAAGTCGATCGCCGGCTTCAAGCTCCGCGAGGGCCTGGCCATCGGCGCCAAGGTCACCCTGCGTCGCAACCGCATGTGGGAGTTCGCCGACCGCCTCATGAGTGTCGCCCTTCCGCGCGTTCGCGACTTCAAGGGCGTCAGCCCCAAGGGTTTCGATGGCCAGGGTAACTTCACCATGGGCATCCGCGAGCAAATCATCTTCCCCGAGATCGACTACGACAAGGTCGACCAGATCCGGGGCATGAACATCTCCTTCGTCACCTCCGCCCAGACCAATGAAGAGGGGCGGGAGCTGCTGACTATGCTCGGAATGCCTTTCCGGGGAACCACGCCCTCGAAGGGTAACTGAGGTAACGACATGGCGCGTGCATCCCATTACGCAAAGCTGAACCGTCCCGCGAAGTTCAGCGTCCGAAACCGCAACCGCTGCAAGCTCTGTGGTCGTGGTCGTGGCTACTACCGCGACTTCGAGGTCTGCCGCATCTGCCTGCGTGAGCTGGCCCTCAAGGGTGAGCTTCCGGGCGTGACGAAAGCGAGCTGGTGAAATGGTCAGCGATCCCGTATCCGACATGTTGGCGCGGCTCCGCAACGCCATCAGTGCCCGTCACGACCGCACCGTCGTCCCCGCGAGCCGTCTGAAGCTCCGCGTGGCCGAAATCCTCAAGAGCGAGGGTTACGTCTCCGACGTGCGAGAGGTTCAGGGCGACAAGGGCCACAAGGCCATCGAAATCGTTCTCAAGTACGGCAACGACCGTAAGTGCGCCATCGACGGGCTCCGCCGCGTGAGCAAGCCCGGCCGTCGCGTCTACGTCGGTCACGACGACATCCCCCACGTGATCGCCGGCATGGGCATCTCGATCCTCAGCACGTCCAGCGGCGTGATGACGGACGACCAGGCCCGCCGCAGCCGCGTCGGGGGTGAGATTCTCTGCGAGGTTTGGTGATGGCTACGACGACTCCTCAAACGACGGGACCCAAGACGTCCCGCGTAGGCAAGCGCCCGGTCGACGTTCCCAAGGGCGTCACCGTGTCGATCGCCGGCACGAAGGTCAGCGTGAAGGGCCCCAAGGGCGAGCTCAGCAAAGAGTTCCCGTCCGAGGTGAGCATCGAGCAGAAGGACGGCCAGGTGCTGGTTGCGTGCGACGCTCCCGGCCGCGCTGCTCCGCGCCTCCAGGGTCTCACCCGGGCGTTGCTCGGCAACATGGTGCAGGGCTGCGCCGAGGGCTACAGCAAGTCTCTCGAGCTGCACGGCACGGGTTACCGCGTCGAGCTCAAGGGCCAGACCCTCGTCTGCACCCTGGGCTTCAGCCACCTCATCAACTTCGAGCTCCCCAAGGGCATCACCGTCGACATCCCCAAGGACTCCAAGGGCCAGGCCCTGACGATCATGGGTGCCGACAAGGCGGTGGTGGGGCAGACCGCGGCGACGATTCGCGGCTTCCGTCCCCCCGAGCCCTACGGCGGCAAGGGCGTCCGGTACAAGGGCGAGCGCATCCGCGAGAAGGCGGGCAAGTCAGGGAAGTAATCATGGCTGTTCTCACGAAAAAAGAGAGTCGCGAGAAGCGCCAGCGGCGCATCCGCAAGAACATGACGGGCACCGCCGAGCGCCCGCGCCTGGCGATCTTCCGCAGCGCCAAGCACATCTACGCCCAGGTCATCGACGACGTCAGCGGTCGCACCATCGCGAGCGCCTCGACGCTCTCGAAGGACCTGCGCGGCGGCCTCGGCGACGGCAACAAGACCGACGCCGCGAAGAAGGTCGGCGCGCTCGTGGCCGAGCAGTGCAAGTCCAAGGACGTGACCAAGGTCGTCTTCGACCGCGGTGGCTTCCTCTACCACGGCCGCGTCAAGGCGCTGGCCGACGCCGCGCGCGAGGGTGGCCTCGACTTCTGAGGCGAAGAGAGAGATCAGAGTCATGGCATTCGAACACATCGACGAAGAGCGCCTCAAAGAGCGCGTCATCTACATCAACCGCGTCGCCAAGGTCGTGAAGGGCGGTCGTCGCTTCAGCTTCTCCGCCCTCGTGGTCGTCGGCGACGAGGCCGGTCACGTCGGCGTCGGGCTCGGCAAGGCGAACGAGGTTCCCGAGGCGATCCGCAAGGGCAACGACCAGGCGCGCAAGAACATGTTCCTGGTGCCGCTCGACGGCGCCACCATCCCCCACGACGTCATCGGTCGCGCTGGCGCCGGCAAGGTCCTCCTGAAGGCGGCCAGCCCCGGCACGGGCGTCATCGCGGGCGGCCCGGTGCGTGCGGTCGTCTCCTCGGCCGGGATTCACGACGTGCTCACGAAGAGCCTCGGCTCCTCCAACAAGCACAACGTGGTCAACGCCACCGTCGACGCCCTCAAGCAGCTCCGTGGCCCCGACGCCTTCGCGCGCAAGCGTGAAATCGATCGCGACCGCATCAAGCACCAGACCCGCTCCGTCGTCGAGAAGAGCAAGCGCGACAAGAGCGCGATTGCCGCTCTCGAGAGCGCGAAGCAGGAAGGCTGATCCACACCATGGCCACCAAGATTCAGCTCCGCGTGACCCAGACCCGCAGCCAGATCGGCTCCCCCGAGAAGATCCGCAAGGTCCTCAAGGGGCTCGGTCTCGGCCGCATCGGCAAGCAGGTCACGGTCGACAACACTCCGTCCTTCCGTGGGCAGATCAAGAAGGTGATCCACCTCGTCCAGGTCGAAGAACTCGGCCAGGGTGAGCCCAAGGTCATCGCCTGATTAGGAGACCATCATGAGCATCCTCTCCAACCTGAAGCCCCCTGCGGGCAGCAAGCGCGATCGGCAGCGCGTCGGTCGTGGCATCGGCAGCACCGGCAAGACCTGCGGCAAGGGCCAGAAGGGCCAGAAGGCCCGTTCCGGAATGATGGGCCGCATGGGCTTCGAGGGCGGTCAGACCCCGATGTACCGCCGCCTGCCCAAGCGCGGGTTCAACAACCACAACTTCGCGACCGTGGTCGCGAACGTGAACGTGGGCCAGCTCGACACCTTCGACGACGGCACCGAGATCACGGTCGACATCCTCAAGATGCGCGGCCTGGTGAAGGGCCAGTTCGACGTGGTGAAGATCCTCGGAAATGGTGAGCTCCAGAAAAAGCTCACCGTGAAGGCGCACGCCTTCTCCAAGGGCGCTCTGGAGAAGATCCAGAAGGCTGGCGGAACCGCCGAGGTCGTGTCACGTTCCGCCGCTGCGGAGACGTCTGACGGGGGGGAGACGCCTGCCGCGTCACCCTCTGACGACTCCTAAGTTCCCGGAAGGATAAGAATGAGCACCCTCGCTGGCCTGTCGAACTGGCACAAGGTACCCGAGCTTCGGAAGCGGATCTTCTTCACGCTTTCGATGCTCGCCGTGTACCGGGTCGGCGTCTTCGTCACGGCACCCGGCGTCGACCGCGTGGCGATGAAGGAGTTCATCTCGAGCTCCGGGGGTCTGCTCGGCTTCATCAACCTCTTCAGCGGCGGGGCCCTGTCGCAGATGTCGATCTTCGCGCTCGGCATCATGCCCTACATCTCCGCCTCCATCATTCTGCAGCTCCTGGGCATGATCTACGCGCCCATCACGGAGATGCGGAAGGAGGGTGAGGCCGGGCGCCGCAAGCTCGACCAGTACACCCGCTACGGCACCGTGCTCCTCGCCTGCGTCCAGTCGTTCGTGCTGGCCAACGGCATCCAGGGCGCCGCCGCGACCGAGGGTGCGCGCGCCATCGTCAACAACCCGGGGCCCGGGTTCATCCTGATGACGATGCTCACGCTCACCACGGGCACCATCTTCCTGATGTGGCTCGGCGAGCAGATCACCGAGCGCGGCATCGGCAACGGCATCTCACTGCTCATCATGGCGAGCATCATCGCGGGCGCGCCCGCGACGCTCATCGCCTACTTCAAGCAGCAGCAGAGCGACCCGCAGCCGCTCAACATGGCGGCCCTCGTGGCCATCTTCGTCGGCTCGATCGCCCTCGTCGCCTTCTTCGAGAACGGCCGACGACTCATCCCCATCGTCTACTCGCGGCGCCAGGTCGGCCGTCGTGTCTACGGCGGGCAGCAGGCGCACCTCCCGCTCAAGGTGAACACGGCCGGCGTCATCCCGCCCATCTTCGCCTCTTCGCTCCTCATGTTCCCCGCCACCCTGGCGAGCATGGACGTGCCGGGCATGCAGGCGGTGCAGGACAGCATCAACAGTGGCGGCTGGGTGTTCAACACCGGCTTCGCCATCCTCATCATCTTCTTCTGCTTCTTCTACACCAACGTCGTCTTCCAGCCGGTCGACGTCGCTGAGAACCTCAAGAAGCAGCAAGCGAACATCCCCGGAATCCGGCCTGGCAAGCAGACGGCCGAGTTCATCGACCACGTGATGCAGCGGATCACCGCCTGCGGCGCCGTCTACGTCGCCTTCATCTGCGTGGTTCCGTCGATGCTGGGGCAGCTGATTCGCATGCAGATCACCTTCGGGGGGACGACGATCATGATCGTGGTCGGCGTCGCGCTCGACACCATCCAGCAAATCGAGGGTCACCTCATCAAGCGGAGCTACGACGGTCTCACCGGTCCCGGCGGGGGCCGGGTTCGCGGTCGCCGATTCGCCGCCCAGTCGACCTGACCCCTCGGTAAGGAGCGCCAACAATGATCATCGTACTCGTCGGACCGCCGGGCTCGGGCAAGGGCACGCAAGCCAAGGTGCTGTGCGGACGCCTCGGCGTCCCGCACCTCTCCACGGGCGACATGCTCCGGGCGGCCAAGAAGGCCGGCACCCTCAAGCAGGAGTACGTCGACATCATGACCAAGGGGGGGCTGCTGCCCGACGAGGCCGTCATCGGGCTCATCGATGACCGGATCAAAGAAGACGACTGCAAGGCCGGCTTCATGCTCGACGGGTTCCCCCGCACCGTGCCTCAGGCCGAGGGCCTAGCTTCGATGCTCAAGGAGGCGGGGCGCTCGCTCGACAAGGTTCTCCAGCTCGACGTTCCCCGCGACATGCTCGAAGAACGGCTCGTCAACCGGCGAACCGACAAAAGTACTGGACAGATCTATCACCTCATCTATAATCCGCCGCCCCAAGATGCCGAACTCGTGCATCGGGACGACGACAAGCCCGAAGCGGTGGGTCGGCGTTTGGACGCCTACGCGTCCATGACGGCAGCTTTGCTGCCGTACTACGAGGAGCGAGGGCTCCTTGCGCGGATAGAGGGGGTTGGAACCCCGCAGGAGGTCACGGGGCGCATCGCCGCGGCCCTCGAGATCGAAAGCTGAAAGCGAATACATGGCTCGACGAAGAGGAGGCGGCGGACGCCGCAGGCGCAGGAACCATGCGCCCAAAGCGCCTAAAGAGGACAAGCTCGAGTTTCAGGGCACCGTCCAAGAGGCGCTCCCGAACGCAATGTTTCGGGTCGAGGCCGACAACGGACTCGAAGTCCTGGCCACGATCAGCGGCCGAATGCGCCGCTTCTACATCCGAATTCTTCCCGGGGACAAAGTGACGGTCGAGGTCAGCCCCTACGACCCCTCCCGCGGACGCATCACCTACCGACACAAGAACTGAGAACCCCCATCCCTTAGCGAGAGCACGCCATGAAGGTCCGACCCAGCGTCAAAAAGATCTGCGACAAGTGCAAAGTCGTGCGCCGTCGTGGCGTCGTCTACATCATCTGTGACAACCCCCGCCACAAGCAGCGGCAGGGTTGCTGACCTCTCGCTCTAGAAGGAACTGACCAATGGCACGCATCGCCGGCGTCGACCTCCCCCGTCGTAAGCAAATCCTCTACGCGCTTCCCTACCTGTACGGGATCGGCCCGAGTCTCTCGGCCGAGATCTGCAAGAAGGCGAAGGTCGACCCGTCCACCAAGGTGGACGATCTGACCGACGCTGAGGTCAAAGCGGTGCGCGACACCATCGACGGCGAGTACATCGTCGAGGGTGACCTTCGCCGCGAGGTCCAGATGAACATCAAGCGGCTGATGGACCTCGGCTGCTACCGCGGCCTGCGCCACCGCCGTGGTCTTCCCGTGCGCGGTCAGCGCACCCACACGAACGCCCGCACCCGTAAGGGCCCGCGGAAGCGCATGGTGCAGCGCAAGGGCAAGCGCTGAGCTAGCCCCCTTCAGGAACAGACGTCATGGCCAATCCGAAGAAGCAGCGCGGCAAGAAGCGCGTCAAGAAGAACATCGCGACCGGCATCGCGCACATCCGGTCGACCTTCAACAACACGATCATCACGATCACCGACGTGCAGGGCAACGCCATCTCGGCATGCTCCGCTGGTGCCCGTGGCTTCAAGGGCTCGCGCAAGTCGACCCCGTTCGCGGCTCAGGTCGCGGCGGAGCAGGCAGCTCGTGCGGCGCAGGACCACGGCATGCGCACCGTCGCCGTCTTCGTGAAGGGCCCCGGTGCCGGTCGCGAGAGCGCGCTCCGCGCCCTCCAGTCCGCTGGCCTCCGCGTCACCCTCATCCGTGACGTCACCTCCATCCCCCACAACGGGTGCCGCCCCCCCAAGCGGCGCCGCGTCTGAGATTCGACCATGGCACGCTACATCGGACCCGTCTGCAAGCTCTGCCGCCGCGAGGGCATGAAGCTCTACCTCAAGGGCGAGCGCTGCTACTCGGAGAAGTGCGCCTACACCCGGCGCCCCTATCCCCCCGGCCAGCACGGCCAGGGTCGCATCAAGCTCTCTGAGTACGCGATCCGTCTCCGCGAGAAGCAGAAGGTGCGTCGCATCTACGGCGTCGTGGAGAAGCAGTTCCGCGGCTACTACACCGCCGCGACCCGCCGCAAGGGCCGCACCGGTGAGGAGATGCTGGCCATGCTCGAGCGTCGGCTCGACAACATCATCTACCGCATGGGCTTTGCCGCCTCGCGTTCGGATGCCCGTCAGCTTCTTCGCCACGGCCACATCCACATCAACGGCAAGCGCGTCGACATCCCGTCCTACCAGGTCAACATCGGCGACGAGATCGAGCTGAAGGACAAGGCCAAGGCCTACACCCGCGTGGCCGTCGCCGTCGGCGGTGCCGAGAAGCGCCCGCTGGTGTCGTGGATCGAAGTCGACCGCGGCAAGCACAAGGGCAAGCTCAAGGCGACCCCCATCCGTGAGGAGCTCAACGAGCCCCTCATCGATGAGCAGCTCATCGTCGAGTACTACTCGCGCTGAGCCTTGCACGAGGTCCCTGCTGGGACCTCATCATCAACAGTTTTGGGCGGAGGCTCCCCGAGAACTTGGGGTCCTCCGCTGCGGCGCTCTAGACCACGGAGCGCCCACCGCGGACCGAGGCGGTGTCGGGGGACGAGTGCAGAACCCGACACGAGACCTACGCGCGAACCCCCTCCGAGAGGAACAGAGACATGCCTGAAGAGCAGACCAGCAAGCAGCAAGAGTTCATGGCGCGCAACTGGCGCGAGCTCATCCGCCCCCGCGGCGTGACCCTCGATCCCGATTCGGCCACCGACTCCTACGGGAAGTTCGTGTGTGAGCCTCTCGAGCGTGGGTTCGGCACCACCATCGGCAACTCGCTCCGCCGCGTGCTCCTCCGCTCGCTGCAGGGCGCGGCCGTGACCGCGGTCCGCATGGAGGGTGCGCTCCACGAGTTCACCACCATCCCCGACATCGTCGAGGACGTGAGCGACATCATCCTCAACCTCAAAGAGGTGGTGTTCAAGGCGCACGAGGCCAAGCCCTACACCGTGCGCATCGACAAGGAGGGCCCCGGCCCCGTGCTCGCCGGCGACATCCAGCTCGTCGACGGCCTCACCGTGCTCAACCCCGACCACCTCGTCTGCGTGCTCGACAAGAAGGGCCCCTTCCAGGCCGAGCTCACCGTGAACGTGAGCCGCGGCTACGTGCCCGCCGAGCGCAACAAGACCGCGATGATGCCCATCGGCACCATCCCCGTCGACGCCCTCTTCTCCCCCGTGCGCAAGGTGAACTACTCGGTCACCAACGCTCGCGTGGGGCAGATCACGGACTACGACAAGCTCACCCTCGAGGTCTGGACCGACGGCTCGGTCGTGCCCGCGGACGCGGTCGCCTTCGCGGCCAAGATCCTCAAGGAGCAGCTCAACATCTGGATCAACTTCGAAGAGGTCGAAGAGGTCTACCCACAGCCCGGTGACGAGGAAGAGCCGCTCAACGAGAACCTCTTCCGCTCGGTCGAGGAGCTCGAGCTCAGCGTCCGTTCCGCCAACTGCCTCCAGAACGCCAACATCCAGCTCATCGGCGAGCTGGTGCAGCGCTCGGAGCAGGACATGCTGAAGACCAAGAACTTCGGTCGTAAGTCGCTCAAGGAGATCAAAGAGATCCTCGCGAGCATGAGCCTCTCCCTCGGCATGAAGATCGACAACTGGCCCCAGCTCCTCGAGCGCTGGAACCAGCAGAAGAACCAATAGGCCGCGCGCTGCGCCTCGGGCCCGACGCCATCGTGGTGAAGGGCCCCCCAACGAAGAGATAGGAAGCCCACCATGCGTCACCGCAAAGACGGACGGCAGTTCGGCCGGAACACCAGCCACCGGCGCGCGATGTTTCGCAACCTCGCCGCCAACCTCGTGAACCACGAGCGCATCCTGACCACCGACGCCAAGGCCAAAGAGCTGCGGCGGGTCACCGAGCGACTCATCACCAAGGCCAAGCGGCTTGGTCCCATCGCCTACACCCCGCAAGAGAAGCTGGACGACACGGGGCGCGCCAAGCGTCTCGCGGTGTCTCGCAACCTCGGGGGCTTCCTCCCCCGCTGGGGCGTCGAGAAGGACGGCACCAAGCGTGACCTCGTCGAGAAGGTGATGGTCGAGCTCGCCCAGCGCTTCGCGGAGCGTCCCGGTGGCTACACCCGCATCATCAAGGTCGGTCCCCGCAAGGGTGACGGTGCCTCCATGAGCCTCATCGAGTTCGTGGACGCCGCCCCGGTCGGGTCCAAGCAGATGGAGGACGTCGTCGAGGCGGCTGAGGCGGCTGCGGCCGACGAGCCCGAGACGGATGCTGCCGACGACGCAGCGTCCGACGACGACGAGAGCGAAGAGAAGGACGACTGAGTCGCTCGCAGGCCCATGGGTCTCAAGCAGATTCACATCCGCGTCCACGGCCGGGTTCAAGGCGTCTTCTTCCGGGCCTCCGCACAGCGTGAGGCCAAGCGGCTCGGTCTGACCGGCTGGGTGCGAAACCGAAAAGACACCACCGTCGAGCTGGTGGCCGAAGGCGAAGAGACCGGCATCAAGGATCTCATCGCCTGGGCCCAGACGGGGCCCTCCGCCGCGCGCGTCGACAAGGTCGACGTGCGCTGGCGATCTTTCGTCGGCGATTTCTTCGACTTCCGGATCGTCGAATAGACTCCGGCTCACCGGCGTTAACCGAGTCGGTGGGAGCCATGGAGATGATGGGCACGCGTTCGAGACTGACCTTGGTGTCGCTCTTGGCGACGTGCCTTTCGTGCATTTCACCGGCGTACGCGGAGGACCCGCCGCCGATGCCATCGGCGTCCGCGCCCGAGATCCCGCTGCCGGAGATCCCGCCGATGCCAGACACGGCCCTGCCCCCGGCCGACCCCGAGAAGGCGCAGGGGCTCCGTTCCCGCTTCGACGAGCTCACCGCCTTGTCGGTCGAGGCGCCGCTGGACACGCCCGACTTCGGCTTCTTCTTGGCCGACCTCGGCGATGGCGTGGTCCCGGTGATCGCGGCCGAGCTCACTACCCTCAAGGAGCGCCTCGACGGCAAGGCTGCCCTCGACGTGCTCGATGACGCGCGCAAGGAGGGGCGGAAGGCCATCAAGAAGGCCAAGAAGGGGGGCGACGACGAGGACGGTGATTGGCTCGTTTTCGTGCTCTCGCTGCAGCGCACCGACTCCGACGCGTGGCGCGACACGGTGAAGCTCTACGGCATGCTGCGCATGCTCGAGAAGGTGGGGACGACGGCTGCGGTGCGGCTGATGGTCGACACCTACAGCCGCTTCGGCGAGCTGGTTCGCATCGACTTGCAACGGGCCTTCGACCGCCTCGAGAACCGAGCCGTGCCCGCGCTCATCGAAGCGAAGCAACACGACGCCAAGAAGGTGCGTACTTGGGCTCGCAAGCAGCTCGACCGCATGGGGAAGGTCACGGCTGGCGAAGCGGTGAGCACCACCGACCACGTCGTTTTGGCCGACGTGCTCCGCGCCTTCGGTCGCATCGCGGATCTCGACTCGACGCGCGTGATTCTCAGCTACTGCAATGCCGATCGGGCCCAACTGCGCGAGGCCGCCCGCCAGGCCATCGGGGCCCTTGGTGAGCCGGCGGAGTGGCACATCAAGGACGTTTACAAGACCCTCACCGGTGATAAGCCACCGCGCGACTGGGACTGGAAGCGCGCAGCCCGCGAGCTGTTCCGCCGTTACGACCAGCAACGCCTGTCGTCCGTCTACCAGCTGATGTCCGACGGCGATGCGGCGCAGAAAGAGGGCAAACCCCAAGACGCCACGGCCGCCTACGACAAGGTCCTGGCCCGCATGCCGGGCTTCCCGAGGCGCCACGAGATGGTGCCGGCCTACATCGGTCACGCGGAGGCCTTGGCGCAGGAGGGCAGTGAGCAGAAGGCGATGCTCCTCCTGCGCAAGGCGCGACGACTCCTCCCTGAGGGAGAAGCTGCGGGCGATGCGGAGAAGGCCATCGACGCCAAGCTGACCTTCCTCGAGGCCAAGGCCCTCTTCGACGCCGGCACGCCAGACCCCTTCCTCATCCAGCGCGCCATCGAGCTCGACCCCGGCAACGAAGTGGCCAAGCAGATGCTGGCCTCGCTGGAGTCGAAGGCCGAAGCGAAGAAGAAAGAGACCAAGCAGTACGGAACGGCCATCGGGGTGGGCGTCGGTGCCCTCGCCCTCGCGATCCTTTTGGTGCGGTTTCCGCGCCGCCGGCGCGAGGAAGAGACGCCGAACGAGGAGGAGGCCCCAAGAGCCGAGCCGCAGGCCGCTCCGTTGGACGAGCCGCCTCCCGAGGAGGCGCCTGTCGACGCGCCTCCTGACCCACCCGCCTGAGGTGGAGGGGTGCCTTGCCCCCCGCCGATGGCGATGAAACAGTCGCGCCGCGATGAAGTGCTTCCAAGGCGGCTTTGTTATCGCCCTCGGTTTGTTGGTGGGGCTGACCGGCTGCGGTGACGACAAGAAGTCGAGCGAGTCGGGCGACAAGCCAGCTGAGACGAAGAACGAGGACAAGCCCGCGGCCAGCGCTTCCGCGACGGCGAGTGCCACGGCTTCTGCTCCGGCGGCGGCGGTCGACACCGGTCCGACCATCGATCTTCCGGCGGGGAAGTTTCGCGCTGGCAGCAAGTGCATGGATCTGCCGCGCAGCCGGCGCCACGAGCTCGAGTACGAGCAGGTGAGCATGGGGGCCTACTCCATGGACAAGTACCCCTACCCCAACGAGGTGGGTAAACCGGCCAAGCTCGGCGTGACGTGGAAGGAGGCCAACGACCTCTGCGAGGCACGAGGCAAGCGTCTCTGTACCGAGATGGAGTGGGAGTACGCCTGCAAGGGGCCCAAGAGCCTGACCTATCCTTGGGGGCCGAGCTTCAAGAAGGGGATCTGCCCGGGTGAGCTCGATCACGTGCTCGGGCAACGCGAGAGCTGCGTCAGCGAGTTCGGCATGGCCGACGTCATCGGTGTGGCCATGGAGTGGACGGCCAGCGACTGGAAGCGGGGCACGGCAGATGGCCACAAGGTCGTGCGCGGCGCGCGCGAGAAGGTCGTGAGCTGGCTCAGCGCGCGCTGCACCCACAGCCGAAAGCGCGACCCCAATCTCACCTACGACAACGTTGGCTTCCGGTGCTGCAGTGGGCCGGCCAACGCGGCCGAGGTGGTGATCCCGCAGAACAAGGAGCGCACTGTCCAGGCCTTCACCGACCTCGACACGGACTACGAGATGATGCTCATGAAGTCGATGCCTCGGGACCACCGCGGCATCGTCGACGTCGAGCTCAGCTTCGAGAAGGCCTACTACTGGCACCCTCGAGAGAACGAGGAGATGGTCATCGGGATCTGGAAGGGCAAGCCCAAGACGGGGGGCCCCTTCTACGAGGTCGCGGTCTTCAAGGTCTGCCCCGGTCGGGCTTGGCTCACGGCTCACATGAAGGGACCCGTGGCCGAGGTGGGCAAGCCCAAGGTCGGCGTGAAGCCCAACCGGCTCTCGTTCGACGTGGAGACCGATGGTCGCAAGGGGACCGTCAAGCTCCAAGAGTGGTACGGCACCGTGAAGCTGAATCAGCCGGACTGGGTGAAGAAGGGCAACATGCTCAAGGTGGGTAAGGTCGGTGTATCGCCCGATGATGCCAAGGCCACGTCGAGCGCCACCCTGAACCCGTAGCGAGAGAGAGCCTTTGCCGAGCTCCCCCCCGCCCTCCAGCCGCGCCGAGACCGACCTTCGGGCCGCGCTCGGGCGTGCGCGAAGGGCGGTCGACGTCCTGCGACGGGTCGGCGCCGCGGTGGGACGGGTCGAGCTCGCCGAGCTGCTCCACCTCATCGTCGACACCACGACCGACGTGCTCTGCGCCGAGCGCGCGACCCTCTACCTGCGCGATGGCGACCAGCTCGTCGCCCGCGTGAAGCGCGGCGGGGAAGATGTGGAGATCACCCTCGCGCTCGGACAGGGCATCGCAGGCCACGTCGCCGAGACGGGCGAGACGCTGCACGTGCCCGATGCCTACGCCGACCCTCGCTTCGACCGCAGCTGGGACGAGCGCAGCGGCTATCGCACGGAGACCATGCTCGCCGTGCCGCTTCGCGACCAACGCGACCAGGTGATCGGCGTCTTGCAGGTGCTCAACAAGCAGTGTGCACCGGGCAAAGACCGGGTGGTGGCCTTCAACCACCACGACATCGAGCTGCTCGAGGCCCTCGCCATTCAGGCCGCCGTCGCGATCGACATGGGGAGCCTCGTGGGTGAGCTGCGGTCGAACATGGACCAGCTCCAAGCGACCAAGCGACGACTCGAACGTTCCTATCGCGACCTGGAGCTGCTCTACGAGCTCGAGACCTCGATGAGTCGGGCCGAGAGCGTCGATGCTCTTGCGCGATCGGTGGTCACCCTCACGGCCCAGGCTTGCGACGCCGAGGCGGGAGCCTTGCTGCATCTCACCGAAGACGAGCAGGTTCTCTACGTCGTCAACCTCGACGCCCCCGAGGCCGTGCGCAAGGTGGTCGTGCAGCCGGGCGAGGGCATCGCCGCGCGAGCCGCGCGTAAGGGAGAAGTCCTCCGGCTCGACGCCCCGCGACGGGTGCGGGACCCGCGACGGGTGCGAGAGCTCTTGGGGGTGAACGTGCGCAATGCCATCGCGGCTCCGCTCGGCGACCGCGACGAGGTGCATGGTGCGCTCGCCCTCTACAATCACGATGACGGGCCCTTCCGCAATGCGGACAGCGCGCTCCTCAAGCTCGTCAGCGCCAACGTTCAGACCGAGCTTCGATTGCTCGCGGCGCGTCGACGACGCGAGCGCGCCGAGCGCTTGGGGGAGATCGGCCAGCTCCTCAGTGGCGTCATGCACGACCTCCGAACGCCGCTCACCGTGATCAGTGGCTACCTCCAGCTCATGGAGGTCTCCGAGGACCCGACCGAGCGCTCTGCTTACGCCATGACGGTGCGCGAGCAGTTCGACATCATCGCCGGCATGCAGAAGGACATTCTCGCATATGCCCGCGGCGAGACCGATCTGCTGGTGCGCAAGGTCTACATCGATCGTTTCGTCGAGCGGCTTCGCCGAAACTTCTCCCCCGAAGCGAAGCGAAAGAAGATCGAGCTCTCCACCGAGATCGGGTTCAAGGGCACCGCCTACTTCGACGAGCGGCGCATCGGTCGGGCCCTCAGCAACCTCATTCGCAACGCGATCGAGGCAGTCGAGCAGGGCGAGCGCGAAGGAAAGATCCGCATCACCACCAAGCGGCGCGAAGAGGACCTCGTGATCATCGTGCGCGACAACGGGCCCGGCATCCCACGCGCCATTCGGTCGAAGATCTTCGAGCCCTTCGTGACACGGGGAAAGAAGACCGGGACGGGGCTCGGGCTCTCGAACGTGAAAGAGATGGTCGACGAGCACGAGGGGCGCATCGAGGTGCGCTCGTCGAGCCGGGGCACGAGCTTCGAGGTCGTGCTTCCGCTAGGGTTGGTCCCACCGGGATTGCGCGGCACTCCCCCAAGCTCTCAACGCCTGCCGGTGGCCGAGCCGGCGGGAGACCCTTGAGCCCGGAGATCGGGAAGGAATCAGGTAGGTATGTCGGAGCTGCTTCCGATGCTCGAGCCCGAGCGAGAGACCCTCGAGAAGTGCGTCTACTGTCCCAAGCTCTGTCGGGCGAGCTGCCCCGTGTCGGAGCAGGAGGGCAGCGAGACCGTCACGCCATGGGGCAAGATGAGCATGGCCTACTTCGCGGGTCGCGGCGACGTGCCCCAAGACGCGGAGCACGCAGAGAGCGCTTGGGCCTGCACCGGGTGCCAGGCATGCCGCGAACGGTGCAACCACAAGAACGACGTGGCCTACACCCTGGGCCAGGCTCGGGCGAGTCACTTCGCCGCCGGCAGCGCGCCGCGTGCTGCGGTTCGGGTGGCCGAGGGCTTCGACGACCACCTCGCCAAGACCAAGCGCGCGGTCGATGCCTTCGACCCCGAGGCGCGCGCTTCGGCACGGGTCGCGGTGCTGGTCGGGTGCTCGTACGCACGTAACCTCGCGCCCGAGGCGTCGCGGATCTTCCGGCTCGCTCAGCAGATGGTCGGCGCCGAGGTGAGGGCGATCCGTGCCTGTTGTGGGGGGCCCCTTCTTCAAGCCGGCGACCAGGTTCAGCTCCATTCTGCCGTTCAGCGGTTGCGTGAAGAAGTCGGCGACGCCCACACGCTTCTCGTGGCCGATCCGGGGTGCGCCCATTCGCTCCAGGAGGTGTTTCCGCGCATCGCGCCGGAGCCTCCGCCCGTGCAGCTGCTGCTCGACTACGTCTACGCACGGCTCGACCGGGTGCCTGCCGCGGGGCTGCGAAAGCTCGCCGTGCGCTACCACGATCCCTGCAAGCTCGGACGCGGCCTCGGACGCTACGAAGAGCCCCGCGCCATCCTCGCGCGACTCCTCGGGGCACCACCGAGCGAGATGCCGCGCGACCGAGCGCAAGCGGAGTGCAGCGGCGGCGGTGGCCTGTTGCCCCTCACGCGTCCACGCACCTCGGCCGCCATCGCCGATGCGCGTATCGCCGAGCATCGCGCCGCCGGCGGTGGACTCCTCGTATCCGCGTGCGCCGAGAGCATCCGTCGCTTCCGGTCCCGCGGTGAGGTCGCCGTCGACCTGCTTGGCCTCGTGGCCGAAGCGATGGGTATCGAAGACGACGAAGGCACGCCGTGACCGAAGCGCCGGAGGCGGGGCACGGAAGCACGCCGCGCCGCACCGTGGGGGGACGGCTCCTCGTCTCCTTCCTCGTGGTCCTGGCCGCCTTCGCCCTCACCCTCGGCTGGAGTCTGCGCGCCCTGCGCGCCTCGGCTGAAGATGCGCGCCAGGTCAGGGCCGCCTACGTGCCCCTCGTGGCGACCATCGGCGAGGCTCTGGCGGGTCAGAACGTGATGAACACGCAGCTGAACCACATCACGTCG
The DNA here is from genome assembly GCA_030426145.1 of Polyangia bacterium. Taxonomy (GTDB): domain Bacteria; phylum Myxococcota_A; class Polyangia; order Polyangiales; family Polyangiaceae; genus JAPYTK01. Next base: position 16,690 of record JAUHZF010000003.1, read on the forward strand.
GCCAAGAACCCGGCCGACGTGCAGCAGTGGATCGAGACCGCACGGCGCGTGAGGCCCCGTACCTTTGCCAAGCTCCGCGACCAGGCGGAGCGAGGCCTGGCCGGCGACGACCCGCTACGCCGGGAGGTGAGCGAGGAGGCCCTCGCGCTCGATCAGGCGCTGGCTGGAACTGGGCCCAAGTTCGCGCAGCTCTTTCTCGCCATCGACAAAGGCGACACCAAGCGAGCCGAGCAGCTGCGCGACGAGCTCGTCTTGGCCGAGACGGACGCGGCCAAACGTCTGCGCGCGCTGCGCCAGCGCGTCGACGAGCAGATGAAGCAGATCACCGACGCCGCAGAGCGCCGCGAAGAACGGTCGCTCGCGCTGTTGTTGGGTCTTTCGGCCCTCACGCTGCTCGTGGGGCTGGTGACCTCGGTCTACGCGCGTCGGGTCCTGAGCCCGCTCAATCGCGTGACCTCTCGCGCTCGTGCCGTGGCGGGAGGAGATCTCACGCCGCGCGAGGTGGTGGCGACCGACGACGAGCTGGGCGAGCTGGCGTCGACCTTCGAAGACATGGTGGGCGCGATCCGCCGGGCCCGCGCGGAGCTGGTGCAAGCCGAGCGGCTCGCCACGATCGGCAAGATGGCCGCCCACATCACGCACGAGGTTCGCAATCCCCTGTCGTCGATCAGCCTCAACCTCGAGCTCCTGGAGGAGGAGCTCTCGGACCCGAAAGCCGAGGGCGAGGAGGCCCGGCAGCTCCTCAAGGCCATCGTAGGGGAGGTGGAGCGGCTCTCGCAGATCTCCGAACAATACCTCTCCGCCGTTCGCGAGCCGCGACTCCAGCTGTCGGTCGAGGCCCTCGACGACCTCGTGGCAGAGACCCATGCGTTCGTGCACCCGGAGCTCGCGCGGGCGGGGCTCGAGAGCAAGCTCGAGGTCGAGGGTGAGGGGTTGCAGGCTGAGGTCGACGAAGGTCAGATCCGACAGGCCCTGCTCAACCTGCTGCGCAACGCGCGGGAGGCGGCGGGCGACGGCGGGATGGTGCTGCTGCGCGTGGCGCCGGATGAGGACGTGGTCGAGATCGCGGTCGAGGACGACGGACCTGGGATCCCCGAGGACGTGCGGGCGTCCATCTTCGACCCCTTCTACACCACGAAGCGCCACGGGACCGGCCTCGGGCTCGCGGTGACGCGTTCGATCGTCGAGGCGCACGGCGGCACCATCGTGTGCGAGCCGCGTGAGGGAGGCGGGACGCGTTTTCGACTGCGGCTTCCTCGCTGTGGAGACGAGCTCAGCGAATGAGGCGCAGGACGAGGGCGACGGTGACGAAGCCGACCACCATGAGCCCGATCGCGCCAAGCACGAGCGCGAAGACACGCGGACCGCCCGACGTATTGGCGGGCGCCCGACGCTTCACGGTCGGGCCGCCGTCGTAGGACGGTGCGGCTCCCATCGACGAGATGGGGATCACGCTGTTCTGGGCGGCACGGGCGGCATCGTGGGCTGCCTGCACCGGGATCGCGTCGTCGACCAGCGTCGGCTCGTGCAAAACCGGCTGCGGGATCGGCTGCGTCGAAACGGCGGGGTGGAACTCCGCCGACGGCCCGGTTTGGGCCGCGTTCGACGGCATCGGCATGCCATGAGCGCTCGGCTGGGTGGCCCCGGGGTCGACCTGAGCCTTGCGAGCAGCGAGTGCCGCCTCGAGGCCTCCCTCGCCGAAGACGTCTTTCTGCCCGATGACGCGGGTCTTGATCTCGGAAGCCGACTCCTCGTCTTCGACCTCGTCGAACGAAGGGGGCGGGTAGACTCCGGAAGGGTCGCCGTCGAGCATCGACTGCGCGCCCGCCGGGCGCAGTTGGCGCCACGCCGCGAGCGCATCGAGGGCGGTTTGGAATCGCTCGGCCGGATTGCGGGCGAGGCCTCGCGCGATGAACGCCTCGAGCCGAGGATCGACCGGATCTCGCATCACCGCCGCGAGGTTGCGTGGCTCGGATTTGCTCTTCAGCTCCATCATCCGGACCACGTTCTTGGCTTGGTAGGGGAGCTTCCCGCTCATCGCCTGGTAGATGAGCGTGGTGCAGGCGTAGATGTCGGCGCGGTGGTCGACGCTCTTGGCCTTGCCGATCTGTTCCGGCGGCATGAACGAGAAGGTGCCCAGACTCTGACCGACCTGGGTGAGGCTCTCGGTGCTGATCTTCTTGGGCAGCTTCGAGATGCCGAAGTCGAGGATCTTTACCCGGGTGCCGTTCCGTCGCTGTTCGAGGAAGACGTTCGAGGGCTTCAGGTCGCGGTGAACGATGCCCGCCGCATGAGCGTCGGCGAGGCCCATCCAAACCGCCTCCACGATACCCCACAGCTCTTGGTAGCCGATCGGACCCGTGCGCTTGAGGCGCTCGACCAGCGACTCGCCCTCGAGGAGCTCGAAGACGAGCACGATGCCGTGATCGGGATCGTCCTCGACATCGAGCACCTGGGTCACGAAGTCGCTGCTGATCGACCCCGCGGCGCGCGCCTCGCGTCGAAAGCGCTCGATGGCGCTCTGCTTCTGCTTCGACTCGGCGCGCAGGAGCTTGAGCGCGACCTGCCGACCGGTGCGGGTGTTCTCGGCCGCGAAGACCTCGCCCATACCACCCTTGCCAAGCTGGCGAAGCAGCCGATATCGCCTGGCGATGATGGTGCCTGGTTCGGCAGGCAAGGGTCTCTTTCCTCCTCGGGGCGGATTAGAAGCGCGCGGTCATCCACGCGCCGGCGCCCCCACGGGGATCGACCGAGGGGGCGATGGTGTAGTCGACCCCGAAGCGGGGGCCGTTCTTGGCGTTACCGGTTTCTTCCGTATCGTCGCCGCTCGGAAGCACGAGGGCCAACACCAAGGTGGTAACGGCGCCGGCGGCAGTGACCCCGAGGAAGACATCTGCCAGTAGATTCGTGGTCTTGAGGTCGTCTGCGGCCTGCTGCTGCTCGTCGAGCGGAGCCTTGCCCAGAATCTCGTCGTCGTATTCGGCTTTCTGGCTGGCCGAGAGGCCCATGAAGACGGCCATCGGGATCGCGGCCGCGACGGTGATGCCACCCGTGACCCACACGGCGACCGGGATGCCGCCGCCACCCCCGCTCTCGTCGTCGGGATCGGGGCTGGTTCCGTCCATGCCCTTCATGTCGTCTTCGGTGAAGCCCTCGGCGGTGACGGGGGCGTTGGGGTCGAAGACGAACTCGTGATTGTGCTCGCTGCCGTTCTGGATCTGGATCGACCACGTCTTCTCCGAGCCGTCGTCGGAGATGGCGGTGAACTTGTGGCTGCCAGGGTGAATGCCCAGGCGCAGCGGGGCCAGACCGACCGCATAGGTGTTGCGAATGGGCGCGCCGCGTCGTGGCGTGCGCACGTCGGTGACCTTCACCCCGGGCTTGTCGGCTGAGAGCGTCACGGTGGCGACGGTGGCCTTGAGGCGCGTGAGGTCGCTCTCGAGCTGTGCTCGTTCGCTCTCTTCGAGCTCGTCGCCCTTCTTCTGGAGGACGATGTCGAGGTACTCGATGGCCTCACCATCGAGCTCGAGCTGCATGGCGCACACGGCGAGGTTCTGAAGGGCGTTGAGCGAGCCCGAGAGGCGATAGGCCTTCTTGAACTCGGGGTAGGCTTCTTCGTAGAGCTTGCCGTTGGGGTCGTTGAGGAAGGCCACCCCCGCCGCCATGTGCTTCTTCGCCTGTTCGATGTCGGCGTCGGTCGCGTTCTCCTTCGGCTTGATCGACTGTGCCGAAGCAGCTCCGGCGAAGAGACACAGGCAGAGGGAGCCGGCCCACGCGGACGCCGCGAGGCGTCGGATGATCTGGCGCATGGCCCAAGGTTAGCCCGAACCCAGCCAAAGCGGGAAGGATGCGGCAGGTCGGTACGACAATAGGGGGGGAGGTGGTTCCCCCGGCACGGTGACGCGCGGCCAGGCGAGGACGCGATTTCGCTCGCCGCCCAAACGGTGCTTCGGCCGGCTTGAACCCACCGGGGGGCCCGCTTAGAGTCGCGATCCTTTTCGGCAAGTTTTCTGCAGCTTTCCGGCATGGGAGCCGCGGAGAAACGACGCGTTTGGCGACCTTCGTCGCCGGGATCACGATGAGCGCAGAACAACTACGTACGGCCCTCGATCGCATTCACGACAACCCCTTCGACGAGTCGGCTTGGACCACCGTCGAAGAAATCGTCACCGGCAGCGGAGGCGACGAGATCGAGCGGACGCTCGAGCTGTCGCGGATGAAGCAGGAACAGGCCCGCAATTGGCCTGTCGTCGCTCGTCTGCTCGACTTCGAGATCGCCGTCGACGACGACGACGACATCGCGATCGCCAAGCAGCTCGAGCTCGGGCGAATCCATCGCGAGGAGCTCTTCGACGACGCCAGCGCGCTCAACGCATTTCAGTCCGTTCTTCAGCGACGCCCCGACGACGAGCGCGCCCAAGAGCAGAAAGACGAGATCATCGCGGCGCAGGCCATGGCGCAGGACGAGCTCGACGAGGCCCTCGTCGAAGCGCTCGACACCGACGACGACGCGGTGAAGGGCCCCATGCTCACCAAGGCGGCGGAGCTCACCTTCCGCCACCTCGGCCGCGACGGCGACGCGCGCGACAAGACCCTGAGCTACCTCGAGCAGGCGCTCGTGGCCACGCCCTCGAACGCGCGACTTCTGGCGTTGGCTTCCGTCATCTACCGGCACCACGAGTCCTGGCCGGAGCTCGCGGGCGTGCTCCAACAGCGCGCGCACGTGGCGAGCGCCAAGGAGGACAAGGTCAGCGCGGCGACGCAGCTGCTCGCCGTGATGCGCTACCAGCTCGAGGACGCGGAACGTGCGGTCGAAGGCGCCTTGGTCTTGGTGGATCTCGAGCCCGGACATCGCGGCGCGATGAGTCTGCTCGTGGAGCATTACACCGAGCGTGAGGAGTGGGATCACCTCGCTGCCCTCTACGAGGATCAGCTCGGCTCGGGCGCAGTGAAGAAAGACGAGGAGCTGGCCATGTGGGTCCAGCTCGCGATGCTCAACTGGAAGACGCGCGGGCGTGCCGACGCCGCCGCGCCCTACTTCGAGAAGGTCCGTCGCGCGGAGCCGACCCACGCGGGCATGCTCAACTTCTTCCGCGAGCAGTGCGAAGAGAGCGGTGACTCCGCCAAGCTCATGGGGATCCTCACGGATGCCCAGCGCGCGCTCGCCGACGACGATGAGCTGCGCACGCAGCTCGCGGCCGAGATCGCGGCCCTGGCCGAGGGGCAAGAGAACGCCCGGCGTGCGATCGAGCAATACAAGAGCATCCTGCGTTCGGAGCCCGACAACGAGGAGGCGCGCGACAAGCTCAAGGTGCTGTACCTCGAGACCGAGTCGTTCAATGCGCTCGTCGAGCTGCTCCGGCAGGAGCTGTCGCGTCTCGGCGACGACGACACGGAGCAGAAGGTCGCCGTCCTCCGTGAGATCGCCGTCATCTATCGCGACCGCATGGAGTCCGACACCGCGCTCCTGACGGTGCTGACCCAGATCCTCCAGCTCGACGAGACCGACATCGACGCAGCCCGCGAGCTGGTGCGGGTCTACGAATCGTTGGGTCGCTGGCGCGACCTGTTGCAGAGCCAGCAGCGCTTGGCCGAGCTCACCGAGAACGCGGCCGAGAAGGAGACGCTGCTGCGCAGCGTGGCTCGTCGATGGCTCGAGCAATTCTCCAACGTGCAGAACGCCATGGGGGCCTACGAGGCGCTCCTCGCGGCGGTCCCGGGAGACAGCGAGGCCAAGGAGAACCTGCGCGAGCTCTACAAGAAGCGTCGCGCTTGGGACAAGCTGTACGAGCTCTACGACGCTCAGGTCGACGACCTGGAGGGCGAGGCCCGGGTCGAGCTCATGAGCAAGATGGCCAAGCTCGCGGCCGAGCGCCTCAACAAGGGTGAGGACGCGATTCGCCTGCTCAAGGAGATCCTCGTCTTCGACCCCGAAGCCGAGGGGGTTCTCGATCAGCTCGAGCGCCAGGCCGAGCGGCAGAAGGACTACGCCACCGTCGCCCACGTGCTCGAGCGCCGCATCGAGCAGGCCGAAGATGCCAAGGGGCAACTGGCCCTGCTCCAGAAGTTGGGTGTGCTCTACAGCGACAAGCTCGACGATCAGGACAAGTCCAACGACGCGTGGCGTCGTGTGCTCGAGCTGTCGCCGGGCCACAAGCGGGCGCTCCGCGTGCTTCGCCAGGCCTACGTCGATGCCCGCGATTGGGACGGCCTGCAGGATCTCTACCTGCAGCAGGAGGACTTCGAAGGACTCGCCGACTTCCTCTCCACCACCGCGGATCGCGCGGACGAACCCGAGGTGAAGGTCACGCTCAGCTTTCGGGCTGCCCGCGTCTACGAAGACCAGATCGGCACCCCAGAGCGTGCCGCACGCTCGTACGAGCGCGTTCTCTCGATCGAGGAGAACAACGTCGAGGCGGCGCAACGCCTGCTTCCCATCTACGAGGAAGAAGAGAAGTGGCCACGGCTGCCGGGCCTCTACGAGGTTCTCCTCTCGGCGACCGACGACGTCGACGAGAAGATCGCCATCCTCAACAAGGTGGCTGGCATCACCGGGGGGCCGCTCTCCAACAAGACGGCCGCCCTCGGCTACGCGCGTCAGGCCTATGAGCTTCGGCCCGATCAGGATGCGCTGAGCCAGCTGCAGGATTGGTCGCAGCAGGCAGGTGAGTGGGATGCCTTCATCGAGGTGGTGAAGGGTCGACTCGCCTCCGAGGAGATGGACGAAGAGCGGTCGCGCGCGCTTCGCCTCATGCTCGCCGAGGTCTACGCCGGCGAAGCGGAGAAGACGGACGAAGCGGTGGCCATCTACCGCGAGCTCTTGGAGCGCAACCCCGCCGACCACGAAACGTCGCAGGTCCTCGAGGAGCTCCTGCGCGCGACGGATCGTCGCGAAGATCTGCGTTGGCTCTTCGAACGAAAGGTCGAGCAGGCCAGCGGTGCCGACAAGTGCGAGACCCTCGAGGAGTGGGCTACGGTCGAAGAAGAAGTCTTCACCGAGCCCGACAAGGCGGTCGAGCTCTTGCGCCGGGTCGCGGAAGAAGACCCCACCCGCACCAGCGCCCTCGGGGCCCTGACGCGGTTGTTGCTCGCAGCCGACAAACACGGCGAGGCCGTCGAGGTGATGGCCAAACATCGTGACGCGGCCGACGGCGATGAGCGGGTCGAGCTCGAGACGCAGCTCGCCGAGCTGTACGAAGCGCACCTCGATCGGCCCGACGAGGCCTATGCGGCGAGCGTACGCGCCCTCGAGCTCGCGCCGGCCCACGCGCCGGCGGTCGCGCTCCTCGAGCGACTGCTCGACAAGCCCGAGACCCGTCCTCGCGCGGCCGAGACCCTGGAGCGCATCTACGGGGAGCTCGGTGAGGCCGACAAACAGGTCATGGCGATAGAAGCCATGCTCGAGAGCGTGACCGATGAGGGCCGCCGCCTCGAGCTGTCGCAGCAGCTGGCTGGCGTCTACGAAGCTCAGATCGACGACCCGAGCGCAGCCTTCGACGTCATCCGAGGTGCCCTCGACGATGCGCCGACCGAGCTCGGATTGTGGGACCGCCTGGCGGAGCTGGGGCGCATGGCGGGTCGCCATGGCGACCTTGCCGAAGCCTACGCCAAGCACCTCGGTCGCGAGGAGACGCCGGCAGCCGTCGAGACCGAACCTTCCGAGGGCGAGGCTTCCGAGGGCGAGGCCTCCGAAGGCGAAGCTTCCGAAGGCGCGGCGTCCGACGAGCTGCCCGATGAAGACGGCGGGCTACCGGACGAGCTGACCATCGAGCTGAGCGCGCGCGCAGCGGCTTTGCACGAAGAACACCTAGGCGACCTGGAGGGGGCCATCCCCTACCTGGAGCAGTGTCTGACGATCGATCCTCAGAACGCCCAGGCCTTCGATCGGCTCAAGGCGATCCTCAATGCGGTCGAGCGCTGGAAAGACCTGCAGGGCCTCTACGATCGGACCATCGACGTCGCGGACGACGAAGGCACCAAGGTCGAGCTTCTGCACCAGGCGGCCGTCGTGGCCGAGGACATGGTCGGCAATGACGATCAGGCCATCGGCTACTACGAGCGCATCGTCGAGGTCGACGTGCTGCACGGCCAAGCCAACGAGGCGCTCGAGCGACTCTACGGTCGCGAAGAGCGGTTCAAGGACCTGGCGAACCTGCTCGAGCGCAAGCTCGAGACGGCCATCGACGACGAGGCGCCGGAGATCCAGCAGCAGCTGGTCGAGCTCTACCTGCACCAGCTCGCGGAGACGGACCGCGTCATGGGGCACCTCGAGGCGGTGCTGCGGGCGCGTCAAGACGACCTCGATGCCCGGTCGCTGGCCGAGGAGTGTCTCGATGTCGATGCCTTGAGGCAGCCGGCGGCTGCGCTGCTCGACGCCGTTTACGTCGCGGTCGACGATCCGCGCGACCTCGTCCGCGTCCTCGGGGTTCGCCTCGAGGGGGCCGAGTCCGACGAGGACAAGCGGGAGCTCTTGCACCGGATCTCGACGCTCCAGGACGAGCGGCTCCGCGACGACGCGGGTGCGTTCGAGACCCTCTGCGAGCTGCTTCCGCTCGAGCCAGACGACGGCGACATTCGCGCGCGGCTTCTCGACGTGGGTCGACGGCTCGGCGAGTTCGAGAAGATGGCCGAGACGCTCATGCAGACTGCGGAGCGTACGAGCCTGCCCAACGTGAAGGGCGAGCTCCTGATGGAGGCGGCGGGCATCTGTCGCGACCGCCTCGAGGCGGTGGGGAAGGCGGAGGAGATCTACCGCGAGGTGCTCACCATCGAGCCCGATGACCCCACGCTGGTCGTGCCGGCAGCGCAGGCGCTCGCGAGCATCTTCGAAGAGCGCGGCGATCATGAGGCGCTCGCCGGGGCGTTGTCGACCGAGGTCCGCCTCACCGACGACATCGACGAGAAGAAGGCGCTCTTCGCCCGTATCGCGACCATCTACGAGGACCTCCTCGAGAACGACGACAAGGCCATTGCGGCTTGGCGTTCGCGCGTGGAGGACGACGGGGCCGACGTGACGGCGCTTCGCTCGCTGGAGCGGCTCTACGAACGGAGCGAGAAGTACTCCGACCTCGTCGAGACCCTGCGTCAGCTCGAGAGCATTGCAGACGATGGCGACGAGCGTCGACGTTGCATGGTCAAGGCGGCGGAGGTGCTCGGCGGCGAGCTCGATCAGACCAGCGAGGCGATTTCGGCCTGGCGCGCGGTCCTCGACGACTTCGGTCCCGACCGCGATACGCTCTCTGCGCTCGCACGCCTGTACGACAAGGCAGAGCGGTGGGAGGACCTGGCGGAGGTCTACGAGAACTGGCTCTCCATCTCCGAAGAGACCGACGAGCAGATCGAGCTCTTGGCTTCGCTCGGTGACGTGCGACGCAAGCACCTCGACGACCCGACGTCGGCTCTCTACTCGTACCGTGACGTGCTCACGCGCGACCCCGGTCAGGCCGCGGCGCGGGCCGCACTCGAGGAGCTCCTCGAGCACGACCAGGCCGACATCAAGCGTGAGGCGGCCGAGATCCTCGGGCCGCTCTACGACGCGGACGGCGACGCGGAGAAGCTCCTTCACGTGCTCGACATCGAGGTCGAGGCTACCTACGAGCCCGGTCGCAAGCTCGAGACCCTCGAGCGTGCACTGCGCACGGCCGAGGACACCCTCGATTCTCCCGAGCGCGGCTTCGCCTACGCATGCCGCGGTGTGCGGGAGGCCATTGGCGAGCCGGCGCTGCGGGGCTGGGTCGACATCGCCGAGCGGCTCGCTTCCGTGACCGAGCGCTACCCGGCGCTGCTCGAGCTCTACGAAAGCGTGGTGGCCGACGTGCTCGACGCCGAGGTCCAGCAGATGCTGCGACTGCGGGCGGGTGAGCTGGCGCGCGAGAAGCTCGAGGACAACGAGCGGGCCGTTCGTCACTACCGGGGCGCGCTCGATGTGCAAGCCGACGACCAGCGGGCCATGGTGGCGCTCGAGGAGCTCTACGCCGAGATGGGCGACAATCCCGCGCTTCTCGGGATCCTCAAGCTCCGCGCCGACTCGGTGGAGGGCGACGACGCTCGTGCCGAGCTGCTCTTCCGCGTGGCGGAGCTTCAGGCGGGACCGCTCGAGGAGAAGACGGAAGCCATCGTCACCTACGAAGAGATCATCGACATGCAGCTCGACGAGCGCGCCATCAGCGCCCTCGAAGGTCTCTACCGCGGTGAGGAGCGCTACGACGACATGGTGCGGCTGTACGAGCGTCAGCTCGACGAGGCCCCCGAGGACGAGACGCCGGACATCCGCGTCAAGATCGCGCGGGTTTGTCAGGCGCACCTCAGCGAAGCCCCGCGCGCCCTCGACGAGCTGGGCGATGCGCTTCGGGTCGATCCCGAACATGCAGCGGCCATCGAGCTGCTCGAGAACGTGCTCTCCACCTCCGAGGAGCCAGACCAGAAGTCGCGCGTCGCTGAGATGCTCGAGCCCGTGTACCTCTCTCGTCACGACTGGGCGCGCCTCGAGAGCGTGCTCAAGGCGCGGCTGGAGACCACGCTGGATCCCGAGGGCCGGGGCGAGCTTCTCTCGCGACTGGCCACCCTCTACGAGGAGCAGCTCGAGAACTACCAAGCTGCGCTCGACATGGTGGCGCAGCGCCTCGACGACGAGCCGGGCGACGAGGAGATCTGGGCCGAGGTCGAGCGCCTCGGTCGCGTCCTGGGAGATGGCAGCGAGAAGCGCGTGGCCGACATCTTTGCGAAGGCCCTCGACAAGGTGGCGGCCGACGAACCGCAGACGGCGAAGCTGGCGGCTCGCACCGGTCACCTCTACGCCGAGGTGGAGGACAACGAGGCGGCTCTCTCCTGGTACCGTCGCGCCTATGCCTTCGAGCCGGAGAGCGACGAGCTCTTCCGCGCCATCGACGAGGTGCTGATCCGCCTCTCGCGCGGTGATGACCCCGAGACCTTCGACGACGCGCGCCGCGAAGAACGCGTCGACCACTACCGGGTCGCGCTCGACAACGTCTTCGACGACGAGCGGCGGGTCGCGCACCTCCACGTCATCGCCGACCTCCAGCGCTCGCTGGGTCGCGACGACGACGCCATCGCGACCTACAACGAGCTCCTCGACATCGAAGAGCGAAACACGCAGGCCCTCGATGCCCTCACCGAGCTCTACGGCACGGCGGGACGCCGTCAGGACCTCGCCGACCTCTACGAGCGACGGGCCGACCTGGCCGAGTCTCCCGAGGACGCAGCGCCCTTCCGCCTGGAGCTGGCCAAGCTCCTCGGTCAGGACGACGACGCGCGCGACCGCGCCCTCGATCAGCTCGAGGCCATCGTGGCCGAGACGCCCGACCACCCGCAGGCGGTCAGCGAGCTCGAGGCGATGCTCGGCGACGAGCAGCGCAAGCAGCGCGTGGTCGACGTGCTGCGCCCGCTCTACCAGCAACAGGACAACTGGGAGGGGCTCATCCGTCTCAACGAAGAGCGCCTGAAGCTGGTCGACTACCCGATGGACAAGGTGGAGATCCTCGCCGACTCCGCGAGGCTCTGGGAGGACCGGGGTCAGGACGAAGAAAAGGCCTTCGAGATCACGCGGCAGGCCTTCTTGCTCGCGCCCGATCACGAGGACACCCGCGCCAACCTCGAGCGGCTCGCCGAGGAGCTCGACACCTGGGACGAGTTGGCCACCGCTTACGATCAGGCGGCTGACCAGGTCGACGACGAGTTCGTGAAGCGTCAGCTGCTTCAGGCGCTCGGCGTCGTCTGCGACGAACAGCTCGACGACCCCCGCCGCGCCCTCGACGCCCTCGGCAAGCTGTCGGCCCTCGACCCGAGCGACCCCGAGCCACTCGAGAAGATGGACACCCTCTGCATGCTCCTGAGCGATTGGGAGACGCTGGTGGGTGTGCTGCGACAGAAAGCCGACAACGCGCCGGGCGACGACGAACGCGCGGCGCTGCTCCGTCGACTCGGCGCCATTCGGGGCGACATGCTCGAGGACCGGGACGCGGCGGTTCAAGTCTACGAAGAGGCACTCGACGTCATGCCGAGCAGCGTCGAGACCCTCGACGCGCTCATCTCCCTCTACCGCGGTCGCGACGCACAGCGGCTGGTCGAGCTCCTCGAGCAGCGCGTCGAGTACGCGGGCTTCGACGAAGAGGAGAAGCGTCACGAGCTGTTGCTCGAGGCGGCCAAGGTCTACGACGAGAAGCTCGAGCGACCCGAGGAGTCGGTGCGCGTGCTGCAGATCGCGCTCGACCATCGCGACGGTGACATCGGTGTGCTCACCGAGCTCGAGGGCCTCTTCGAGCGCCAGCAGCGCTACGACGAGCTCCTCGAGAACCTGAAGGCCCAGGCGGCCATCAGCGAGGATGCCGAGCGGCGGCTCGCCCTCCGCAACAAGATCGGTGACCTCTACCTGAGCCAGTACGACAACGCCTTCGACGCGCTCGAGCAGTATCGGCTCGTGCTCGCCGAGGCCGAGGACGACGAGCACGCCTTGAAGCAGGCGCGTGCCATCGGCGACAAGTACGAGGAGCAGCGACTCGAGGTGAGCGCGCTCCTCGAGCCGGTCCTGCGCAACGCGGGCGAGAACCAAGCGCTGGTCGAGGTGATGGAGTTGCGCTTCACCGCCCAGACCGACCCCGAGGAGCGGGCCCAAACGCTGTCCGGCATGGCGCTCATCCAGGAGGAGCAGCTCGACGCGCCCGAAGACGCCTTGGCGACGGTGCTGCGGGCGTTGGCCGAGACGCCGGAGCAGGGCTCGGTGCACCATGAGGTCGAGCGGCTCAGCGAGCTGACGGGCAAGTGGGAGCCCTACGCCGATGCGCTACAGAGCCGCGCCGACGAGATCTACGACGCCGTGGTTCAGACCGACCTCTTCCGTCGGTTGGGCCGCGTCGCCGAAGAGCGACTCGACGACAAGGACCGCGCCATCGCCGCTTACACCCGGGCGAGCGAGCAGGCCGAAGAGCCCAGCGACATCCTCGAGGCGCTCGACCGCCTGAGTCTGGCCACCGAGCGGTGGGAAGAGCTGGGTCAGATCCTCGAACGACGGGCCGACCTCGAGACCGACGGGGCGGCTCGGGCCGAGCTCTTCCACCGGCTCGGTACCCTCCAGATCGAACGTTTCGACCAGGCGGAGCAAGGGCTGTCGACCCTGCGGCAAGCGGCCGACCTCGACCCTGAGCACGCGGGTGTGATCGCGCAGCTCGAGAAGCTCACCGATCAGGAGGCGCTCTTCGAGGAAGCGGCTGAGGCCCTCGACTCGATGTACCGGGTCTCGGGCGACGCCGCGGGCCGCGCACGCCTGCGCAACAAGCGCATCGGCTACGCGCCGACGGCGGCGGATCGGGTGCGCCTTCGTCTCGAGCTCGCGCAGATGCTCGAAGACGAGACGGGCGACACCAAGCACGCGCAGGAGGTGATTCAGCAAGCCTTCGGCGACGACCCGAGCGACCCCGAACTGCTCCCGCAGTTGGAACGGCTTGCGGCGACCAACGCCGGTGAGGACGTCGAGGCGTGGCGTCGCGCTGCGGACGCGGTGGCCGAGGCGCTCGAGAAGGCGCTGAAGGCCGACGCAGAGGGCTTGGGCGACGGAAATGTCACCCCCGAGCTCTCGCGTGAGCTCTACCTTCGCACCGCGACCTGGTACCGCGAGCATCTCGACGATCCGGCGACGGCGGCCAAGCGACTGAGCCAAGCCCTCGAGCAGGATCCGAAGAGCGTCGACGCGCTCACGTCGTTGGAGGAGATGCAGCGGGCGGCCGACCAGCGGCGCGACCTCATCGACACCCTGCGTCGACTCGCCGAGCTCTCGGATGCAGGCGAAGGGGTCGACCGTGGCTCGGCGGAGCTGCGGCGCGAGGCCAAGACCATCGCCGACGAGCTCGAGGAGGCCGATCTCGCGGAGCAGATCATCCGTGACATGCTCGCGGTGGACGATGCCGACGTGTGGGCGTTGACCTCGCTCTGCGAGGTCTGCGAGCGCAAGGAGGCTCACGAGGAGCTGTTGCAGCACCTTCGGCGCCGCATGGAGCTCATGCCCGAACCGGAAGAGCTCCGCGCCCTGCGTCACCGCGCGGCGGCGGTGGCGGGGGAGCGCCTCGACGACAACGACACCGCACTCGACCTCTACGAGCAGGCCTTCGAAGAAGACCCGCGAGACGAGGTGGCGTCGGATGGGCTTCGCAAGCTCTACGAGAAGCTCGAGCGCTACGACGACATGCTCCGCTTCACCGAGCGGCTCATCGACAACGCCGATGACGCCGATACCCGGGCCGAGCTCCGGCTCAGCTGCGCCAAGCTCTGCATCGAGAAGCTCGACGCGCCCAGCGAGGGCATCGAGCACCTCAACGCCATCATGGACGAGGTGCCCACCCACAGCGGCGCGGTTGAGCTCTTGGCCCAGATGCTCGAGAAGGAGGGGCGCGACGACGAGCTCGCCGAGTTCCTCCAGCGTCAGATCGAGCTGTCGCGCGAAGAGGGCGACCAGGACAAGGAGCTGAGCAACCGGGTCAAGCTGGCCGAGCTCTACGAGAGTCGGCTCAACGACCCCGAGAAGGCCATCGAGGGCTACCTCGCGGTGCTCGAGACCGACGGTGGTTTCCGGCCCGCGCTGGCCGCGCTCGGTCGGCTCTACGAGGGGCAGGGCGAGACGGCCAAGGCGGCGGAGACCCACGAGCGTTTGCTCGAGGGGGCCGAGGGCGACGAGCGGGGAGCGCTCGCGCTCAAGACCCGTGACCTCTACCTCGCGGCCGACGACAAGAACCAAGCGGTGGCGGTGCTCGAGACCGTGCTCGCGGGCGAGCTCGAAGGTATCGAGGAAGAGGTCGTGGGGCAGCTCCGCGAGGGCTTGCGCGCGCTCTACCGCGAGACCGAGAACTGGACCAAGCTCTGCGAGCTCATCGAAGGTGAAGCCGAAGCGGCCGACGTCGACGACGAGAAGGTCGTCGCCTTCCGTCAGGCGGCGCAGATCCGGGCCGAGAACCTCGAGGAGCACGACGCCGCGGCCGCGCTTCTCGAGAAGGCGCTCGAGATCAAGAGCGACGACCGCGACCTCATGCTCACCCTGTGCGACGAGTACACGGCGAGCGGTCGCGGCGACAAGGCCATCGAGGTCTTGCAGCGGGTGGTCGAGTCCTACGGCGGGCGCCGCAGCAAGGAGCTCGGCGACATCCACCAGCGCATTGCCAACGCCTACCTCGCCAATGGCGACAAGGACGCGGCCCTGACCGAGCTCGAGTCGGCGCGCAAGATGGACCCGGGCAGTGTGAAGGTGCTCTTCTCCTTGGGCTCCCTCTCGATCGAGATGGCCGAAGAAACCGATGATGCCAAGGAACACTACAAGCGCGCGGGCAACGCCTTCCGCTCGTTGCTGCTCCAGCGCCTCGACGCCGACAGTCCCGTATCCAAGGCCGACGTCTTCTACCACCTCGCCCTGGTGAGCCAAGGTGAGGGCGACGCCAAGAAGGCCAAGCAGAACGCGGAGCGCGCCCTGTCGAACGACAAGGAGCACGAGAAGGCGAAGGCCTTCCTCGAGAATCTCGGCTGACCGCGCCCATTCGAGCGTGCAGCGGGGCGAATCGATAGGGCCGCGGCGGGAGCGTCGCGGCCCTTCGCCGCTTTGTCCCCGGTGACAGACAGATGGGGTAGGGAGTGGTAGGTTCCGGCCATGGATTGGACGAGGCTCTTGGCCTGGGGGGCGGCGTGTCTGACACTGACCGCGGGACAGTTGGCTTGTGGTTCTTCGGGCAGCATCGAAGGCACCGGGGGCCAAGACAGCACCGGGATCACCAACTCCAGCAGCGGCGGCGGCACGACCAACACGACCAGTGCCGGCGGTGACGGCGGCGCCCAGGGTGACGGCGGCGACGGCGGTGCCGGCGGTGCCGGCGCCGTCGGGAAGTCCGGCTCTGATGGCAACCGCCCTGGAGCTGCGGGTACGAATGGCGGTGCGGGTAGTGCCGGCGGTAGCGGCGGCACCGGCGGTGGCGACACCGAATGCGGCGACGGCATCACCGAGGGCGACGAGCTCTGCGATGGCGACTGCCCCACCGACTGCGACGACATGGACGCCTGCACCGCCGACAGCCTCATGGGCAGTGCGGCCACCTGCGACGCCGTCTGCGCCAACGACGAGATCACCGCTTGCAACGCCACCTCCGACGGCTGCTGCCCCGCCGGCTGCGACATCACCATGGACCCCGACTGCGCCCCCCGGGTGCTCATGGTGCACCGCTCGGACGAAGTTGCAGCGGTCGACCTTCAGACCCAGCTCATGGGGACGGGCGACTTCGACTCGATCGACATCTGGGATGTGCAACTCCAGGGCGGAATCGTCCCGACCGCGATGACCATGGGGGGGTACGAGATCGTCTTCGCCTGGACCGACGGCGGCTTCGGAAGCGCCAATCAGGCGGCCCTCGGGGACGCCCTCGCCGACTACTTCGATGCCGGCGGCCGAGTCGTGACGGGCACGTATGCCTATTGCAGCAACGGTACCCTCGAGGTCGAGGGTCGCTGGATGACCGGCGGCTACACGCTCATGGAGAATTCACTCGGCCAGACCAATCCCACCATGAACCAAGGGCTCGGAACGGTCCATGAGCCAAATAGTCCGCTCATGGCCAATGTGAATACGTTTACCGCCGTGACGGGATTCCGTTGTCGAGCAGACGCCAAGCTGGGTACGACGGTGGTTGCCGAGTGGACGCTCGATCCCGAGAATTCGAATTTCCCACCATACCCACTCGTCATTCGAGGCCAAGTAGCCGGGCGAAACCGAGTTGATCTCAACTTCTACCCGCCGCGTGCGCCCGTATTTGGCAATGGCTGGAGCGGCGATGGCATCGCCTTGATTCGCAATGCCCTTCTGTTTGAGTGAGGCTGCTCGCGAGCTGCTGGCCCTAGCCGTCAACTAGGCGGCTTTGGCGTCGAGGGTGGCGTGGCCGAGTACGAGGAGGGTGGTGAGGAGCCGGGCGCGTTGATGCGTGGGGAGGTCTGCGATGCCCACGATCTCGCCCACGCGCTCACCGGCGCCGAGGCGATGGAGCCAGGCGACCGCTTCGGGGGAGGCGCGGCAGATCATCGCCGCGTCCTCGGGCGGGATCCTCAGCTGCACGAGGCGGTGTTTCGAGGACTCGAAGGCACGCTTCAGCGCGAGCTCGGGGGCCACGCGAACGAGCTCGGCGACGACGGCGTCGACGGTGGGGGCGTGCACGTTCGGTACCTCGGGCACCCAGGGCGTGTGCGCTGCACTGTCGAGCCGGACTTCGCCCGCGCGGAGGCACGACAAGAGCGTCATGAAGACCTGTGATGGGTCGGTGGAGACGGTCCACGTGGCTTCGTCGAAGGCGGCGATGACCCGCCCTTGCTCGACGGCGAAGACCGGACCATCGATGGCCTTGATGATTCTGCGTCCCCGATTCCGCGCCACCACGAGGGGTTCGATACGGCGGCGGATCCCAGGGAGCGACCAGCGCATGCCGGCCGATGACCGAGGCGGAGGGAAGCTGCTCATCCCTTCTCCTCGTCGATACGCACGTGCCGCATCTTCTGCGAGGTGCCGCGACGAGCTGGCGGGGCGGAGGAACGAATCGGCTCGCCATGCCGGCGCACCTCGAGCTCGCTCGCGCGGGGGTTGTCGGCCACGAAGGCGAGGGCTTCTTCGAGGGCGTCGAAGGCACCGACCAACACATCCGCGTCGCGGGAAGGGCCAAGCCACCATGCCTCGAAGGCTCGGGTTTCGGGATTCGTCATGGTCGCCCTGGAAAGCACGCCGTGTGCCATGGCCAATGGTTCGAAATCTCGACGGGTTCTCGAGCGGAGCCGGTGCACGACCTGTCGCCAACAGACGACAGGTCGTGGGTCGCGGACTGCAGATCAGTCGAGCAGGAAGGTGAGCTTGAGCAGAACTCGGTAGGAGGTGACCTTGCCGTCTTCGATGACGAGCTTTTGCTCCTTTACCCACGCTCCGGACACGTTCTTGACCGTTTTGCAGGCCTTGCTGACGCCGTTGGTGATGGCCTCCTCGAAGCTGTTGGGGGATGAAGCGGAGATCTCGATGATTTTTGCAACACTCATGGTGGCGGCACGTGGCAAACGACGTGCCACGCCGACTCACCCCGTGGTGTGGCCGTCGTCGAGGACGGTGGCGATGGTGCGCAGCAGGCTGGGCCAGCGGTAGCAGTAGCCGAGGGCGCCGGCCTTGAGTGCACGGCGCTTGTTCTCGTCGGCGTAGCGGGCCGTGGCGAAGATGAGGACGGGCGCGCTGAGCCCCCGGGCGTGCATCTCCTCGAGCAGACGCTCGGCGTTGCTCTGGCTGGGCCCGTGACCCCAATGGGTGAGGACGAGGTCGATGTCGTGGTGGGCCATGGCGTTGAGCGCCGCTTCCACGTCGGTGACCTCGACGAGCTCGTGGTCGCCGCCGGCGCCGGCCGATGCCTTGCGGAGGACCTCGATGCCGAAGGTGTTGTTGGATGGGTTCGGGTCGTGCCAGAGAATGCGCCGGCCGTGGAGCAGACGGCCCAAGTGAAGGAGCGGATTGGTGCGAGCGTGGAGGTCTTCGAGGAAGCGGTCGAAGGCGCCGTGCTTCAGGCCGCGGTCGGACGGGTAGCTCAGCAGCTCGATGCCTTCGTGGTGACGGAAGAAGTCGACCCGCGCCGGGGGCTCGTCGGCCACCAAGGCGTAGGCCAGCGGTTCGTCGCGCTCACGTTGCTCGAACAGGGCGAGCACCTCGCTGCGCAGCTCGTTGACGTAGACGTCGCTGAACGAGCATCCCAGGAAGAGCAGGGTATTGGCGGCGAAGACGCTACGGAGGAAGGTGGTGTAGCTCGGATTGCCGTAGAGCCGCTGGCGGTAGTCGCGCCGGGTGAAGACGACGTCTCCGGGGGCGCGCTCGACGCAGCCGTGCAGCTTGATGACCGGGGGCCCATCCCCACGAGGGAGGTAGCGCTCCTGGAACCAGCCGAGCCCCGAGGGGCGAAGGAGTTTGCGGTAGGCGGTGGGGCCGGGCGCATCGCCGTCGAGCAGCGCGTCGAAGTTGGTGGTGAGGATGGCGCGGAAAGGGATGCCACGCAGATGCGCCAGACGGAGGCGCATGCTGGCGTCGGGCTCGGACACGGCGAGGTGGTTTCGAAGCGCGCCCACCAAGCCCTCCGCACCGAGGTCGTCGCGGAGCAGCTCTGCTGCCGCCTCCAGATCCATGCTGTCCTGGCGGGCGAGGAGCTGACCCACGCGCGAGCGGGTGCCGCGCTTCACGTCGGCATCCCGTGCCACCCGTTCGAGCAGGCTTGCCCAGGTTGGAATGGCGGGGGCGGAGAAACCGGCACCGACGAAAGCGACGCACTCGCCGGCCAGGATCGACCGCGTGAGGGCACGCGGCACGGCGATGGACTCCGTGCTCATGACGCGATCGTCGAGAGGTCGGCGGGGGCGGTCAACGTGACAGAAACCTGCACGTACAAATATGTGGCTTGCATATATGCATAGTGGATATATGCTGGATGTATCGAAGGCCGAGCATGGCGAAGAACCGCAAGAAGACTCCGCAGAACGACGAAGCCGCGTTTCTTGCGGCCTACGACCCCAAGGCCTTCGACCCGATCGCGGTCACGGTCGATGTGGCCCTCGTGGCCGCCGAAGGTGACGCGTTGCAGTGTCTGCTCATCGAGCGCGAGCAACACCCCGCAAAGGGGCGCTGGGCGCTGCCAGGTGGCTTCGTGGCGAGCGACGCTTCACTCGAGTCGACCGCGAGACGCGTCTTGAAGGAGAAGGCTGGCGTCGAGGGCGTCTACCTCGAGCAGCTCTACACCTTCGGCGCGCCCAAGCGCGACCCGCGCATGCGCATCATCACGGTGGCCTACTACGCGCTCGTGGATGCGGCGCGCCTCGCCGCGTCGGGCCGCACCCGGGTCGCGCGCCTGGTGGTGCCCTGGGAAGGAGAGACCGGCGGCGCGGTGTCGGCCGAGGTAGATGGCGACGAGGTGCCCATGGCCTTCGACCACGACCTGATCCTCGGGATGGTCGTCCAGCGCATGCGCGGCAAGCTCGACTACAGCCCCATCGGCTTTCAGCTCTTGCCCGAGGCCTTCACCCTCCGCCAGCTGCAACAGGTTCACGAGGCGGTGCTCGCGCGCCACGTGAACAAGGACTCCTTCCGTCGCCGCATGCTCGCCTCGGGGCAGCTCGAAGCGACGGGCGAGCGCCAAGAAGACGTCGGCCACCGCCCGGCCGAGCTCTATCGGTTCATTCGACGGTCCGCCGTGTAGGCGACCCACAACCTCAGGAGAATAGACCCATGGCCGTGATCCACGATTACGTCCTCTGCCGACACGTGCGCGCAGAGAGCACCAACCACTTGCTCGCCTACAAGAACGGCCGTCTCAAGCGGAGCGGCCGCGGCATCGCCTTCTGGTTCATGCCGCTCGCCACCAGCCTCGCCGAGGTGCCGGTCGACGACCGCGAGCTCAGCTTCATCTTCCACGTGCGCTCGGCCGACTTTCAGGACGTCACGGTCCAAGGTCTCATCGTCTACCGGGTGTCATCGCCCGAGACGCTGAGCGAGCGTGTCGATTTCAGCCTCGATCCGCGCAAGGGCCAGTACCTCAAGCAGCCGTTGCAGCAGCTCGGCGTGATGCTCACCGAGCTCGCTCAGCAGCTTGCGCAACAGTACGTCTCGCGCTTTCCCGTGCGGGGCCTCATGGAGCGCGGTCTCGGCGACCTGCGTCAGCAAATGGACGACGGCCTGTCTGGTGACGACTCGCTCACCGCGATGGGCCTCTCGCTCGTGAGCTTGCGGATCTCCTCCATCAAGCCGGCCGCCGACCTCGAGAAGGCCCTCGAGATGCCGACCCGTGAGGCCATTCAGCAGCAGGCCGACGAGGCGCGCTTTCAGCGGCGTGCGCTCGCGGTCGAGAAGGAGCGGGCCATCCGCGAGAACGAGCTGCAGAACGAGATCGAGCTCGCGCGTCGCGAGGAGACCCTCATCGAGCAGCGAGGCCAGAACGAGCGCCGGCGCATGACCGAGGACGCAGAGGCCCAGCGGATCGCCACCGAGGCCGGAGCGGCCCGTACGCGCCTCGAGGCCGATGCGCAGGCGGCCGCGATCGAGACGGTCGAGTCGGCGCAGGTGACCCAAGAGCGGGCCCGTATCGACATCTACCGCGACCTGCCGGCGTCGGTCATGGCGGGGCTGGCCGCGCGGGAGTTGGCCGGCAAGCTCCACACCATCGAGCACCTCAACATCTCGCCCGAGCTCTTGGGCCCGTCGCTGTTGCGGCTGGTTCAGGCGGGAACCGACAAGCTCGAGGACGCGAGCTGACATGGCCACGCCGCGGGTGGTGGTCGTATGGCGGCGGTCGGAATATCAGCGCCTGCTGGAGGAGCACGCGACCCACGGGCAAGCGAGCTTCTTTCTCGAGACGCGGGGCCAGCACATCGACGTGGTGAAAGCGCGTCACGATGGTCTCGAAGGGGATCTCACGACGGTGGAGAACGCCATCCCCACCGCGTGGCGGCGAGCCCGGGTCGAGCGTTCGGACCTGCATCTCTTTCTGTTCGAACCGGACGACGTCGTGGTGGTGGTGGGCCAGGACGGCCTCGTCGCCAACGTGGCCAAGTACCTCGACGGACAGCCGGTGGTGGGGGTGAACCCGGAGCCGGAGCGCTTCGACGGGGTCTTGGTTCGACACCGCGCGGCCCAGGCCGAAATGGCGCTCGCCGCGGTGGCGGGCCCTCGTCGCGCCCGGGGTCGGGACCCACGGTTCCAGTCGCGGGTGATGGTGGAGGCGCGGCTCGACGACGGACAGCGTCTCTTGGCCCTCAACGAGATCTTCGTCGGGCACATGAGGCATCAGTCCGCGCGCTACGAGGTACGGCACGGTGAGCGCCACGAGCGGCACAGCTCATCGGGGCTCATCGTCTCGACGGGCACGGGCGCCACGGGATGGGCCCGGTCCATTCACCAGTGTCACCAGAGCGAGCTCTGCCTACCCGCCCCCGAGGAGGACCGCCTCGTCTTCTTCGTGCGCGAGGCCTTTCCGAGCGTCAGCACCGGCACGTCGGTCACGGAAGGTGAGCTGCGCGGCGAGCGCTTGGAGGTGACCTCCCGCATGGAGAGCGGGGGCGTGGTCTTCGGTGATGGCATCGAGGACGACAGCCTCGCGCTGGGCTGGGGCGGTCGGGTGACCCTGGGGGTCGCCGCCGCGCGCCTCAACCTCGTCGACGTGGCCGCCTGAGGCTTCCTCAAGGAAAGGCGGGCAGGGTACCGGCCGGCGCAAAGCCCGAGATGGGTCGCAGCACGTTGCAGGCCTTGTCGGTTGGGATCGCGCCTCCCGCGGTGAGGTTGGGTCCGAGGCTGAAGGCGTCGGCGGCCGCGTAGTTGGCGTTGTAGTAGGGGAAGTCGTCGATCGACCCCACGGTGAGCTGGCTCAAGGGCGCGGGCCCGGCGTTGAGGTAGGGCGTCATCAACTCGTTCGTCGCGACGCTCTCGCGCCAGTGGCCGTCGCCCGAGCCAGGGATGGCGCTGTTCTCGACCGGGACCTTGGACCCACTGGTGAAGATCTGACCGCCGATGGCGTTGAAGGCGGCCAGGGTGTGGGCACCGCTGTGGTGCGTATCGGCGCCAGGCGAGCTCGGGACCGACGGGTTCTGCAGGAAGCCCTCCAG
Organism: Polyangia bacterium; assembly: GCA_030426145.1. GTDB lineage: Bacteria > Myxococcota_A > Polyangia > Polyangiales > Polyangiaceae > JAPYTK01. The sequence goes on from JAUHZF010000003.1 coordinate 39,328, forward strand.
ACCCCACAGGGTGCCCACCCCGAGGACGTGACCCATCTCGTGGAGGATGACGGCCTCGAAGCTACCAGCGTCTTCGAGGTTGGCGACGTCGGCGCTGTCGAAGCGCATGAGGCCCGCCACTGGCGCACGGTCGCTCGTGCGGACGAGGCAGGGGCCGGCCGAGCCGAGGATGGATCCCGGGCCGTCGATGGGTTTGATCTCGGCGAAGATGACCACGCCGTTGGTGGTGATGGTGCTCGAGCTCACGCCGGAGCCGACGCCGCAGCCCTGGGCGAGGTCGGCAAGGGAGGTGGTGAGTGGCGTGAGGGAGTTCACGATGACCGCCTCCCAGCGACGACGGGCTCGCTCGAACACCGCGAGCTGGCTCGGGGTCATGGTTCCGATGGGCTCGATGCGCACCTCGAAGTCGGAGCCACCATCGGCGGTGTAGGTGAGCGTGGCGACCCCTGGCGCACCGGGCACGTCGACCTCGAGGGTGCTGGGGCCACTCAGCTTGGGCAGGGTCCACCCGCTGAGGTGCACCTCGCCTTGGGCGTCGGTGACGACGGTGGTGGCGGTCAGCGGGCCGCCGCCGACCCTGAACGTGCCCTCGTCCTCGTCGAGGGTGATCATGACGGCGGCGTTGGGCATGGGGTTGCCGTCGCCGTCTTCGAGTCGGAAGGCTGGCGGGGCATACACGTCTGCACCGGGGAGCGCGGCCAACGCCGTGGAGGTGAGGCTCACCAGACGCGTGAAGCCCGTGGGCCCGCCCGTGCCGGTCGAGCCGCCTTGGCCGGGGTCCGCACCGGGCTGGAAGGGACTCGGGGAGGTGGCGGCGCCCTCGACGCCGTCCATGGGGGAGCCTTCGGCCCCGCCCGCCGACGCGCTGGTCCCGCCCGCACCATCGGCGCCGCCCGCTGCGTCGTCTTGGGCGATGAGACGCGGATCCGGCACGCCTTGTTCGACGCCGGCCCCTTGAGAGGGGTCGAGGAAGCAGCCGGTAGCGGCGGTCAGGGCCAAGGGGACGAGGGCGGTGAGGGGGATGCGGTGGTTCATGAATGCCTCGTCGGCGGTGTTCGTTCTCCGCGCGACGAGGAGATCAACGGCCGGTGGAGCCCGAACTTGAGTCTCGGTTGGTGACGCCCCCTGCGAGCAGCTATGAGCAGACCCATGAGGCTCGCCTACATCGACGGTCAGCGATTCCAGCCCGAGGAAGCACGCGTGAGTGTCTACGACCGCGGCTTCCTCTACGGCGACAGCGTGTTCGAGACCCTGCGAACCTACGGGGGAAAGCTCTACGCGCTCGACGAGCACATGCAGCGCCTCGAGGAGTCGGCAGGGAAGATCCTCATGGAGCTGCCGATGTCGCGCGAGGCTTTGGCCGCGGAGACGGCCGAGGCCGTGGCCGCGGCGGGCAACGACGAGAGCTACACCCGGGTGATGTTGTCCCGCGGTACGGGGCCCGTGGGTCTCGACCCTTCGCGGGCAGAGAAACCGACCCGGGTGATCTTGGTGGAGCCGCTGACCATGCCGCCCGAGCGCGTCTACCTCGAAGGCCTGGCTGCGATGTGCGTGCAGACGGTGCGGGCGTCGGACGGCGCCGACAACGCCAAGCTCGGCAACTATCTGGCGTCGCTGCTCGCGCTGAAGAAGGCGAAGGACCAGGGCGCGGATGAGGCCTTGGTCGTGGATGGCGATGGCCGGGTGGTCGAGGGCACCACGTTCAACGTCTTCGCAGTTCGCGATGGGCGCCTGCTCACGCCGCCCGACGATGCTGGGATCCTGCTCGGGATCACGCGTCGCGAAGTGATCGCGACCGCCGAGGCAGAAGGGATCGAGGTCGACTACGTGGCTTTGCCGCCCGAGGAGCTGCGCGCATGTGACGAGGTCTTCGTCACCTCCAGCATTCGCGAGATCGTGCCCCTGCGAAGCATCGATGGGGCTGCGGTAGCCGGAGCGTCTCGGCCCAAACCCTTCGCCACGACCCATCGCATTCACCGCGCCTTCCGGTCGCGGGTGGGGGCGAAGGGAATGCCCTATCGGGACTGACGCCGTCAGGTGTTCAGGTGGTCTCACGTCGGCCGCTGTCCGACCTCGTACGCGCGGCCCAGGGCGGTAGGACGGTGCCGAGCCGCGGGTTGTTCAAAACGACCCAGATCGGCGTTTTAATTCTGCCCCGGTGCAGACGAGCGGTCCGGTCGTGCGTAGGCAAGGGGGACCGACTTTTTTCCTTATCGAGGAAGAACCCATCTGCCTTTGAAGACCTTGGAGCCAACCATGACCAACTTCCGTCGCATCGCCTCCGTCCTCGCCGTTGCCACCCTCTCTGCCGTCAGCCTCCCGGGCTGCATCATCGGCGACTGCGAAGATGGCCAGGACAACTGCATCTCGCTCGAGACGGGTACCACCTACACCAACTCCGACAGCACGAGCATTGCTTGGGCCGCGGGTCAGGGACTGGTCATCGACGGATTCAACGGCAAGATCGAGATCGAGGACGGCGCGCCGACCGACCAGATCGTGGTCGAGTACAAGAAGAGCGTGGTGGCTGAGACGTCCGATGAGGGCGAGGCCCAGGCCGAGGCGCGGTTCGACGGTGACATTCAGGTCAACGTCACCAACGACGGCACCGCGCGCGTCGAGACCGCGCGCGACAGCGCGAATGGAAACCCGACGGTGGATCTCGTCGTCCGGCTTCCCGCCAACTTCGACGGCGCCATCTCGATCGAGCAGGGTAACGGCACCGTCGACCTCGACCTCCGCTCCTTCACTCCCTCGGCCGTCACCGTGCGCCACGACGGCGCGGGCGACGTCGACATCACCGGCGCCAACGGCACCCTCGACATCCAGGGCGGCTTCGATGTGAACGTGCAGATGGCGACCTGGCCTACCGCCAACAGCCAGATCCTCAGCGACGGTCAGCTCGGCGACGTCACCGTCACGCTCCCGTCCGATGCCAGCGGCACGATCAGCGTCACCGGCGAGACGGTCAACCTGCCCGCCGGCCTCACCGACGACGGCGCCGGGAACATCACGGTTGGCGACGGCATGGGCGCCGCCCTCACCGTGACCGGCCCCAAGGTCGTCACCTTGAACTAGAAGCGAGCCGCACATCATCGAGGCGCGTCCGGGGAGACCGGGACGCGCCTCGACGCATTTGGGGCCCCCAAGAACCAATGCCGGTCGGATAGGGAGAGGTGGAGCGTTCTCGAGCTCGATCCCGTGAGCGTTCTCGTCGGCGACCTCGTGAGCGTTTTCGAGGTTCGAGGTCGAGGTCGAGAGCGAGGTTCGAGGCCGAGAGCGAAAGCGAAAGCGAGGCCGCGCGCTCAAGCACTTGAGTGAGTGCTTGTAAGACGCCGGTGGGGCTTCGGATAGTCCCGCCGTGTGGCCTCAGTTCGCCGTGCTTGCCCGTTCCTGGCGCCGCAGGGCACGGTGAAGAGAGCTGGCTTCGGCGTAACCCGCAGCCAATGCGGCTTGGACCGGGCTGCGCCCGGCCATGAGGAGCGCCTTCGCCCGTCGAAGGCGCCGCGCCGCCACCAGCTGCCTCAAGGTCGTTTCCGCTTCTCCAAGTCGACGCTGGAGGGTGCGGGTGCTCACGCCCAGCGCACGCGCTAGCGACGCGGCTCGGAGCTCACCGTCGGTGAGACGGGCATCGACGAGCGCGATGAGCCGCTCGACCACATCGTGGGGATGACGTGCCGGCGTGCGGGTGTCGACGTAGTCCACGAAGAAGGCGTGCATCGCGGGATCGGCCTGTCGCATCGGGCGCGCGAGGAGCGCAGCATCGAAGCTCACCTCGGCCGCGCCCTTGGTGTCGACGACCGAAACCCCCAGCCGGCGCGCCATGGCCTCACGTATGGCCGGCGGTGCGTGAAGTGCAACCGACAGATCCCCGAGCTCACCTTGCACCATCAGGGGCGTGTGCAGGACCACGTCGGCGAGAAAGAGCTGCGCCGCGATGATGTGGGCCGGGCGCGGCGTGCCGTGGGGCTGGTACGTGAGTCGAACCCGTTCCGAGGTCGTCGTGTAGGCGTATCGCTCGGCCGGGCTGAGCAAGGCCTGGTGGTCGAAGATGTCGGCGAGGGCCTGGCCGAGGGTCTCCGCGGTGGCCATCATGAACGAGAGCGCCCCCAGACCCCGTGCCCCCATGGCGAAGGCGATTTCCACGCCGACCAGGGGTTCGGCAAGTCCTTCACTCAAGGCTTCGAGGCAGCCGTAGTAGCGCTCCAGCGGGACCTGGGTCTCCGGCTCCAGGCTCTCGATGTCGACGAGGCCGAGCGCGACATCACGGGTGCGCGCGTAGCCGTCGACGGCGGTCAGCAGAAAGGCAGCGCAAGTCGCCTCCATGGCGAGAGCTTGCGCCGGGGAAGCGCGCGCCTCAATGGCGCGTGGGACCACCACCTTGGCGCGCGGGACCACGACGTCGTGTTCGGGCAGCCTCATGGTGGACGTGCACCAAGGAGTTGAAACATGACGACGCGAACCGCTGTGATCGCTGGCGCCACCGGCTACCTCGGAGGCTACGTGGCCTCCGTCGCCCACGATGAGGGCTACCGCGTGCGCGCCCTCGCCCGCGACGCCTCCCGCGTACCCGAGGGCCGGTGTGATGAGGTCTTCGTCGGCCAAGCCACCGAGCCCGATAGCCTTGCCGGGCTCTTCGACGGCGCCGAGGTCGCCTTCTCCTCGATCGGCGTTCGCCACTTTCGCCGGCACCCCAACATCTGGGAGGTCGACATGCAGGCCAACCTGAACCTCGTCGAAGCCGCAGAACGGGCCGGCGTTCGACGCTTCGTCTTCGTGTCGGTGCTCCACGGTCCCCAACGACGCGACCGACTGCCGGTAGCGGAGGCGCGCGAGCGGGTGGTCGATCGACTCCGCGCGAGCACGATGGAATGGGCCGTGCTGCGCCCGACCGGCTTCTTCAACGACCTCGACGCCTACCTCGACATGGCCCGGAAAGGCCGGGTTTGGCTCATCGGCAGCGGCGACGAACGACTCAACCCCATTCACGGGTCCGACCTCGCCGTGGCGGCGGTGGCTCAGTTCGATGGTGCGTCACCCATCGAGCTCGATGTGGGCGGGCCAGACGTCTTCACCCAGCGCGAAATCGGCGAGCTGGCCTTCTCGGCGCTGGGCGAAACCCCGCGCTTCGGTCGGGTTCCTCCAGGGCTCCTGGAAGGGCTCGCCTCGTTGAGCGCGCCCTTCAACGCCAACCTGAGTACCTTCCTTCGCATGTTCGCGCTCCTGGGTCGCACCGACGCCGTCGGACCGTGCACCGGCACGCATCACCTGGCAGACCACTACCGGACCCTCGCAGTGAACCGTTGAATCAATCGAAATGGTTTGATGGGGCGGTCGAAAAAATTCGATGAGGCCCATTTCGCCGAATAGGGCGCTGATTCGGCGCCCGAAGCGCGACCGAATCGAGAGGCTCGACACCTGCGCTTGGGTTCGGTCGCGACGTTGATGGGAACGGCGTATGATCGTCAGCTGTGGCTAAGCGGTCAGCAACCGGCGCTCGCGAGAGTCCGCGTTCATCGTCGCGACGTCCCAGGCTGCCAATGGGCGCGGTCGTGGGGGACTACGACGTCGCCGAGGTGCTCGGCTCGGGTTCTTTCGGTCACGTTTATGGCGCCGTTCATCGCGTGATCGGAAAACGTGCTGCGCTCAAGGTGCTTCACGCCGAACACGTCAAGTCTGATTCGCTCGTGCGTCGGTTCCTCGCAGAGGCGAAGGCGGTCAATGCGATCCGGCACCGCGGCATCGTCGACATCTTCGACTTCGGGCAGCTCGACGATGGTCGGCAGTTTTTCGCGATGGAGCGACTCGAAGGGGAGACCCTCGAGGACCGCGTGCTTCGCGAGGGGCGACTCGAGCTCTCGGAGGCCATGCCGATTCTGCGACGAATGGCACGTGCGCTCGATGCGGCCCATCAGGCGGGGATCGCTCATCGCGACCTGAAGCCGGAGAACATCTACCTGACGGAAGACGGTGAGGGCGGAACGCAACCGAAGCTGCTCGACTTCGGTATTGCCAAGCTCATGACCGAAGGCCACAGCAGTCAGACGCAAACGGGGCAGATGCTGGGCACGCCGCTCTACATGTCACCTGAGCAGTGGCGCGGCAAAAGGGTCGACCATCGGACGGACATCTGGTCCCTGGGGGTCGTCGCCTACCAGATGCTCAGCGGCGCACTTCCCTTCGACGGCGAGAGCCCGGGGGATGTCATGATCAAGGTGTGTACCGAGGGCCCGACGCCACTTCGGAATCACGTGCCGCAGTATGCGGGAGCCATCGAGGCCGCCATCCAACGAATGCTTGGTAAGTATCCCAAGGATAGGCCCAACAGCGCCACGGAGGCGGTACGAGACCTATGCGATGCCGCTGCTCTCGTCGACACGGGCTTGGTGATGGTTACCCATGCGGCGTCGATCGGAGACTCGGGAGCAGGGACCGCCATCGGGACCGAGAACGGTCGTGCTCAGCTAGTGGGGGACGAACTCTCCGCTACCGTGCAGATGGAGGAACAGCAGGTCGTGGCTGGAACATCGTCTCCACGCGACGAGGTCGTCGAAGTTGCGGGAGAAGGGGGCGTCGACGAGGAAGGGGCCCAACTGAGCGCCGAGGCCATGACGGCCACCCTCCAAGAGCGCGACAGCCCGACGTCGCGGCGACATGGGTGGGCGGTGGCCATGCTGCTCATCTGCGGCGGAGCGGCGGTCGTGCTCGGGCGGGACGTCCCCTCGAGTGTCGAGGCGAGGACCGGCACGACCGCGACCGTGGTTTCGAAGACGCCGGATGATCATGAATCGGCGCCGGCTCGTGAGCGAGACGAAGAGGTCGAACCAGCGGCGACGGCAAGCTCCACGGCGGCGGCACCGTCCGCCACGGCGGCTCATTCGGCATGGGCCGAGCGTGCGCTCGAAGTGCCCACCCGTCGGCACTCAGCGCCTAGGTCGTCGTCACCGCCACTGACACCGCCGCCGTCGTCGCCACCGCCACCGTCGCCACCGTCGCCGTCGTCGGCACCGCCACCGTCGCCGTCGTCGGCACCGCCACCGTCGCCACCGCCACCAGGTGGCATCGATCTGCCCGTGGATACTCGATGACCATGCTTCAAGTTCTGTCTCGCGTTGGCGCGGTCGCCTTTCTGCTGCTCGTGTCGAACGCCTCGGCGGCAGAGGAAGGCGCGGAGGCCTTGTTTCAGGATGCGCTGGCGAAGATGAAGCAGGGGCGCTTCGCCGAGGCTTGTCCGCTCCTGGAGCAGAGCCAGCGCATGGAGGCGAAGTCGGGCACGCTCATCTCATTGGGCTTCTGTCGGGAGCGCATTGGAAAGACAGCGAGCGCTCACACCGCCTATCGGGAGGCGACCGAGCTCGCGAGGGCAGAAGGACGCCACGACTACGTCGTCAAAGCTGGACGCTTGGCGGCCAGCGTTGAGGCGAGGGTCTGCACGTATCGCATCGTCGCTGCCCCCGTGCCGGGACTGGAGGTGCGGGTGAACGGTCAGCTGGTGTCGCCCGAGCGCTTCGGGCGCGAAGTCGCCATCGACCCGGGGTGCATCACCGTGGTGGCTTCGGCGCCCTCCTACGAGAGCTCGACGCAGTACGTGGATGTCCTCGAACCGGGGGTGACTGAAGTCGTGGTGCCCTACCTCACGCGCGCGGTTGCCGAGACGATGCATACGGACACCACGGGCATCAGCTCGATGGGCATCGTGGGTTGGACGCTGACGGGAGCAGGAGGGGCGGGAATCGTTACTGGACTCGTTCTCGGTGGACTGGTGCTCGACCGAAAGGCGACCGTGGAACGGGAGTGCGACCTGAAGCTGCGGACTTGTAGCGAGGTGGGGCTCGATGCAAGTCGGCAGGGTGGCGACCTCTCCGTTGGTGCGACGGTTGGCGTCGTCGGTGGGCTAGCCATTGCTGCGGCCGGCGTCACCTTGGTGGTGGTGAACGGGTGGGGGGACGATGGCGTGTCGGATGAGCTCGCGATCCGGGTATCGCCACAGCGTGGAGGTGTGAGCCTCGGGGCCACGGTGACCTTCTGATGCGCCTGCTCGTCCATTCGGGACTTGCGGTCGCATCGATGGGGGCGTGTGCCCAGGTCGTGGGGGCCGACTTCGACGACTACCGCCTCGAGGCGTCGTCGACGAACTCGGCAGGTGGCATGGACGCGGCAACGAGCTCAACCTCCGCGATGGGAGGCTTGGGCGGCCACTCCCTGTGCGGCAACGACATGCTGGACCCGGGCGAGCTCTGTGACGGCGATTGCCCAGACGAGTGTGTAGACGGCAACCGCTGTACGACAGACCAGAACTTGGGGTCAGCCAAGACCTGTGATGCGGAGTGCTCGTTCCTGCCGGCCGGGTGCGGCGAAACGGATGGGTGCTGCCCCGCCAACTGCTTCGACTTTCAAGATCCCGACTGCCCTACGCCCGAGCCGGACGACGTGCTGGTACTCGGCAATGGTAGTCCATCGCTCATCGCTGCGTTGCGCGCCCAGTTGGAGGCCACGGGTCGCTTCGCCACCGTCAGCAGCATGGATGCCCTGGACACGACCGTCACCACTGCGACGTTGGCGCCTCATGACGCAGTCTTGGTGTTCAGCAATGCCAGTCTCTGGGCCGATGACGTCGGGGTGGGCAACGCTCTCGCCGACTATCATGATGGTGGAGGTCGCGTGGTCGTGGCGCTCGCCGCTCATTGTGGAGAGTTCGGTTTCGCCGGCCGGTTCATCACCGACGGCTACCACGCGCTGGGCGGCGTCGGCGTGCTCAATGAAGCCGGAGGGGTCGGGCTTCACGCCATCCACGAGGGCGCGAGCTACCTCTTCGATGGTGTTTCTACGGCCACCGTGTCTACGGACGTCTTGTGCAACGCCATGCCGACCTCGGGGGCCATCAGTCTTGGGGAGTGGGATGCAGCGGGCGGCCCGGTGGTCGCATTCGCTCGCAAGGAGGTTGGGGGACGCCAACGTGTCGACGTGAACTTTTTTCCCGACGCGAGCAACGCTGGGCTCATCCGGTTACTGGGCAATGCTCTGTACTTCGAGTGACCGCTCAGAACACTCGCCACGTGTACGGTCGACCCCGCGACTCCGCTTTTGCGTGACCGTTTCCGGCTGCCCTACGTTTCACCGGGGCATGACCAAGAAGTCGCAAGAGCCCGCGTCGCGCCGTGTCGGTGCGCCGGCGGTGCTACCGTCCCGTCCCATGTTGGCCATCCGCACCCTATGCGTGCTCGTTCCCTTGCTCAGCACGGGTTGTTTCTTGTTCCAGAGTGGCTCCGGCTCCGCGAAGGAGCCCGCGCCCGTCGATGACGCGGCCCCCGAACCCGAGGCCACCCCTGAGCCCGAGGCTTCGGAAAGCGCCGGCCCGACGCCTGCCGCCGAAGGCGGATGCACGTCACCCACGGGTTGCGGCGACGGCGAGGTCTGCTGCCGGAGCCCCATCGGTGAGTTCTACTGCCAGGAGTCCTTCGAGTGTGGACGCGGCATGTCGGGCTCGATGTGCGAGTCCAAAGAAGACTGTCCTCCCATCGCCACCAAAGAGGCCACCAGCTGCGCCCCCGAGGAAGGCGGCCCAGCCGGGGTCAAGATGTGCAGCTACGACTAGTTCAGCGTGTGTCGCCGTGGCAGTAGGAGCAGCTGTAGGACGTTTCAGAGATCAGCACAGGGTCGTCGGACGGGTCCTCGTTCTGGAAGAGCGCGACGCGCGCTTCGAGGTTCGCTAGCTGCTCTGCGACGAGGTGCCGATAGGGCCAAGCGTCATAGTCGGGGACCTGGGGGAGGACCTCGAGCGTCGTGCGCGCGAGCGCGGTCTCTCCGACTTTCGCGAGGAGTTCGGCGAAGAAGAGCAAGAAGCCCTCCGTATTGTGGGCGGCGAGAGGGGAGTTGCCGCATGCCCTGGGCGCATTGGCGGTATTCTGGTTCACGAAAGCTACGATCTCCGACGGGGCGCGCTCGACCTGCTGGCCGATACAGAGCTCGATGGACGCCCATACGTCGTCGACTGCGGTGGCGAGCTCTGGGCTGCCGACAGCCGCCACCGAGTTCTGTTGTGCGCGGGTGAACAGGTTGAACTCGGGGTAGAGCGCAACGCCTTCGTCTAGCAGTGCCGTCGCTTCGGCCGCCATCTCCTCGTTACCCGTCGCGACGGCGGTGCCATACATCACCGGCCCGAGCCAGCTGTAGATGCGATGGTCGTTGGGGGCGAGCGCACGGGCCTCCTGCAACGCCGTCAGCGACGAGAAGGCGAGGGCGGGGATCTCTGCCTCAGAGAGACTGGGAATGCGCTCCGCCTCCGCGAGCAGCCAGAGGCGAGAGAGGCCGAGCAGCAGCGTGTTGTTCGCATGCCGCGGATGAGCTTGGTAGGCGTCTTCCAGCTTCTGTGTCGCTTCCACGGCCCGGTTCATGTCCTCGGACCGAAAGGTCTGCCAGAAGGTGTCGTGTGCCTCTTCGACCCATTCTTCTGGCGAACGAGGTGTCTCGGGTCCGTCCGTCGATTCCGGTGTCGTGTCGGAACACGCCGCGAGGAGGCAGATGGGGATGATTGCGATGCGTCGAAGGAGCTGTGCCATGCACACAAACTGCTCGCCCACGGTGGTCGTGAACATGGGCCATTGGTCATGGTCCAACGCAGCGTGCGCTCAGTCGTCTTCGCCATAGTCTCGCGCTAGCAGCGCGGCTTGAAGTCGGTCCGTGACTTTGAGCTTAGCGAGGACGGCGGTGACGTGGTTCTTGACCGTGCCCTCCGCGAGGTCGAGGTGACGTGCGATGTCCTTGTTGGCCGCACCTCGGCCGATGAGTCGAAGAACCTGTCGCTCCCGCGGCGTGAGCACGTCGAGTCTCGGCGAGGGTTCGCGACAGACTTCCTTTTGCGGACTGGCCACGCGCCTCACGAGCTTGGCGGCGACCTTGGGGTTGATGATCGACCGTCCTTGGGCCGCTTCGATGATGGCTTCAGTCAACGTCTGGTGCGATGCGTCCTTGAGCAGGTACCCGAGAGCGCCCGCGCGAAGCGCGTCGAAGATCGACGCGTCGTCGTCGAAGGTCGTCAGAACGACCACCTGAGTGTGGGGAGACTCGACGCGAAGCTGGCGGGTCGCTTCCACCCCATCGAGACGGGGCATGCGCAGGTCCATCAGCACCACGTCGGCCTGGGTCGACGTCGCCACACGTACCGCTTCTCGTCCGTCCTCCGCCTCCCCTACGACCTCGACGCGAGCGATCGCGTTCAGGAGCGCCACGAGCCCCTCTCGGAAGTGGGCGTGGTCGTCGGCGACGACGACGCGAACGGAGCCCTTCATCTCGGCAGCCTCACATGGACGAAGAAGCCACCATCTGGGGACGTACCGAACGCGCAGTCCCCCCCGAGGTGGCTTGTGCGCTCGCGAATTCCCTCCAGGCCCCACCCCGCCGGTCTACCGTCGGCACCCCTGCCATCGTCTTCGACGCGCAGTCGAAGCGCTTGCTCGTCGACTTCCACCCGAAGGTGAACCCGTTGCGCTCGGGCGTGACGCCGCACGTTGGTCAAGGCCTCCTGTGCGATGCGCAGGGTCGCGTGTTGGATGGTCGGTGTGACTGCGCCCAGTGCGCCCTCCATCTCGAGTTGTGTCGTAAGTGAATCCCCCACATCGTCGACCAGCCTGCGAAGCGCATCTTCCAGCGCTGGACCCCGCTCTTCGTGGCTCCGCATCACGGCGACCGCCTGCCTGACCTCATCGAGTCCTTCTCGGGCGAGACGCTTGGCCCGCGCGACGCCTTCCGGGACCGGCCGACCCTGGGACGCCGCCACCGCGGTGATCGCTTCGAGCTGCACGAAGATCGACGTCAGGTAGTGACCGAGACCGTCGTGAACTTCGCGCGCCAGACGGTGGCGTTCCTCGGCCCGCGATACCTCGGCCACCTGGCTCGCGTAGTCCTTCAGTTTCTCATTGGCGTACACGACGCGAGCGGTGAGCTTCTCGGCGCGGGCGCGCCACTCCATCTCCCTGCGCGCCACGAACGAGAACCCGCCCACGAAGACAGCGAGGGCACCGACGCCCATCAGGACCTCTTCCGGCCGAGCTTGGTCGATCGGGTAGCGCCAGGCGATGGCCACGGTGAACACGACTCCCCCAACTGCGGCCCAAGCGACGGGGGTGAGCAGGACCGCATGGCTTAGAAGCGGAAGCCCGGCCAGCCAGGCATGACCTCCGCTCGACTCGAGCATGACGATCAGCAGCCCGGTCATGACGCCGAAGTAGCCAGAGATCTGTCTCCATGTCGGGGGCGACGCCTCGAGACGGCGTAATCCGACCGTGCCCAGGGCCGCGTAGAGCAGGCCCGCCAGGAGGAGGAGGGGTTGCGAGGAGGCTTCGCGCGAAGAATCGAAGCTGCTCCACAATGCGGCGAACACCGCGGTCAGGGTGACCGCATGGGCGTACAGGGGCGAAACGGCGGGATTGGCCGGCACGACGCCTAATGTAGGCGCCCTTGGTTCGCCTATGACACCAGGAAGATGGTCATGGGTGTCAGGGGCAGTCCGCGGCGTATCCGCAGACGTCGGGTGGGAGCGTGGGGTTACACTGGCTCGCCACGGGCACGCAGTAGGTGAAAGCTCCTTGATGGCAGTCGATGCACTTGGGTGCCAAACACTCGGGACAGCACGGCGACGACGGTGTTGGCTCTGGTGGCGGAGGCGGCGCACCCGCGATGACCTCGCTCCAGTCGTAGAGTGGAGCGCAACCGTTGGCTTGCAGACAGCCCGACTCGTCGCTGAGGGAAGCACAATCTGCGGGCATGCCCGTGGCACTACTGCTCATGGTGGAACCCGTGGACGTCGACGCCCCACCGCCGCCGCCGGCGCCTCCTTCCACCACGACGCTGCTGCCACAGGCAACTGCCCCCGACAGCGAGATGGCCCACACCAGCCGACCCTTCACCAAGGCATGCATCGCACCCATGACCCTTGTCGACCATGGTCCGCCGCTGCGTTCAAGGGCGCGGTACCGAACGTCTCGTTTCTGCTCAGGGCTGGTCGCGTTCGAGGCGACGTGGGACGAGCCCGGAATGCGTCTCTGGTGGTTGGGCGGCCTCGCCGTGGGACTGATGGGCTGTGGCAGCTCCCTCCGGCCGGATGCGCCAACGGCCAACGAGGCGAGCGGTCGCGATGCTTGCGGCTTGGACGCCACGGGCAGGCCTGCTCCGCTCATCGTCGACTGGCAACCCGAACATCGAATGGATCTCGAGGCGGCCATGGGGTCACGAGGGCTCGCCGTCGTGCATTGGGACTGCCCGACGCTACGCGTCGTGTCTGGGTGCTACGTCGATGGCGACTACCAGTACGCCGGAGCGAGCCCCAAGGAGCAGATCATCCGGATGGAGGAGGCGGACGACGTCCGTATGAACCTGCCCCTCACGGGCGGTTCCCTCGCGGCCCAGCTCGAGGGCTCGCTGGAGCGGGGCACCAGCCTCGACCTCGGCTTGGTGATGGTTGGTAAGAAGACCGCGCGTGGCGCCCGCTTCACCCGCGATGACCTCAAGGGGCGGTGCGATGGCGCCACCCACGTGGTGCAGAGCGCGACGCTCGGTGCTTTCGCGCTGGCGACGGGAAGCCACGCCACCGCCCGTACCGTCGCTCAGGTGTTCGCGGCGGAAGCTGGCGGCTCGAGTCGGAGCCTTCGCTCGACTCAGACCCGAGACGGCGAGCTCGCGGCTTGCGACGCATCGACCCCCGAGGCGCCTGCACGCGGGTGCGATGCGGTTCTTCGGGTCGAGCTCTCGGAGGTGCTCGACCATGCGCCGACCGTCACGGTGCTCGACGCCGACTTCGTCGAGGCCTTGCGAGGCCGGTTCTGCGCGGACCCCGAGCAGTGCCGAACGCAGTGTGCGGACGACGACGCGTCGGCATGCCACGACCTCGGCATCGTTCAGCTCCTCGGGGACCGCGTGCCGCGTGACTTGGGTCGTGGGACCAAGAACGTGCAGCGCGCGTGCGACCTCGGGCACATGAATGCGTGCACCCTGATCGGGATCACCTACCTCACGCGAGGGCCGCGGGCCGATGCAGAGCACGGTCGCAAGCTCTTGGAGCGCCCCTGCGAGCGCGGGGTGGCAGCCGCCTGCAGCACCCTCGCCATCTCGTTCACCAACAGCGGTGACGAGGGCACTGCGCGTCGCTACTGGGACCGCGCCTGCGACCTCGGCGACCGCGACGCCTGCCAGAAGCTCTGAGCCCTGGAGGGGCTGGGTTCCCACCTGCGGCATGGCGATGCCACAGGTGGGAGGGATGGGCGCTCAGACCTGGGCCTGCGCGCCCGGGACCGGGACGCGCAACTGGCCCTGGTTCTGGGACACGACGTAGGCGATGGCCTTCTGGAAGAAGGTCTGGAGGAAGGGGATCTCGTTGGGGGGCGACGTGATGAGCCCCGCCTCCTCGACCGCCTTCGCGACACGCAGCACGTGCTGTGCGTCATCGTCACCTATGCGCGAGCGCACGCCGATGGCGGCATCCTTCATCCACGCAGCGACGGCCTTGCGAAGCTCCGGCGTGAAGAAGCGGTCGGTGGCAGAAGCGACCTCGGCCTTGAGGGCCGCGTTCACCTTCTCGGGATCGCCCGCGGCGTCCTCAGAGCCCACGGCTTCACCGACCTTGGCCAGCAGCTCGTCGATGCTGTTCTTGTCGGGCATCCAGCTGCGGAACTCGGGGTAGCCGTGAAGGCGCTCCGAGTCGGCGGTCGCCTTCTCGATGGCAGCGGTGTCAGCCTCGGCCTCCACCAGGTCGTCGACCGGGTGCGGGGGGGCCTCATCGGGCACGGGCTGGAACAGCGCGGCGCAGGAGTCGAAGCCGAGGGGCATGATGGCGCCGCTCTTGGCGTTGGTCTCCTTGGCCTCCTGAATCCGAGCGCGGGCCCAGTCGAGCGGAACCTCGACCGGCGAGGCACCGTAGTCCTTCTCGATCCGCTCCTTCCATGCGCGGATCTTCTTGCCCGCGAGGCGACCCTGCGACGCGCGCACGACGCCGACCCCGTGACGGGCCACGCAGTCGGCGACCAAGTAGCGGCCTCCCGGCTGCCGCTGGCTGATCGAGATGAATGCGGTACCGGTGGCGTCCGGGGGCACGAAGGTGGCGACCGGCGCCTCGGCCGTTTCGCCTTCCTGAGCCGGAGCCGCCGAAGCCACCTCGGGCAGCTCGACGCCACGCGAGCGCAGCACGCTCGCCGCGCGACGCACGGCCTTGCGCGGCTTGCCGCTGAGCGAATCGCTGGCTGCACCAGCGGCGATGGCGGCGAGGTTCTCACCTTCGAGCCACGCCGAGACCAGCTTCTCGGCCGCGGCGCCAGCGGCCGTCAGCGCTTCGACCGCACCGTCGGCGTCGGCCCCGACCCAGCTCGGGTCGAGCTTCGCCTCGGCCTTGGACTCCTTCTTCGGCTTCTTCGGCGTGCCCTTGCCCTTGGCCTTGGCGGCCATGACTTCCTTGGCCGTCTTGGGCGCCTTCTTCTTCTTCTTCACGTGGCCGCCCGCCTTGGGGGCCGGATGGAGGATGAGGGTGGTCTGGGTCTGATCCTTGGCCTTCTGGGCCTTGATCTCCTCCGGCGTGGGCTCGGGTGGCGGCGGAGGCCCCGGCTCGATCCCTTCGACCGGGTCCTGCTTGTAGACCCGTGCCCGACGCATGGGGGCGGCACCGACGGCCGTGACCTCGCCGCCTTCCTTGCGGGGCCGACGGTCTCGCGGCCTGCGTTCTCGCGGCTTTCGCTCCCGCGGCTTCTCCGCGGGGGGCGGCGTCGCCGCACGGCGCGCGCGCACACGACGGGGCTTGTCGTCACCTGCGGCGTCGCCCTTGTCGGCGCCGAGGTCGTCCGGCACCGACACGACCTCTTCAGGCGGGCTGGCGGCGGCTTCGGGGGTGGCTTCTGCGGGGGCCGCCGGCGCTGCGGTCGGCTCGGGCGCCGGCGGCGCCTCTTTCTCTTCGGTCATGATGGTGTCTCCAGGCGAGCGATGGCCTCGACCTCGACGACGGCTCCCTTGGGGAGCGCCGCGACGGCGACCGTGGCTCGTGCGGGGGCGGATCCTTCGTCGAAACGCTCGGCGTAGATGGCGTTGACGCGTTGGAAGTCGCCCATGTCGATCAAATAGATGGTGGTCTTGACGATGTCCGCGAAGCTGGCGCCGGCGGCTTTCAGCACCTCGCCGAGGTTGTCGAGGGCCTGCCGCGTCTCGGCCTCCACACCGCCTGCGATCATCTCGCCGGTTCCGGGAACGAGGCCGATCGAGCCACTACAGAAGAGCAGATCACCACTGAGGATGGCCTGCGAGTAGGGGCCGACGGCGGCCGGGGCGGAGTCGGTGTGCACGACGGTTTTGGGCATCGGACCGATTTCAGTACCCCGGCATGGCCGGACTGTCCACGAGGCTAGAACGTCAAACCGCTTGTCGTTCTAAAGATCGCGGCGGCCGGCGATGGCGCGGCCGATGGTGACGGGGTCGGCGTACTCGAGGTCACCGCCGTGGGGCACGCCGCTCGCGATGCGGGTGACGTTGACGTCGAGGTCCTTCAGCTCCTGGGCGAGCAACAGGGCGGTGGCTTCACCGTCGACCGACGGGGGCGTGGCCACCAGCACCTCGCGCACGCAGGCGCCGTCATCGCGTCGCAATCCGTCGATCCGGCGGCGCAAGGCCTCGAGCGGCAGCTCGTCGGCGCCGATTCCCTCGAGGGGTGAGAGGAGGCGGCCGAGCACGAAGTAGTAGCCTCGGTAGGCGGCCGAGCGTTCCACGCTCATGAGGTCTTGGATGCGCGCCACGACGCAGAGGGTCGAGACGTCGCGCCGCGTGTCGGCGCAAATGTCGCAGACGGGGGCGTCGTCGCCATGCATCTCGGCGAGGTTGCCGCAGTGTTGGCAGCGCCCGATGGTGTCGGACATCTCGATGAGGGCTTGTCCGAGCATGCGGGCCCCCTCGGGGTCGCGCGTTGCGAGGAAGACCGCGAAGCGCTGCGCCGTCTTCTCGCCCACGCTCGGAAGCCGTGCGAGCAGCGAGACGAGTTGCTGGACCTTGCCGGGGAGCATTTCTGTCTCGACTTATGAGCACCGCCCCCACAGTGGAGCAAGGAAACCTTGCTGGGGTGGGGCGCCGTTGATACCTCCGATGGGGCATGAGCTACGTCGTCCTCGCCCGCAAGTGGCGGCCACAGAACTTCGCCGATCTGGTGGGCCAAGAGCATGTGTCGCGCACGCTGGCCAACGCCATCGCTACGGATCGCGTCGCGCACGCCTTCCTCTTCACCGGCGTGCGAGGGGTGGGCAAGACCTCTACCGCCCGCATGCTGGCCAAGGCGCTCAACTGCGAGAAGGGGCCCACGGCCGAGCCCTGCCTCACCTGCGACACCTGTATGCAGATCGGCAACGGGACCGACGTCGATGTGCAGGAGATCGACGGCGCCAGCTACACCGGCGTCGAAGCCGTGCGCTCGCTGCAGGAGACCATCCCGTACCGACCGGCGCGAGACCGGTTCAAGATCTACATCGTGGACGAGGTCCACATGCTCTCCAACGCGGCCTGGAACGCCTTCCTCAAGACCCTCGAGGAGCCACCGCCGCACGTGAAGTTCATCTTTGCGACGACCGAAGTGCAGAAGGTCCCCGTCACCATTCTGAGTCGGTGCCAGCGCTACGACTTCAAGCTCATCCGCACCGACGCCATCGCCGAGCGGCTCACCTACGTGCTCGGCGAAGAGAAGATCGAGGCCGACGACCAGGCCGTGCGCATCGTCGCACGCGAGGCGGCCGGCAGCATGCGCGACGCGATGAGCCTGCTCGATCAGGTCATCGCGTGGGTAGGGGGCACCGAAGAGAAGCTGTCGGCGGAAGGGGTGGCCCGCGTGCTCGGTGTGGCTTCGCGGTCGGTCCTGCACCAGCTGGGGTCGGCCGTCGTCGATGGCGACGCGGCCACCTGTCTCGAGGTCACCGCGGGCCTCGCACAACAGGGGTACCCGCTCGCCAACGTGGCCCGAGACTTTCTCGAGCATCTGCGCATGGTGGTCGTGGCCAAGGTGAGCCCCGACCCCAGCCAGCTCCTCGAAGTGGCCGATGAGGAGCTGGCCGACATTCGCGCGCTCGCAGAGCGCGCGAATGTCGACGACCTCTCGCGCCTCTATCTCGGATTCTCCAGGGCCTACGACGACATCGCGCGGAGCGCGCAGGTGCGTGGGGCCTTCGAGATGGCGTTGGTGCGCTTGGCCCACCGACCGCCGCTGGTTCCCCTCGATGAGCTGTTGCAGCGCTTGGCCGAGCTCGAGCAGCGGCTCGGCAAGAGAGGTGGTGGCGGTGGCGGTGGCGGCGGTGGCGGCGGTGGGCGACGCCCAGCTCCCCGTGAGGCCGAGATGCGCGCTGCGTCACCTCCGTCGGCGCCGGCTCAGATGGCACCGCCTGCGCCGCCTGCACCGACGCCAACGGGACCAGCGCCCGCTCAGGCCTCGGATCCGCGCGCTCCGACGGGCATGCCGCGGTCGGCGCCCCCCGTGGTGGAGCGTCGACCGCCTTCTCGCGGGCCCAAGCCCGCGTTCGAGCCACCACCCTTTCCGCAGCGAAAGCCTCCCTCGAGTCAGGACTCGAGACCGCCCTCGTCGGGGCGGGCGCCGCGGTCGCAACGACCGCGTCCGCCGACCTCGCCCGAGGCCCTTTTCGGCCCACCACCCAAGGGTCTACGCACGGCGGCTGAGGCCGCCGAAGGAGAGAGCGACGCCAGCTCCGAGCGTAGGCCCGAAGACAACATCTGCCTCCCGAGTGAGCGCGCTGACGTCGAACCCCTACCCCGCAAGCCGGCCATTCCCCCTGCGGTCCTCGAGGCCTGGGAGAGCATCCTGAGCGCGGTGCGCGAGAAGAAGGCGCCCATCGCTTCCGTCTTCGAGCACGCCGCGCCCCTCGAGGTCGCCTCCGGCCGGCTCGTGCTCGGTTACCCTCCGGGCTCGTTCTTATTGCAGCAGGCGCAGAACGCCGACAACCAGGCCCTGCTCGAGGCCGCCGCGACCGAGCACTTCAGCGCATCGACCGCGATCGAGATCGACACCTCCGCGCGCCACCAGGAGGTCGAGACCCTGGCCGAGCGCAACGCTGCCATCGCCCGTGAGGCCGAGCGCCAGGCGCGCAAGAAGGTCGAAGGACACCCGCTCGTTCTCGCGGCGCAGGAGCTGCTCGGCGCGCGGCTCCGCGACGTCCGCCTGCCCGGTTGACGCCGATTTGCCCCTTCTCCGCGCGATCCGCTATGCACCGCCGGTGCGACGTGCGACCGCGATCCTCGTGAGCTCACTCCTCGGCCTCGCTGGCTGCGGAGAGGACAAGGCAACCCCTGTCGGCCCCACGCCCACGGCGGAGGCGACGGCCTCGACGGTGAGCTCGGCCGTGCCTTCGGCCACCGCTTCGGCACCCGAAGCGGAGACCCGCAAGCCGATGAACGTGATGCTCATCACCATCGACAGCTTGCGCGCCGACATGCCCTGGACCGGCTACGACAAGCAGATCGCGCCGCACCTCACGAAGCTCGCGAACGAGAGCACCGTCTACACCCGCGCTTACACCATCTCGAGCTTCACCTCGAAGACGGTGGGTGGTCTGCTGTCGGGGCGCTACCCATCGACGCTCTACCGGGGTTGCACCTTCTTCACCGAGTACTCCGAGGCGAACGTCTTCTTCCCGGAGCTGCTGCAGAAGGCGGGGGTGCACACCATGGCCGGACACGCCCACCTCTACTTCGATCGCGGCAAGAACCTCCGCCAGGGCTTCGATGACTGGCGCCTCGTCGACGGACTGAAGTGGGACGCCGAGACCGATGTCTCGGTGACGAGCCAGAAGATGACCCCCATGGCCCAGGAGATGTTGGGTCAGGCCAAGGGAAAGTTTTTCGCGTGGTTCCACTACATGGACCCGCACGACAAATACATGCCGCACGAAGAGTCGCCGGACTTCGGTCACAAGGCGCGTCAGCTCTACGACGGCGAGGTCTTCTACACCGACCTCTGGGTGCATCGGCTGCTGGAGTGGTCGAAGAAGCAGCCCTGGTTCGAGAACACGGCCATCATCATCTCGGCCGACCACGGCGAGGCTTTTGGCGAGCACGACATGTGGAAGCACGCCTTTGCGCTGTGGGAGGTGCTCACCCACGTTCCGCTCATCATCAAGATCCCCGGCGGAAAGCCGCAGCGCATCGAGGCGCGGCGCACTCAGCTCGACCTCGTGCCCACCATCTTCGAGATGCTGGGCGTGCCCATTCCCGAGGGCCAGTTCGTGGGCAAGAGCATGTTGCCCGAGCTGATGGGCGTGCCGGCCGACAACCGCGAGCCGATCATGCTCGATCTCCCGCCCGACACGTACAACCCGCCGACGCGCGTGGTCATCAAGGGTGACTACAAGCTCATCGAGGACCCGGGGCCCAAGTACAAGCTCTACGATCTCACGAGAGATCCGGGGGAGACCCTCAACCTCGCAGGCAACCCCAAGCACAAGCAGGCGCTCGAAGATATGAAGAAGGTGTTCGAAGAGGCCTGGAAGCCCCACCCGCGGCGCACGCCCTACGGCGGCAAGAAGCTCATCGGTGGCGGCCGCGCCAACGGGCCCAAGGGACCCGAAGGCTGGGTCGAACCCGCCAAGAGCAAGTAGCCGCGCCATCATCATTTGGTGATCGTTTTCCGGTGCGAGTGAAAGCTCGCCGGGGGCGTCTCGTTGTTCCTGTCACAACCCCGACAGGAGAGAACGATGATGGCTTTTCAATCCTACCGTCGCGGCGCACTCGCTTTCGCGCTCGCGGTACTCACCGGCTGCGGCGCGGCACCGATGAAGGACATGCCGATGGCGCCGCAGATGGCCGAGCAGGTCGATGCGGGTATGGCGGCCCCAGCCGATGCCCCCGTGAGCGCCGAGATGGACGCCGCGCCAGTCCCGATGGCCGCCGGCGCTACTGGGCCGCGTCCTGCTGCCCCTTCACCCCCGGGTATGCCCGCGCCGCCTCCCAAGTCGGGTGGGCCCGCCCCCAAGAGCGCGCCCGCCACGGCTCCGCGTGGCGCCAAGGAGCCGGCTTCCGCGAAGAACCCTGCGGCCCCCGGCGTGGAGCAGATGATCATCTTCACGGGTGGCCTCGACCTCGAGGTCGACAAGGGCGAATTCGGAGAGAAGCTCCACGACGCCATCGACCTCGCCGTCGAGCACGGCGGCTACATCGGTGGCCAGACCGACAACAGCGTCACGCTGCGTGTGCCCTCGAGTCACTTCCGCGCGGTGATGCGCAAGCTCGAGAAGCTGGGCGACGTGCTGCATCGCAGCGTGAACGCGCAGGACGTGTCGGAGCAGTACTTCGACCTCCAGGTGCGGCTCAAGAGCTTGCTCGCCACGCGTGACCGCCTTCAGAAGTTCCTCGACCGCGCCAAGACCATCGACGAGGTGCTCCGCGTCGAGCAGGAGCTGACGCGCCTCAATACGCAGATCGACCAGCTCCAAGGGCGCATGCGCTTCCTCTCGGCACAGTCTGCCTACTCGACCATCACCGTGGCGCTGCGGGCCCGACCTGAGCCCCCGAAGGAGATCGTCAAGCGCGAGGAGAAGAAGGTAAAGCCGCCTCCGCCACCACCGCCGCCTCCGCCCCGCACCATCTCGATGCCCATTCCCTGGCTGTCCGACGTGAACCTCGACGGCCTGCTCTCCCTGGGGAGGAAGTGACATGAAGCGCCTCATTCTCAGTCTCGTCATCGCGGCTCAGGCCGTGGCTTGCACCCCTGGCCTCGAGGTCGATGCACCCGACGGCTTCGCCGAGCTCGAAGAGCAAAAGCGGTACGACTACCGAGCGACCAACGCCGAAGGCGTGGTCCTCGGTGTGCGCCGCAAGAAGAACGACCCGCAGGGCGACCTCGCCTTCTGGTCCGGGGCCCTCGACGCTCACCTCCGCCGTAGCGGCTACGAGGCGGTCGAAGCCCACGACGTCACCACCAAAGACGGCATCAAGGGCAAGCAGATCCGCTATCACCGCAAGCACGAGGGCCGGCAGCACCACTACTGGGTCACGGTCTTCGTGACCGGCGATCAGGTGGTCACGGTAGAGGCTGGCGGCGACGAAGCCTTCTTCGGCGACCAGGAGAAGGCCATCCAACGCGCCATCAAGGGCCTCGAGCTCGGTTGAGGTCGGCTGGCCCCACCATCGTGGGGCCGGCTCACGGGCATTGAGGGTAACACTGACCACCCGAGCAGCAGCCGAGCCCCATACCGGTGAGGCATGAGGCCCCTTCGGGGTCGAGGGCGGTACAGTTGTTAGCGACTTCGTTGCAGCTGTTGCTGCAGGTGCCCCTCAGGCCACCCTGGCACGGGTCACCTGCGTGCTGGCTACAAGAGCCGCTTCCGTTGCAGGTGTCGCTGCCGTTGCAGTAGAGGCCATCGCTGCAGGACGAGCCGCTCGGGTCGTTGGCGGTGCAGTTGTTGTTGGTCTCGTTGCAGGCCTCGGAGCAGTCGCCATCGCCATCGCCGACGCGGGCGGCGCAGGGGTCGCCGGTGTGCTGGCTGCAGCTGCCGTTCTGGCAGGTGTCGTTGCCGTTGCAATAGAGGCCATCGTTGCAGCTGCCACCATTGGGATCGTTGGCGGTGCAGTTGTCGTTGGTCTCGTTGCAGGCCTCGGAGCAGTCCCCATCGCCGTCGTTGACCTGACCCGCGCAGGGGTCACCGGCGTGCTGGCTGCACGACCCCGTGCCATTGCAGGTGTCGGCGCCGTTGCAGTAGGCACCGTCGTTGCACGCGGACCCGCTCGGGTCGTTGGCGGTGCAGGTGTCGTTGCTCTCGTTGCACGCCTCTGAGCAATCGTTGTCCCCGTCGCCGATGTTGGCGAAGCAGGGGTCACCTCCGTGTTGGCTGCAGTTGCCGCTGAGGCAGCTGTCGGCGCCGTTGCAGTAGAGGTTGTCGTTGCAGCTGGTGCCGGTGGGCCGATTGACCGTCTGGATGCCGCCGCTGCCGTCGCACTGGCGCTCCTTGCAGGGACCCGCCGTTTGGTCGCCAGCGGGTAGGGCGGTGCCGGAGGCGGTGTTGGATACACCACATTGGCTGTTCTGGCAGGTGACGGTCTGGCAGAAGGTGTTGCTGCCGGCGCAGTCGGAGGGTTGGTTGCAGCCGACGCAGACCCCCGCGTTGTTGCAGACGAGGCTGCCACCGCAGGAAGAGCCCTCGGCGCGGTTGGGGTTGCTGGGGGTGCCCGCATTGCAGAGGTCGTCGGTACAGTCGTTCCCGTCGACGAACACGTCGCTGTCGTCGTCGATCTCCGTCTGCACGCCCGAGCTGCAAACCACCGACTTGCAGTCCCCTTCGGTTTGCGCCTCGGCGAGGGGCCCATCGGGAACCGGTGTGTTCTCGCACTGACCCACGTCGGTGTTGCAGCCGTCGAGTGTGCAGGGGTTGTCGTCGTCGCAGACGGTAACGTCGTTGGCGGTGCACGTGACGACGCAGACGCCCCCCTCACAAAGGCCGTCCTCGCCCCCACCGTTCTGGCACTCGGTGCCGTCCGTCAGGGGCTCGTTGGAACAGCTGCCCTCCACGCACCGGTCTTCGGTGCACGAGCTCGCGTCGACACAGTCGCCATCGCCATCGCAGCTCGGAACGGCGCCGCCTCCGCTTCCTCCCACCCCTGTCGCCTGGCTGCTGCCGCCACTGCCCGCAGCATTGCCGCCCTGACCCGTGTCGTCTGGACTGTAGTCGAAGATGACGGAGCAGCTGGCGGCCGCACCCACGAGGGCGAAGGCGATGGCGATGGAGCGAAGTGAAGCGGTCATCACAGGTCTTCCCGAATGTCGCGAGGGGCAGAAGGCGGAGGCGGAGTGACGCGAGGCGGTGGCCGGACGGGGGGCGGTTGGCGTCGCGTCGGAGGCTGAGCCACGGGGGGCTTGGTCTCGACGGGCGGAGAGGAGGTCGCGGCTGGCGCGGTGCTTGGCTCGGCGGGAGGCTCGACGGGGGTGGGGTCGTCGGGCTCGCTCGCGGGCTCGTCCTCGGGAGGTGGCTCCGGGGTCGGCGCTGCCGACGACGCGGCGGGGGGCGAAGCCGTCGCAGGTGCGGGGGATGCGTCGCCGCCGAGGAGCAACGCCCCTGCGGCGAGGGCCACCACGGCTCCGACCCCCACACCCACGAGCCACGCCTTGGAGCTTCGCTTGGGGGGAAGGGCCAGCGAGTCGAGCGTGGCGGGCGAGGGCGTGACCAGCGTCGGGGGTTCCGGGGCGTTCTCTGGCCGCACGACCGTGGCCGCGGTCAGGCTCTGGTGGGGCGTCGGCCCAAAGTCATGGGACCCAAACGCTTGGGACGGGAACGGGCTCGTCGGTGCGATGACCTTCGAGATGGCGTCGTTGCGGCCCGATGCACTCAGCTCGCCCAGGGTCGCATTCGAAGGTGATCGGCCGGGGCGTGCTTCGCGCCACGAGGGCTGACTCGATGGAGTGAGGTGGCTCGGCGTGGCCGTGGGCAACTCGATGGTCTTCGCGCCGCTCGCGAGGAGGCTGGGCTTCGCTTGGAGCTCCCGCAGGGCTTTCGCCATCGCACGGGCGTCGGGAAAGCGCTTCTCCGGGTCCTTGGCCAGCGCCCGATCGACGACCTGGGCCACCGCCGGCGAGATCTCGGGAGCCACTTCGAGAAGGCCCTTCGGGTCGTACTGGATGAGCTTGGCGATGAGCTCGTGGATGGTCTCGGCCGTGTAGGGCGTCTTGCCGGTGAGCGCACGGAAGAGAATGGCGCCTGCGCCGTAGATGTCCGAGCGAGCATCGGCTTTGCTGGCCCCTGCGGTGAGCTCGGGCGCCATGTAGTGGGGGGTGCCCACGAGCGCGCCCGTCTGGGTGAAGGCTTCGCCGCCGAGCGCGGAGAACTTCGAGACGCCGAAGTCGAGCACCTTGACCAGCTCTTCGTCGCCATCGCCACGACAGATGAAGATGTTGGCCGGTTTGAGGTCGCGGTGAATGATCCCAGCGTCGTGCGCCGCGGCGAGACCATCGAGCAGCTGCGCGGCGAGCGGAAAGGCCTGGGCCGGCGTCATGATCCCACCCCGCTTGAGGCGCTGGGACAGGCTCTCTCCGTCCAGGTACTCGAGGATCATGTAGCGTTCGCCGTCCGGGAGGGCGCCGACGTCGAACACCTCGACGACGTGTTTGGAACGCACGCTGCTGGCGGCGAGGGCCTCGCGCTCGAACCGGTGCACCATCTCGTCGTCGACGGCGAGGGCGGCCTTGAGCATCTTGACGGCGACCCGTCGATGAATGGCGACGTGATGCGCTTCGTAGACGGTGCCCATGCCGCCACGGCCCAGCTCCCGCTCGATGCGGTACTTCCCGTCGAGGGTGTCGCCGACCCGCAGCACCATTCGCCTCAGAAGCTCCCTTCCAGGCCGACGAAACCTCCCTGCGGGGTGACGACGGGCCGCACGCGAAGCGCCGTGTCGGCTTCGTCATCGGAGCCGTCGTCACTGGTCACCTCGAGCACGACCAGGATCAAGGAGGTGACTGCGGCCGCTCCGGTGACGCCGAGCAGGACGTCGGCGGTGAGGTTCAAGGTCTCGCCCTCGTCGCGCAGCTCGTCGGCGCGTGCCAGGTCGCCACCGTCGCGCGCGTCTTCGAAAGAAGAGAAGTTGCTGGCGGCCAATCCCGAGACGACCCCGGTCGCGATGCCGAGCGCAGCGGTGGTGCCGATCGCGGCCCACATGCCGATGGCACCCGCGTCGATTCCATCGGCCTCCTCGGTGCCTTGGTCGACCGGCTCGGGATCGGGATCGAGCGGGTTGGTGTCGGGGTCGTCCTCGCCGAGGGCGCTCATGCGTACGCCCTGGGCGTCTTCGTCGCCGGGGGACAGCTCGACGGTCAGCGTCTTCGGCGCATAGCCCTCGGCTTCGATGGTGATCTCGTGTCGCCCCGCCCGCAGGCCGAGCGTGATGCTCGAGCCGTTGGGCACATAGGCGTTCTCGATCGCCGTGTTGCCGTCCACGCGTCGATCGCGCACGGCGGCGCCGTCGGGCAAGCCGGTGAGCCGGAGCCGCGCGATCCGCGCGCGGAGCTTCTTCAGGTCGGCATCGATCGCGCGACGCTCGGCCAGACTCTTGGCCCCGGCCTCCTTCAGGTACCGCTCGTAGGCCTCGATCGCCTCACCGTCTCGCTCGAGCTTGGCCGCAGCGAGGCCGAGGTTGCCGAGGATCTTGGGGGAGGGCGAGTCGGCGTAGGCCGCACGAAAGGCCTCGAACGCAGCCTTGTGATCTGGGGGCGTCGCCTTGAGGTGCTTCACGCCAGTGCGAAACAGGTCGCGCGCCTGATCGCTGACCTGAACCTCGGCCCGTGCCGTGGGCGCATGGAGGAATACGCCCGCGGCCAACAGCCACGCGACGATGGCTACGGCGCCTATCCCCCCGTCCCAGCGGTGGCGACGGATCACACCCACAAGCCCTAATCTACCCTCAAGGAGGGTCACGAGAAAGCTGCGCGAGAAGATCGGGGCACTTACCTCTCACGGGAGGTCGAACCGCTCGGGGATCTTGCGCTTCGCGCGCGGGGCCAAGAGGTCGCGTGCGATGCGCACCTCCATCAGGTCGATGAGGGGGTTGTTGGCGACCTTCGTGAGCTGCGCGTCAGCACCTGCGCGCCCGGCGATGCGGGCGCGCATCGAGACGTAGAAGCTCGCTTCGGTCTTCTCGCTGTAGGTTTTGGCGGCGGCACTGAGGCCGGCGTCGTCGAGGTCGCCGCGCGCCCAGCGCGCGAGCTGGGTCGTCCAGCCCTTCCCATGGAGGTGGTCGACGAGGATGCGATCGACCTTGCCATCTGGTGTTTGGCCGAGGTCGGCCTCGAGCAGCATGAGCCACAAGGCGGCGTAGACGAGGTCGTCGCCGTCGACATCGGCCTCGAGGCCGGTCTGAAGGGCTGCGCGAGCGGCCTCGACGTCTTTGGTGACCAGCGCACGACCCACCGCGCCGAGCACCGTCTGGGCGAGGGCAGGGCGGTGGCTCTCGGCCAGGTCGATCGCGCGCTCGAGAGCATGTCGGGCCCGGGTTCTCTCGCCGTAGCCGTCGAGCACTCGGGCCAGGGTGCGCTCGGCCCGCACGTTGGCGGCCGGGCCTTGGCCGCCCTTGCGTGCGGCGAGCACGATCTCGAGCGCTTGCGAGAGCATGTCGGCCGCGCCATCACCGTCGCCGCGTTCACGCAAGATCTCGAAGGCGAGCAGCTTGGCTTCGGCCTTGTCGAGGCCCTGCGACGACGGAAGCTCGACCGCGCGCTTCGCGTGCGACAGGCCGGCGTCGAGGTTGCCCACCTGGCGCTCGATGGTGCCGAGCATGGTGTAGCCCCACACCGTGGGCTCCTGCTGGAGAGCCTTCTCCAACAGCGGGCGAGCACGGTCGACCTCCCCGTGCCGCAGCTCGATCCCGGCCATCAGCTGGCGAACCTGCGCCGACGAGGGCTCGAGACGTCCCCGGTAGGCGTCTTGATCGGCGAGGGCCAAGACCGGACCACTCGCGTCGAAGATCCGTCGCGCCGCGCCGGGGCTCGGCCGGTCGACCTCGGCCGCGAGCGCGTCCGCGATGGTGCCCATCGCGTGGTCGAGGGCGATGGTGGGTGGTCGGGGACCGAGCGCCTTGGCGAGCACCAGAGGGGCGGCCTCGCCCATCTCGAAGTTGATGAGCTGCGCGGCCACGAGGTTGGCCACCGCCTGGCTCATGGGGTCGCGACGGTAGGCTTCGACCGCCACCCCCCAAAGGGCCGCCTCGAGGAGGTCCCGATCCATCTGGGCGTCGGCATCGGCACGCGCCAAGGCGGCGAGCTGCCGCGCGAGCATGCGCCAGTCTTCGGCCCCACCGCGCTCTGCGGTCGCTCCGAGCTGGGCGTAGAAGGCGGGGTTGGCGATGCGGTCGGCGGCCGTGCGCTCGATGGCGAGAAGCGCGCCATCGGCGCGGCCGAACCGCAGGTAGAGCGCGGCGAGCGTCTCCGCGCCGGTCTGCAGCGCTCGGTAGGCCTCCGAGACCTCGCCCCGCGGTGGGAGCTTGCGGGTCTGCTGGTAGGCCACGTTGTAGGCCACGGCCCGCGCGATCCACTTGTCGATGGCCATGGTGGCCTTGTCGATGGCGGTCTCGCTGGGGTCGAGCAAGGCCTCGCCAATGGCTGCTCGTTCGTCGGCGGCCAGGCGCACCATGTCGCCGCCGGTGCGCGTCTCCTTCATCCAGCTCTCGAGCGACGCCAGGTGGCCGTCGAGCTCCTTCAGTTCCTCGGAGTTGGGCGGCAGGAGGGGGCGGAGCATGGTCATGAGGGCCAAGGCGCGGCCTTCGTCACCCCGCGCGCTGAAGCGGCGCACGGCCCCCTGAAGGGCAGAAACACTGGAGGCGTCCATCATGTCGGGACGGCGCTCGCCGAGGCGAAGGAGGTACAGCGCCCCGACCACGGCGTTGGTGCCCCGCACGTCGTAGCCCTCGTCGAAGAGCTGAGATGCATGGGAGAGCTGGCGCTTCACGGCGCCGGCGAGCAAGGCCGAGCGCTCCGGCGTGGCCGTGCCTTGTGCGAGCAACCGTTCGACCGACCTCGCGAACTGGTCGTCTTCGACGTGTACCGCCGCCAGCACCGGCTGCGGTTTGCCGGGGACCTTGGGCGAAGTCCCATCGTGGCAGCCGGTCAGCGGGGCCAGGAGCGTCGTGCAGAGCGTCAGCGCGACCAGCGTCCTCACGCCCGGACCCTAGCACGGCGCCTCCCGAGGGGAAGTCGCGCTAACGTCGGGGTCGTGACCCTTCGACAGTTGCTCCAGCGTGGTTTGCTCGAGCCCGTTCTCACGGCCCGGGTCGGGTTGCGGGTGGGACGGCAGACGGGGATCCTCGCGGCGCTTCAGCCGCGGGGGCTCGTCACCGCCGCCAAAGACGTGCTGCGGACCCGCTCGGTGCCGAGCTGGTTTCGCTTTCACGCCGCCAACACGCCTCACCGCACGGCGCTGGTCTACGGGGCGAAGCGTTGGTCCTACTTCGAGCTCGACGAGATCATCGACCGCGTGGCCCGAGGGCTCCGGCAGGCGGGTATCGGTCGTGGGGATGGGGTGTTGGTGCTCGCCAAGAACACGCCCGAGCTCATCTTTGCGCAGGCGGCGTCGGCGCGCCTCGGGGCCGCGGCCGTGTGCGCTTCGTGGCGGAGCACGACGCGCGAGGTCGAGTACCTGCTCGAACACAGCGGCGCGCGGGCGGTGGTGCTCGACGCCAGCGTGACCGGGGTCGTCGAGCCCTTGTTGCCCCGGCCTCAGCTCGGTGATCGCGTCTACGTCGTGGGCGACGACCCGGTCGGCTTCACACCCTTTGCGGCGCTCCTGGAGACCGCCGCGGACGACGACCCGCTGGCCGACGCAACGGGCGATGCGGCCGTCGTGATCTACACCTCGGGCACGACCGGCAAGCCCAAGGGGGCCGTGCGCCGCTTCGACGCGGGGTCGGCCTATCCCGTGCTGTCGTTCTTCGACCGCACGCCGCTCGCGATGGGTCAGACGCACCTCACGGTCTGTCCGCTCTATCACTCGACGGCCTTCGGATTCACCACCCTCGCCTTCGTGCTCGGCAGCCAGGTGGTGCTGCTCGAGGGTGGTTTCGACGAGGCGCGCTTCCTCGAGGCCGTGGCCGAGCATCGCGTGGCCCACACCGCGGTCGTGCCCACCATGCTTCAGCGGTTGCTGACCCACGTCGAGAGGCACGGCGGCGCGGAGAGCCTGGCGAGCCTGCGGGCGGTCTTCTCGGGGGGAGCGCCGCTATCGGGTCCCCTGGCGCGGCGCGCCATCGAGACCCTTGGGCCCGTGCTCTACAACTTCTACGGCGCCACGGAGACGGCGCTGGTGAGCCTCGCCGATTCCGCCGATCTGTTGGCGGCGCCGGGAACCATCGGTCGCGTGCTCCCCGGCAACGAGGTGCGCCTGCTCGACGACGGTGGTCGCGAGGTGTCTGCGGGAGAGGTCGGCGAGCTCTTCGTGCGCAGCGGCAACCTCGTCGCCGGTTACCACCGCGACCCCGGGGCGACGGCGGCGTCGATGCGGGAGGGTTTCTTCTCGGTGGGCGACCTCGCTCGTCGTGACCCGCGGGGCTACCTCTTCCTCGAGGGCCGCAAGCGAGACATGATCATCTCGGGGGGCGTGAACGTGTACCCGCCGGAAGTGGAGGCTGTGCTCCTCGAGCATCCCGCGGTCGCGGAGGCGGCGGTGGTGGGGATCGACGACCCCGACTGGGGTGAACGGGTTCACGCCTTCGTGGTTCGAGCCGGCGTGGTTTCGGTCGACGAGCTGCTCGCCCACGCCCGCCAGTCGCTGGCCGGACCCAAGCGACCTCGAGGGGTCACCTTCGTCGATGCCATGCCCCGAAACCCTACCGGCAAGATCCTCAAGCGTGAGCTGCGGGCCATGCTCTGACGGGGGCCCGAGCCCGTGCTATCCACTTCGCGGTGAAAGATCCCTACCAGGTGCTGGGCGTCGAGCGCTCCGCCACCGCCGACGACATCAAGGCGGCCTTTCGCAAGCAGGCGATGAAGCACCACCCGGATCGCAACGCCGACGATCCACATGCGGCGCAGCGCTTCAAAGAGCTGAACGCGGCCTATCAGATCCTCAGTGACCCCCAGAAGCGGGCCGCCTTCGACCGCTTCGGTCCCGCTGGCTTTCGTCCCGGCGGCCCGGGCGGGCCGTTCGGGGGGGGCGTCAGCGTCGACTTCGCCGACCTCAACCTCGATGGACTCTTCGGCGAGCTGCTCGACGCGCTGGGGATCAAGGTCGGCGACCGCGGCGACATCCAGACCGACTTGTCGCTCACCTTCGAGGAGGCCGCCTTCGGCGCCAAGAAGACCATCACCTACGACCGCATCGCGCACTGCGACACTTGTGGTGGGGGCGGGGCCAAGCCCGGCACACGTACACGGACCTGCGGAACGTGCAACGGCCGTGGCAAGACGCGTCAGGCACAGGGGGTGTTCCCCATCCCCATCGACCGCCCTTGTCAGGCATGTGGTGCACGGGGCCGTGTCCCCGAGTCACCGTGTAGCGACTGCACCGGCACGGGCCTGCGCCGCAAGAAGGAGGAGCTGGAGATCGACGTCCCCCCCGGCGTCGACAACGGCTCGTCCAAGCGCATCGACGGCATGGGGCACCGCGTGCGCAACCGCAAGGCGGGCACCCTGCAGGTCACCTTCCGCGTGAAGTCACACCCCTTCTTCCGGCGTGCGGGCGACGACATCGTCTGCACCCTGCCCATCACCTTCGCGCAGGCCGCCCTCGGCGACGAGGTCGAGATCCCTACCCTCGACGGCAAGGGGCGCATGCGCATCCCGGCCGGGACCCAGCCGGGCACGTCGCTTCGGATCCGCGGAAAAGGGATCCCGAAGAAGATCATGGGCGGGCGCGGCGACCAGCTCGTAGACGTGCAGGTCGAGGTCCCGACGCAGCTCACCGATCCGCAGAAGGAGCTCATCCAGCGACTGGCCGACGAGCTGGGCGAGTCGGTGCAACCTCAGCGACGTACTTTCGTCGACAAGCTCAAAGACCTGTTCAACTGAGCGCCTGTTCCGGGGCAGTGCGGCGACGGGGGCTGCGTCGCGGTTACGTCCAGGGCTCGTCGAGGTGACGCAGTGCGGCGTAACGCACGAGAGGGTCACGATTGCTGGCTCGACGCTCCCAAGATTGGTACAGGTATGGCCTCATGGCAGAGGGCAAACGATTTCTCGACGTGCTGAGCGACGGCACGGGTGCGACCGCAGAGCGCGTCATGCGTGCGGCGCTCCTTCAGTTCCCGCAACAGGAGGTCGAGATCCGGCGCCATCCGCGCGTCCGGACACGCGACCGAGCCGAGCCGATCCTGCGCCGCGCCGCGCAGGACCGCTCGCTCCTCGTCTTCTCGGTGGTGAGCCCCGAGCTGAGCGAGTACCTGCACGAGCGCACCCAGGAGCTCCACCTCGAAGCGGTGGACGTCATCGGTTCGGTCATCGGCCGGCTCGAGGTCTTCCTCGCCCAGAAGCCCATCCACCGTCCCGGTCCGTTGCTTCCGCTCACCGACGAGTACTTCCGTCGCATCGAGGCCGTGGAGTTCACCGTCAAGAGCGACGCGGGCAAGGACCCGCGCATGTTCACCGACGCCGATCTGGTGCTGGTGGGCGTGTCACGCACCTCGAAGACGCCGCTCGCGACCCTGCTCGCCCAGCGGGGCCTGAAGGTGGCCAACCACACCGTCGTCATCGACAAGCCGCTGCCGCCGCAGCTTCACGCGCTGCCCAGTCATCAGGTGGTCGGGCTCACCATCGACATCGACACGCTCTGCCGCATCCGGCAGGAGCGCCTCGAGAAGCTGGGCATGCCGGCCGGCACCCAGTACGGCGTTCGGCCCCACGTCGAGCGCGAGCTGCGCTACGCGGAGAAGCTCTTCGCGCAGTACCCGTGGCCCGTGGTCGACACCTCGGGACGCAGCATCGACGAGACGGCGGGCATCATTCTCGAGCGCATGAGCGAGGAGATGATGGGCACGCCGTCCCAGAGTCCCGTCGCGCGCATCCCTACCTGAGCGAGCCTGTTGCAGGGATCGAGGAGGCGTCAGGCCTCCACGATCTTCTTGCCGAAGGGGAACACCGCGAGCACCGCGAGCTTGAGGTGCTGAATGGCGAAGGGGATGCCGATGATCGTGACCGCGGCGCCGGCCGCGAGTCCGATGTGGCTGAGCGCGATCCAGACGCCGCCGACCAAGAACCAAACGACGTTCATCACCGTGCCCAGGAGGCCGCCGCCAGCGGCGCTGCGGTCGTGCTCGATGTCCTTGCCGAACGGGAACAAGGCGAGCCCGGCCATCTTGAAGCACTGCAGTCCGAAGGGGATGCCCACGATGGTGATGCAGAGCACGAGGCCCCCCAGCACGTACTGGAGGGCTACGAAGAAGCCTCCGAAGATCGACCACAGAATGTTCAGCAGCAGTCGCACGACTTGGATCTAAGTCGCCTGCGAAGCCTTCGCGAGTGATCCGGTTCACACATGCGCCGGCCGCTGAGGGTCACGCGGCTTCGAACTCGGATGCGAGCTCGCGTTCGAGGCGGTCGATGGCCCGGCGGTGAGCTCGGCTCACGGCGTGGGGGCTGATGCTCATGTCGCGTGCGATGTGGTTGAAGCGGTGGCCATCGAAGTAGTGACGCTCGACGACGTCGCGTTCGCGTGGCGGCAGCCGAGCGACCGCAGCGCGCACCCGATGGGCGCGCCGCCGTGCCGCCATCTCGTCTTCGGGCCCACCCTTCGCGACCGCGAGCTCGCCCACGTCGCCACGGGGTTCGATGCGGCCCGTGGGGCGGTCGTCGTGGAGCTGGGAATCGACCATGGGATCGCTGGGGTCATTCTGACCCAGGCGGCGCTGGCCGTTGAAGACACTTTTGGCGGCCCACTCGGGCGCACCGCGCTCGGGGGATACGCGCCTCATGGCGTGTCGAACCGTGTCGTACATGGCCCACCGTGCGCGCTGGCAGGCGTAGCGCTCGAAGGGGGCGATGGTCGGGTCGTGTGCGTCCATGGTGAGGGCCACGGCCATCCAGCCGGCCGCGGTCAGCTCGTCGACCTCGACCCGGCATCCCGTCGAGCGCCAGACCTTGCGGGCGACGGCCTGGAGAGAGGGGGCGAGGCGCCTGAGTCTCGGGTCTTCGGAAGGGGGTCGGGCCTTGGCGAGGGAGGGGCCAGGGAGGTGGTTCGGGGTCATGGTGGGGCTCCGTCGATAAAGAGGTGGGTCGGTCAAAGTGGTGTCGGCACGAGGAGCGGTCGCCCCTCACCCTACATGTCGGCACACGGCCCCCCGGAGTTGCGGACAAAATCCTGCGCACGGGGACAAGTTGGCCCAAGCCCGCGGAACGTGGGACCAGACACCGATGGTCCGGGCCCTGCCTCGCGTCCTGCTCGCACTGCTCGTCGCGCTCTTCATGGGCTTCGGCGCTCGGCCGGCTCACGCCTGGATCGAGAATCACGTTCTCGGCGACGAGGTGCGGATCGAGGTCAAGCGCACCGGCGAAGCCGTGGTGAAGCACCGCCTCACCCTGAAGACGAACGGCAGCATTCGCCTGCGGTCCTTCATCATTTCGGGGGTCGATGCCGACGCCACCGCACTCGGCGACGCCTACGCGGTGCCGGAGCGCGATGCCCTCTCGTCTTCTCTCGAGAACGCGGTGCCCCTGAAGGTGCAGCGCCTGATGAGCTCCGACCCGGAAAAGCCGCCCCGGCTCGAGCTGAAGGTCGACGACCGCAAGGGTCTCCGGCGCGGTACCTACGTGCTCGTCTTCGCCTACGCGACGCACCTCATGGAGCAGGGCGGGATCACCCGCGACGGCGCCATGCTCCGGGTGACCTGGCGGGGGCCGCTCTACGACGACGGCTTCGACAACGCTCGGGCCGTTTTCGTCGTGCCCGCCGCGGCCACGGCGCCGCGGGCGGCTCCGCCCGAAGAGGGAGACCTCTCGTCGACCTTCCTCAACGAGGTCGAGCGGGGGGCAGATCAAGACGAGGTGTCGCTCCTCCGCACCTACGCCCGCAAGAACGAGCGTGTTCCCTGGGCGATCAGGGTCGACCGACGGGCGCTCGACGTGCCGATCGCACGACCCGAGCCCACGCAAGAGGCGCCCATGGCCACGCCGGGCCCGCTCATGCCCGCGCGCCACCGGATCACCTCGCCTTCTCGTCCGCTCTGGATCGCCTTTGCCGTCATCGCGACCGTCTTCGCGCTGCTCGCTGGGCTGCGCCGGTGGGAGGTCGACCGGCGCGAAGGTGTGGTCGTGCGGCCCGTCCTCGCGCTGCCCATCTGGCTGTCCGCGCCTCTCGCGGGACTCGCCGTCTCCACCGGGCTCGCCCTGCAGCTCCACGCCGAGCGGGCTACGCACGGCGCGCTCGCCATCGCCGCCGCCGTGCTCCTCGTGGCCCACGGGGGCGCGCGCCGCGGGGAGACCGGCATGCGTGGTCCCGGCACCTGGCTCTCGCTCACCGAGCAGGAGGGCCTGGGCCTGCCACCACGACCCCGCGGGGGTTGGCTCGATGCCTCGACCCGGGTGGGTCGGTGGCTCTTCCTGCTGGTCCTGGTCGGGCACGCGGCGATCACGACTTGGGTATGGCGCCAGAGCTGGCTCCTCGGGTTGCAGCTCGCCTTCGACGCCATCGTGTGGATCGCCCTCTTCGGCACCGGACGGGCGAGCGCAGCCCCGCCCGACATGGCGGTGGAGCCGGCGCGCTGGCTGGGCCGGTTCGTGGGCCGGCTCCGGCGGCACAAGGTGGTGAAGCGGCGCCTCGACAAGCTTCGCATCGTGCCGCGCATCCGCGTGCCGCGCGGGGACGTCGACCCCGACGAGCTGCGACTTCTCATCGCTCCGCGCAACGCCCCCCGAGGTCTCGGTGGCATCGAGGTCGGCCTCACCTACGCCTGCGGCTTCGGGGCCCGTCTCGCCATGCCGGAGGTGCTGTTGCGGGTGCAGGAGGACAGCCCCGCCCAGGAGGCGCTGCAGTCGCTCGCGTCCAGCGCCAGGGTGGTTCCCGGACGCCGCCCTGACGAGCGCGTCTTCGTGTTCAGCCCCCGGCTCCCGACCGTGGGCATGACCGTCGACATCGTCGCCGCGCTACTCGCGCGCATCGACGACGTACCTCTCAGCGGCACGGCGGGACGCAAGCGGCCGTCCCGCGCGAGCCGGATCTCGACGGACGCGATCGAAGAGGCCGACGAAAACGTGGCCTGACCCGTAGTATGCTCTCGGGGTGCGCACCCTCGCCCTCGTGACGGTCCTTGGCGCCATCGCCTGCGGTGGAACCGCCACCAGCGGCGCGGGCACCGGTGGTGCAGGGGGGGCCTCGGTCGGCAACGGCTTCGCCACCGTGGGCGTCGGCGGCTACGACGACCGGTGCGACGACGAGACCCGTTCGATCTACCTTCTCGGCCGTGGCCGCGAGCTCGTGCAATTCGAGCCCGCGACCGAGACCCTCACCGAGATCGGGACGCTCAACTGCCCCGTCAGCGGCGGTCCCAACGTTCCTTCGCCGACGCCCTTCTCGATGTCGGTCGACCGCGCCGGCACGGCCTGGGTCAGCTACAGCGACGGCACCCTCTACGCGGTCGACATCCACGACGCGAGCTGTCGCGGTACCCCCTTCGTCGCCGAGCAGCTCTCTGCCTTCGGCCAGTTCGGGATGGGCTTCGCGAGTCGGGCGCCGGGCTCGCTCCGCGAGTCGCTCTACGTCAGCTCCTTCGACCCGGGCGACGGGATCGCCGAGATCGACCTCGCTACGTTCGAGCTGTCCCGCATCGGCTACTACGACGGCACCCTCACGGGCCCCGCCGCCCTCACGGGCACGGGCGATGCACGCCTCTACGGGTATTTCCTGTCGAACCCGGTGCGCATCGTCGAGGTCGACCC
This sequence comes from Polyangia bacterium, assembly GCA_030426145.1. Classification (GTDB taxonomy): domain Bacteria; phylum Myxococcota_A; class Polyangia; order Polyangiales; family Polyangiaceae; genus JAPYTK01. The sequence goes on from JAUHZF010000003.1 coordinate 75,674, forward strand.
GGCCACGTCGAGTCAGATCAGCATCACCCCGGTGCCCGACGTCGACGTGGGCAATGCGTGGGCCTTCGCTTTCTGGGGCGACTACTTCTACCTCTTCACCGCCAACCCGGGACAGACGTCACGCATCGAACGCGTTCGTCGCGAGACCGACGTCGTCGAGCTGATCAACGCCGACGTCGGGATCCGCATCGTGGGAGCTGGTGTCTCCACCTGCGCCCCCGTCGAGCCGCCGCCCGTCAAGTAGGCTCGAACGACGGGTCGCGCGGCGAAGCGCGCTCAGGACGCACATGACTTCGCGAAGTCGGCGAGGGCCATGCCGAGCACCTCTGCGTGGTCCTTCTGGGGGTTGTGACCACCATTGGCGAACTCGAGGGCCACGTGTTGGGTGAGGTGACGGCGTAGATGCGCGTCGAGCTCACGGCTCACCTCGACCTCGATCAGCGGGTCGTCTTGGCACCACACCTGGAGCGTCGGGTGCACGGTACGCAGCAGCCGGGCGCGATGGACCGCGGGCCGGTAGCGGGCGATGACGTCGAAACAGCGAACGTGCTCGTCGTCGCGGAGGCGTCGCGAGAAACCCATGCGGTGCATCGCGCGCACGAGCGGTGGCGAGACGTAGGGGCGTAGCCGCGAGTCGAGCACGCGGCCCAAGGTCACGCGAGGGAGCCGCCGCATGCCACGGTGAATGCGCAGGGCAGGCGAGCAGATGAGACCGAGGCCGCCGACCATCCGGGGCGCGAGGTCGGCGGCAGCGGTGATGACGACGCCGCCATAGGAGTGTCCCGCGAGCAGAGGCTGTCGAAGGTCGAGCGCCTCGACCAACCCCAGGAGCGAACCAGCGAGGTCGTCGACCTCCAGCCCGCCAGGGGGGGACGCACCAAACCCCGGCAGGTCGACCCTCAGCACCCTCACGCGTTTGCTCATCGCGGGGGCGAGGTACTTGAAGTCGCGTTGGTTGCCCGGCATGCCGTGCACGAGCACCACCACGGGCCCGTCTTCGGGGCCCTCGTCGATGAAGGAGAGCTCTCCTCCCCCCCGCGGGAGCGAGACGGTCCGTCGCACGGCCGAGACTATGCCCGACGTGGCTTGCCTTCGCCAGACGGTCCCTGCCCTCTCATTGCGGGTCGCGAGGCGATGTCGCCGGGGCCAGACAACACTCGGGCCTTGTCGCGGGGATGCGAGTCGACCATACGATCCACCACGTGGGCGTCGCAGGAAAATGTTTGCTGATGGTGATCATCACATTGGCCACCATTGGCTGCGCTTGTGAGGGCGACTGTCGCAGCACGCTCCTGCTGAGCGGTACCTTCGACCAGGCGGAGGTATCCAAGACACTGTCGATCTCGGCCTGCCGCAACGGAGTCTGCGCTCAAGCCTTCGTCAGTATCGGTGACACGCTAACGTTGCCGGGCGCGCTTCTCGCCACGGCTTCCACCCGCAACATCGATGGCCACCGTGTCGAGGTCACTGTGGAGCTGTTCGACAAGGATGACGCAGGTGCCTTCACCGACGGCGACCTCGTCGAGGTCATCGTCGCGGACGCTAGGGATGAGCGACCCCTCGCCTCGACCCGCCAGCGGGTTCAGTACGTGACGGGCGACGAGATGTGCTGTGCGACGACGGAGATCGCGCTCGACGTGCCTGCGAGCTGAGCTGGCCCCCACCAGTCCCCGCCGAAGAACGGGTGCGCATCGTCGTCGGCTGCGCCATCTATCGCCGCCTCTCGGCTCGATGCGTGAAGTACGATCGCCCCTGTTCTGGCCCTCACTTGTCGACCTACAAGGCCGAGCCGACGGCCAAGACACCCGTGCGATGACTTGGTGCCAACCGGTCTCGAGCGGTGTGGGTCCCGTCGTGGCTTGCCATCGCCACACGGTCCCCGCATGGATGGGTCGACATGGCGAACGACACGGCGGTGGTGCTGAGCTGCCACGGAACGGTAGAGAGGGTGGAGGACATCCCCGCCTTCGTGAAGAACATCCGACGCGGCCGACCGGCCCCCGAGGAGGTGATCCACGAGGTTACCGAGCGATTTCAGCAGATCGGGGGCTCGCCGCTGATGCGGATCTCCCACGGTCAGGCCGAAGCCCTCGAAGCGCGCCTTGGGATCCCTTGCCGGGCTGCCGCGCGTCTGTGGCACCCGTACCCCCCAGAGGTGCTGAAGCCGCTTCAAGAAGCGGGTGTCCGTCGCGTCCTCTCCCTACCGCTCGCGCCCCAGTCGGTGCAGATCTACCATCAGGTCGTCGCCGAAGCGGCCGGCGAGCTGGGCATGGAGGTGCTCGAGGCGCCGAGCTACGGCGAGGAACCTGACCTCGTTGGCGCCTTCGCCGACGCCATTTCGGAGGCCTACGAGCGCTTCGAGAGCCACGAGGGCCTCGCCATCGTGCTCAGTGCCCACAGTCTGCCCAAGCGGGTCATCGCCATGGGCGACCCGTACGAGACCCAGTTCAAGGCCATGGCGGCCGCGGTTGCAGCCGAACTCGACCGACGGGACATCGAGCGCGAGAAGACCTGTGTCGCCTTCCAAAGCCAGGGCATGGGTGGCGGTGATTGGCTCGGGCCCGACCTCGACGAGACCTTTCAGAGCCTGCGCGAAGCCGGAGTCGAACGCCTCCTCATGGCACCGATCGGCTTCGTGGCCGAGCACGTGGAGACGCTCTACGACATCGACGTCGAGGCCAAGGACAAGGCCCTCGCGATGGGCTTCACCCGACTCGAACGCATGCCTCCGATGGATACGCGCCGCGGCTTCATCGACGCCCTCGAAGCGGTCGCCCGTCGTCTGCTTTGACCTGGGCGGCGCGTCTGGAAAGCATCGGTTGGGTCCGAGGCCCACACGAGGTTAGCCGTACTTGGCCTCGTGCTTTCGCAGGGTCGATGCGGTGCGTTGATAGGCGTCCTCGACGCGGGTGGCGACGTCGGCGTCGATGAGGCTGTGGGTGTGGGCGGTGCAGAGGTTTCGGATCGGGCGGCACTGCTCGATGAGGGTCTCTGCCCAGGCGCGATAAGCCGCGACGGCCCCTTTCTCCGCCTCGAGAACCCTCGACAGGGTGGGGTGGAATCGAACCGCGTCTTTCACGAACCAACCGATGGGGGCTGGGAGGCGGGCGTAGTTGAGGGTGTCGTCCACGTGCAGGGTGGCGCTTTCGGGGTGGAAGGCCAGCACCGACGAGAAGTGGAGATTCTCGTCATCGGGGATGAAGTCGACCCCCTGGGGCACGGAGAAGCGCAGCTCGTCACCGAAGCGCTCCCCGAAGGCGTCGCTCTCGGTCGTGAGCTCGTCCCAGGGGAGCTCGGACTTCTCGTCCTGGTGACGGCTTGTGCCGAAGAGAGGGGTCTTGGGAAAGAGCTCGTGCACCGTCTTCGCGTAGACGGTGTGGAAGGGGTGAAGGTGCACGATGGCCTGGAGTCGCTCGCCGTCGTTGGTGGTGGCCTGTATCCAGGCGGTGGTGGCTTCGTCGAGGTCGCAGCTGTCGAGCAAGACGAAGTCGCCAGAGGCGAGGCGCACCAGGGACGCCTGCGTCTTCACGTCGATGAGCCCTCCGATGCGGAAGTGCCCGCGGATGTTGAAGAAGGATGGCGCGACTTCGAGGACCTGCGACGGAAGGCTCACGTGGAGGTCGTAGGAGCGGTGGGGGGCTCCGGCAAGTCGCGGAACGTGTGAGTGCGTCTTGGCGGACGGCAACGTAGACTCCGTATTCTTCCCATGACGCAGTGCTGGGTATACGAGCGGCGTGAAGTCACGCTCGAGGACGTGCAGACCGAGTGCACGGGACGTGGCTTCGAGGTGCGTGGTCGAGACGAGCAGGGGATTCGGCTCGAGCGCAACGGCGTGGTGCTGCGCGTCCGACGCGAGGAGGTCGAGCAGGTCGCGGCTGAGCTGCCCCACGCGTGCTCGATGCGTCGTGCCCGCCACCGCTGGCCTAGTAGTTAGGGTTCCCTTGCCATACGGGGCGGGGCATCAGGTGCCGCAGAAGGTCTGATGTACGATCTCGTCGGGCGCGGGCGGTCGCTCCAACTCCGCGTGCTCGGGTTGCTCCGAGAAGGGCTTCGCCAAGACCTCGAGCAGGCGCTCGAACGGCGCGAGCTCGCCCGCGTTGGCCGCCGCGATCGCCTCTTCGATGCGGTGGTTGCGGGGAATGAAGATCGGGTTCTCCGCGCGCATCACCTCCGCGCGATCGCCGTCCCCGTCGGCCTTCAGCTGCTGGCGCCAGCGACTGAGCCACATGTCGGCTACGGGGCGCTTTGCGAACAGCTCGCGGAGGGGTGCCTCGTCTTGGCCATCCGCTACCTGGGTGAGGGTGCGGAAGAAGAGGGTGAAGTCGACCTCGCCCTCGGTGAGGGCGGAGAAGGTGGCGTCGACCAGCGCGTCGTGGCCGTCGGCTTCGCGCAACAGCCCTAGTTTGCGGCGAAAGCGGTTGGTGAAGGCCGCGTCGAAGCGGGCACGGAACGCGTCGACCTGAGCTTCGGCCCAAGCAATGGCGTCTTCTTTGCGCGTGCCGAGCCCGTGCAACAAGGTCTCGGCGAGACGCAGCAGGTTCCAGATGGCGATGTTGGGCTGATTGCCCCACGCGTACCGTCCGCCGTGGTCGATCGAGCTGAACACCTTCGCCGGGTGGAAGGTGTCCATGAAGGCGCAGGGACCGTAGTCGATGGTCTCGCCTGCGATCTGCGTGTTGTCGGTGTTCATGACCCCGTGGATGAACCCGAGCGCCATCCAGTGGGCCACGAGGTCGGCCTGGCGCTCCATCACGCACGTCCACAGCGCCCGATAGGGCTGCTCGGCTTCGCGCGCCTCGGGGTAGTGGCGATCGATCACGTAGTTGGCGAGACGGTCGATGGCCGCGGTGTCGTCCTGCCCGAGGAAGTACTGGAAAGTGCCCACCCGAACGTGGCTCCGCGCTACGCGAGCCAGTACCGCCCCGGGCTCCAGACCGTTGCGGAGCACCCGCTCGCCCGTGCTCACCGCGGCCAGGGTGCGTGTCGTGGGCACCCCGAAGGCATGCATCGCCTCGCTGACGATGTACTCGCGCAGCACGGGACCGAGCACGGCCTTGCCGTCACCTCGCCGTGAGAAGGCCGTGGGCCCCGAGCCTTTGAGGTGGAGATCGTAGCGCTCACCGTCTCGGCCCACGAGCTCCCCCAGCAACATGGCGCGGCCATCGCCGAGCCGAGGGTTGAAATGGCCGAACTGATGGCCGGCGTAGACCATCGCAAGGGGCTCCACCGACGGCGGCATGGTCGAGCCCGAGAGCATCGCGATGCCCTCGGAAGAGGCGAGCCACTCGGGGTCGAGCCCCAGCTGCTCGGCGAGCGCTCGGTTGAGCCGAACCAGCGCCGGCAACGGCGCCCGTGTCAGGTCGACCGGTGCGTAGAAGACCTCGGGGAGCTGGCGGTAGGTGGTGTCGAACCGGGGGGTCATTGGGCATGGGGTATCACGACGAGAGCCCCTCGGCAGGTATGGAGCGCGATCAGCCGCCCACCTGAATGCCCACGGTGAACCGGTACTGGTGGTAGCTGAAGGGTGCACCCCTGATCTGGGGTACGGGCAGGACGACGTGGGCGGGGTCCAACAAGAGGTACACTTGGTCGCTCACCTCGTAGCTCAGGCCGAGGATGTTGCTGCCGACGAGAGGGCCGACGCTGCCCATCGGTGTGCCGACGAGGTCGACGAGGAGAACGCTCACCCCCATGTTTGCGGTGATGCGCAGGGCGAGGTCCTCGCTGACCCAGTGCCGGTAGATGAACGTCGCGTAGCCATTGAAGGCGCCTCGCGAAAGGCGGCGTGCCTCGAACGAAACCCACGGGTTGTATTCGGCGTCGAGCCCAACAAGCCATGAATCGGTCAATGCGTAGCGTCCGGCGACGATGCCTGCGAAGGCTCCATTGTCGACGCTCATGGACAGGCCGCCGTGAAACCCGAAACCCGTGTGGTCGAGGGGTGCGACCGTGCTCGCGTCGGCGGGAGCCGGCGTTTGGTCGGCGTGGGCGGAGACGGAGACCAGAAGGCCGACCGCGGCCAGCGTCGCTCTCACCAGCGTCGCCCTCACCAACGCCTCCTCGCCCATGCGAATGCGAGGCCGAAGACCGCAAGCCAACCACGCCCGGGATGCGCAGGTGGGCCTCCGACCGTCGCACAGGCGCAGTTGGAGTCTGCGTACTGTTGCTCGGGGGCTTGGCACCATCCGTTGTCGAACGTGCATCCGGCCTCGAAGCTCATGTAGTCGTCGAGCACACGGTCTACCGCTCGCTTCTTGCCTGCCGATCGAGGCTTCCGTCGAATACGGCCGAGAGGAGATCGCTGGTCGCGTTCCGTGCGACGTCGAGACGCGCCTCGCGAAATGTGTCGAGTCCGCGGCAAAGGTCGAGGCTGCGTATGTGCCCAGGGCCATCGCGGCTCTCGTCGAGCGAACCCGCCACCTGGTCTACCCAGTTCAGGGCGACCGTGATCCTTCGGTGATCGGAAGTGCGAAAGGTATGACTGAAGGAGTCCTGGACGGTGTGGAGTGCTTGCCCGAGACGCACGTAGAACAGTGGCAGGGCGAGGGTGGTCGCGTGGCGGAAGGCGAGGTGCACCTGGAGCGATACTCGCTGGCCAGCGTCGACCTTGCCGTCTTCGGTCATTCCCTCGTCGATAGCTTGGTGAAGCAATGTGCGAGTATGTTCTCGGCATTCGGCCACTGCGAGAGGCGAACCCAGTGGTTCGTCGTGATCACTACGCCGCAGGCTCATGGCCTGGCTCTGCTCCAGGGCACCTCGCGCGTGTTGGCGGGTTACCACTTCTGGTCCGACGTACTCGTCGGGGCTGCCGTCGGCTCGACCCTCGGGCTCGCCATCCCCTACCTTCACCAACGTGGCGTGAGCGAGCAGGTAGGGTTCTCGGTCATGCCGGTACCAGGTGGCGCGGCGGCGAGCCTATGGCTGCAGCCGACCGGCTGGTGAGGTCAGCCAGCGCCCGGTGAGTTCGGCATCTCGCGGAGGCGAGGGGGAACCTTACGGAGACCGAGAGCAGCAGGGGCGGCTACCAGGACACCTCCCGCGGGATGGGGCGCGTGCCGATGCCGGCTCGGAGCCACCAAGGCGCGGAAGCGCCCTCCGCGGGTCGGCGTTGGGTCTGCATGAATCGGACAGGATGGCTGTTGCTCATGTGGGTCTCAGGCTGTACCTCGGTCGGTGCGTCCACGCCGCGTTCCCCCCAACCACAGGCGGTGGTCGTGGCTTCGCCCGCCGCCCCCGAAGTGGGGCCCACACAGCCGTCCGTCGTTGCCACGCGCCCAGCGCCAGTGGTGTCGGTACAGCCAGCCGAGCCGGTGAAGGCTGAGCCGGCGCCGAGCCCCCTCGCGACTTGCCTCGCAGAAATGGCCACCAGCGCGGTCAATCCGCGACATCCGGCGGCTCAGGAGGATGTGAAGCGTCAGCGGGCGGCGTGCGAGAAGGGCGATGGCGCGGCGTGCTTCGCACTCGCAGCGGGCGTCATCGCCAGCAACGAGTGCGACGGGGTATTGGTCAGGACCGCCTGCGATGGACACCACCCCATTGCCTGCATCTCCCTTGCCCTACGTGAGGCCAACGACGGTCATGCACGCGACGTTCTCGGAGCCGTAGACTCGCCCCTGGCCCGCGCGGTGGAGCCCGTGCTGTCGGGAGGTCGGGCGAAACCATGTCCCGATACCGCCTGCGTGAAGCAAGCCTGGGACGTTCGCTTCCTGACATCGCGAGCAAGTGCCTCCGTCGATGCCGTCATCCTTCGCAGCTGCGACGAGCGCGGCGTGGGTTGCGACGAGGCGCGCATGATCCACGAAGAGACGGCGCGGAACGGGTTGGACCCCACGTCGCTGCGCAACTTCTGTCAGCGCCATCGAAAGGTGTGCCGTCGGTCGTTCAGGTTCCTGCACGAGTTGGCTCACAACCCCGTCGCGACGGCGCTGTGCGAGCTGGGAGATGCGGAGGCCTGCGGCTACGACGCGATGAGCATCCCCGGCCTCGAGGACGCGGAAGCAGGCCCCGGACTTCGCGGCTGCAGGAGAGGCAGCCCCGTGGCCTGCCAGAAGGTGAGCGATGACCTGCTGCGCAGGGAGAAGGTCAAGCGCGTGACCTGCGCTCAGAAGCCCGAGCCCTGCGCGTCGTTCCTGAAGCATGCTGCCGCACCGAGTGTGCGCTTCTACGGCATGGATCTGACCGGTTTGAGGCCGGAGGACGTGATTCCGTTGGCGGAGGAGCCTTGTTTCAGGTTCGGCAGCCCCACCGCATGTCGCATCCTCTTCGAGAACCACAGGCTACCGGCGGCCCAGGTAACGGCCCGGTTGCGTCAGGCGTGTCCGAAGGCCCTCGCCAGAGCTTCCGATGCACAGGCTTGCCTTTATCTGGGTCGAACGTTGTTGCTCGGCGGGCAACGCAAGGATGGACTCATCGCATTGCGGCGTGGCTGCGCCGCCCAGCACGCCCTGTCTTGTCTCGAACTGGGTCAGGCGCTGCTGAAGGCGGGCGGCGTCGAGGTACCCGAGGCGATCTCGGTGCTGGACGCCGCCTGCGACTGGAACGTCGCCCAGGCTTGCACCGACCTCGCCGACTTGTTCCGCAGCAGCGGCGACGAAGCGAAGGCCGATGCCTACGACCACATGGCGTCCAGCGTGATCGGTTGTTGACCGCAGGTTCCGCCGACGCGCCCCTGTTCTCCGACGACGAGCTTCTCCGCCCTGGCACCAAGACGAGCGTGGTTCGGCGACGCGGGCGAATGAACCGGTGAGCGGACATGCGCGCACACGCACGTAGCCCTCGACGTCGTCATCCGTGAAGGTGACCACCCAGTTGCCGTCGCCGGGGATGGACTCGACGGGCGTGGTCATGGAGACGCGCTGGCTCTGGGGCGCCGCCTCGACGGGCGTGTGAGATATGCTCCGGTGGATGGCATCGCATCTTCGAGTGGACGCGCTCCCGGAGGAGCTCGGAGCGCTGGTGGCCGACGCGGAGCGAGCGCGTCGTTGGTCGGACGCCGTCGACGCGATCGCGGAGTGGCGCCACGCGCACCCCGACGTGGAGCACGCCGCGATCGACGTGGCTCACGCGCACTGCCTCTTCCACGACGCGACCGACGTCGCGCTCGATATCGAGACCTCGTGCGAGCGATCGCTCGAGTTGCTGACGCGAGCGGTGAGGCTGGGGTTTCCGAGCTCGGACCTGAAGTCGCTGCGGAGCAAGATCCGTGGGGTCCTGAAGGCCGAGCAGAAGGTCGCCGCCGAGGTGGAGGCGCTGCTCTCGGCCGACCCGGAGACGCTCGACGAGCGCGCGCTGTCGGACCTCGCGTATCGGCTCGCACAGAAGGACGACCCGCGCGCACCCGAGCTCTACTTCCGGCTCGCGGACCTGTCAGCGGCCCAGCTCGAGGGCGCTCGGGCGGCGGGCGACGAGCGAAAGGCACGCGACCTCGAACATCGGGTCCGAGACCGTCGAGAGCGCGCTGCGTCCGCGTTGGTGCGCCTGGGTCGATGGGCGGAGGCGGAGCCGCTCCTCATCGAGACATGCGCCTACCCAGAGCAGGGTCACATGAGCGTGCTCCAGGCGTATGGCCGCCGTGTGGAGCACGCGATCGTCAGGGGTGACCACGACGCGGCCACGGCGCTCTTCGACGAAGCCCGCACCCGCGGCGCCGGCTCCCATCAGTTTCCGATGTTCGCGCCGGAGCAGGCCGTCTTGCTCACGTACCTCCTCGACCGCGAAGACCTCGATCGGCTCCGACCGGTGGTCGAGGAGATGCAGCGCCGCGGTCGTCGGAGGCTCTCACCGGAGACCGAAGCCCAGCTCGACCGTGCAGAGGCGCTCCTGGCCGAGTAGCTTCAGCCATCGAAGCCGGCGCCTCGCAACGGCGACAGGACGAGACCGGAACGAGTCTCACCAGCAACCACGACGTCGTTTTCAGGGAGTGTTCGTTGGGGAGCGATTGAAGGCGCGTCGGTAGCCCTGGGGACTCGTGCCGACGATGCGTGCGAAGTTGTCGCGGAGAACCGCGGCGGACCCGAAGCCCGTCGCGGCGGCGACATCTTCGATGGGTTGGTTGGTGGTCTCCAGGAGTCGTTGGGCGCGGCGTACGCGTGCATGCGCGAGCCATTTGGCGGGCGTGGTCCCGACCTGCTCACGGAAGCGTCGGCTGAGGGTGCGAAGGCTCATGCCGGCTTGGCGGGCGATGACGGGCAGCGGGAGCTCCTGGTCGAGGTGCGTCTCGAGCCAGGTCAGCGTCTCGACGAGCGAGTCGGTGGTAGGGAGCGCATGCTCGATGAACTGGGCTTGGCCGCCCTCTCGCTCGAGCGGCATGACCGAGGCGCGAGCGGCTGCGGCGGCAGCCTCGGCTCCGCGGTCGAGCCGGATCATGTGGAGGCACAGGTCGAGGGCGGCGGCGGCGCCTGCCGAAGTGAGAATGCTGCCGTTGTCCACGTAGAGCACGGTGGGGTCGACCTCGATGGCCGGATGGCGCGCGGCGAGCGTCGCCGCGGCGCGCCAGTGTGTCGTGGCGCGGAGACCGTCGAGCAGCCCGGTCTGCGCAAGAACGAAGGCCCCGGTGCATACCGAGGCGATACGGGCTCCGCGTCGGGCCGCCACCCAAATGGCCCGCACCACGGCAGGGGAGACCTCGCGGTTCAGGTCGTCGGTTCCCGGGATGATGACAGTCTGTGACCGACGCAAGGATTCGAGCCGCCACGGCGGCGAGAGTGTGATGTGGTTGCACTCGACTCGAGCCGCTTCACTGCAGACGCGCACCTCGTAGCCGGCCATGCCGAAGACATCGCTTGGAATGGCGAGGTCCGACAGCACCACACCGTCGAACGCCAAGACGGCCACCCGTGGCAGAAATCCTGCGATCATTGACGTTTGTGCCATACGCAAGAGTTATGGACCATGGCTTAGCCTTTGGCCATGCACCTGATCGACCATCTGGGCCCGCTTGTTCGCACCACAGCCTTCGTGCTTCTGATGTCGAGGTTGCCGGGAGAGGCTGATGCCTGACGCCATCCACGTGTGGTCGTTGGCGCGCGCTGTGAAGTTCCTGGGCCTCGGACTCTTGTTGCTGGGGCTCGGAGGGGTCGTGGTGCCCGAGCGGCGCGCGCTGCGGCTCCGAGCCGCCTACGGCGTGTTGGTTCCCGGGTTCGTGGCGACCTTCTCCGGGGGGTGGCTGCTGATGAAGCTCAGTGGGCGCCACCTAAGCGAGCCGTGGTTGTTCGTCGGCGCCTTGGCCGGACTGTGTGCCGTGCACTTGGGTTTCGTCGTGAGCCATCGGACCCGTTGTCGACGCGCGAGTCCGATGCTCGCGTGGGGGTGCATGGGAGCGGCGCTGGCGAGCATGACGCTGCGGGTCAGCGGTGTATGGTTGCTGCCCGTCTGCCTGTGCGGGGCTGCGCTCGGTGGTGCCCTGGCCCGGCCGTTCTGGCGCCCAACGCCGATCACCAACGACGGCGATCGCCGGCTCGCGATCAGAAGTCTCGTGTGGCTCGGGCGCGCCGAAGGGTTTTCGCTGGTGTTGATGCTGTCGATGATGGCGCTTCGCCGTGTGGTCGGCTTCCGTATCGACGGTGGAACTGGGGTCTTGGGTCTTGCTCATGGGGTGCTGTTGTTGGCCTACGTGCAGAGCTTGACTTGCGTGGGCCGGAACGAAGGATGGCCCACCTCTACGGTGGCCACCGGGGCACTGTCGTCCTTGCTTCCCGGCGGTACGCTCTGGTTCGAGCGTCGTCCCCTGTTCCACTCCTAGGCTCGTAGGGTCAAATATTCCTTGAGGAGAATATGTGCCGTGGCTAGGCTACGCGCATGTCCGTTCACCGGTTCATTCGCCCGCGTCGCCGAACCACGCTCGTCTTCGTGGAGGCGGGGCCATGACGGCGGCGATCGCCCTCGACGTGGGCACCTTCGCTGCACTTGGTGAGCCGAATCGACTGCGCATGGTCGAGCTTCTGCGCGGTGGTCCGAGGGCGGTGGGGGAGATGGCAGAGGCGTTGGGGATCCGGCAGCCCCAGGTCTCGAAACACCTGAAGGTCCTCGGGGAGGCGGGGTTGGTCAGCGTCGAGGCGGTGGCCCGTCGGCGCATTTACCGCCTGGAGCCAGCACCCTTCGCGGCCATGGCGCACTGGGTCGATTCTTTTGAAGCCCTCTGGTCCCAGCGCCTGGACGCCATGGGCGACGTTCTCGCGTCGCTCGACGACGCTTGACGTCGTCAGCCAACGTCAACGGAGGTTACGTGATTCTGCAGCTGTTCAAGAAGACCAAGAACCTGAAGCTCGAGCGCACCTACGCGAAGAAACGCGAAACGGTGTGGCGCGCATGGACCGAGCCCGAGCTGGTGCGTCGCTGGTGGGGGCCGACGAACACGGTGGTCCCGACCTGCGAGATCGACTTGCGACAGGGCGGGGCCATCCACATCGTGATGGAGGCCACGGAAGGAATGGGCAAGTACGCGGGAACCCGCTGGCCCATGATGGGAAGCTTCACCACCATCGAGCCCGTCGAACGGCTTGCCTACGATGCGCGCTCATGGACGGAGGGCGAAGAAGAAGCGACCACCATCGTTCACACGAACACCATTGGTCTGGTCGCCGTGCCGGAGGGCACGCACGTAACCCTCGACGTCGTCATCCAACAGATCGGGCCCAAAGCCAAGCTCGCGGCTTTCGGGATGAAGTGGGGCTACAAGCAGTACCTCGACAAGCTCGATGCCGTCCTCGTGTCGCTCTCATGAGCGCTGCCTAGTCGAATCCACGAGGTCGAGAACGAGAACGCTCACGAGGTCGACAGCGAGAACGTCCATCGCCCGGTGCCGGCCGTGGAGAACATTCCCCGCCACGCGGTGCGGTACGGTTTGGTACCAGTCCTGGTACGAACATCTACCGGCGCCCATGGCGCACCTCGGCCGGTCGCCACGGCTCAGTCT
>JAUHZF010000577.1 GCA_030426145.1 Polyangia bacterium
ACCGACAGTTGGTCGAGGACGTCCTGAAGACGCACCGAACGCTGTGTGTGCCCCAGGTCGTCGAGGGGGAGGCCGACGCTGAGGGACATCCGAGGATCTCGAACGTGGCGGGGGTGGGCACGATTCTCGAGCATGCCGAGCTCCCGGGCGGCCGGTACAACATCGTTCTGCTCGGTCGCGCACGGGTGGAGCTCGATGAGCTGCCCTTCGTGCCCCCATACCGTCGGGCGCGCGCAAAGCTCCTCCGAACGACGTCGGAGGATGCGGTACCAGCGCTCGAGCTCACGGCCCTGCACGCAGCCGTGCAGGCCTTCGCGAAGCTCGTACGGGAGAAGGACTCCGACTTCGAGCTTCGGCTCCCCAATGGCCCGACGGCTCTGTTCGTGGACGCGTGCGCCCACCACCTCATCCTCGACGCACGCCAAAGACAAGAAGCCCTCGAAGAGCTCGACGTGGCATCCCGAGTTCGCCACGTGACGGACGTGCTGACGATACAGCGAGCGACGCTCGCGCCGGCTGACGTGGCGCCTAACTGAGTCGAATCGCGATCTCGTCCTCGACCTCGTCCAGGGACGTCCACATAGCCAATGCGCACGCCGTGGCAACCATGCCTCCACATTACCAGCGCCTGACGGGGTCGTGTGCGACGCCCAGAACGAACAGCTGTACGTAGGCGGCGCGCCGGCGGCCACCCGCCCGGCGTTGCCGAGCCTGGCGGACCCCAACCGTAGGAGCAGGGGCTCGCCGGGGTCGTGGTCGGCAGAAAACGCGGGCGGAGAGCTCGACGTTGTCGAGGCCACTCTTGGGCTGCTAGGGTGGGATATGACGATCCCCTCTCGGCGATCGGCGACCTACGAGGATGTGCTCAATGCGCCCGAACACATGGTTGCGGAGCTGATCGGAGGCGACCTTTTTCTGCAGCCGAGGCCGGCGAAGCCGCACGCGGAAGCGGCCTCGGTGTTGGGAATGATCGTCGGGCCTCCCTTCCGGCTCGGTCGAGGGGGTCCGGGGGGCTGGTGGATTCAAGACGAGCCTGAGCTCCACCTCGGCGAGCATGTGGTCGTGCCCGACCTTGCCGGCTGGCGTCGCGCCGACATGCCCGAGCTGGATCTGAGCCAAGCCTTCTACTCCGAGGCCCCCACGTGGGTGGTCGAGGTCTTGTCGCCGTCCACCATGGGGCTCGATCGGGTGAAGAAGCTCCCGCTCTACGGCGCCCACGGCGTGGCCTACGCGTGGCTCATCGACCCCACCGCCAAGACGCTCGAGGTGTTCACCTGGCGCGACCGTGGCTGGACCCTCACCTCCACCCACGAGGCCCCCGGCGCGCTGCGCGTCGAGCCCTTCGAAGCGGTCGAGCTCGATCTGAGCGATGTGTGGCTGCCTCAGGGCTGAGGGGCGGCTCGAGCCCGGCGCGGCGCCCCCGTGAGGCGTCTGCCGGTCCACATCAGCTCACATGCAGGTGACCATGGCGGAGTGGTTTGCGTAGGAAGACGCCATCAATGGCGGTGGTCTGGAAGTGCAAGTTGAGGCGCGAGCCGGCATCCTTGGAGCGCCGTCGGCGAGCTGCACCATGACCGCGGCCGCCGAAGGCATCGAAGTCAAGACCACGGCGTTGCCCTCCATCGCGACGACGGCGTCCATGCTCCTTCCGACCGGCAGCCGGACCACGGACTTCGCAAGCTCTCCGATGCGGTGCACGAGGCGCGCCTCAGCGGCTCCACAGCGAGGCGAGGTCGAGCTCGATGGCGTCGAAGGGCTCGGCGCGCACCTTCGCATCGCCGCTCCAGCCGCCCATGCGTACCCAGCGCTCGTCGTCCAGGCGGAAAACCTCCACCAGCTTCGTGTCGGGGTCGACGAGCCACACGTGACGCACACCTTCGCGGCGGAAGATCTCCATCTTCACGGTGCGGTCGATCGAGGCCGTACTCGGGGAGAGCACCTCGCAGGCCCAATCGGGGGCCTGCTCGAAGGCCGGTGTGTCCGGCATCTCCGGCATGCGCTCGCGTCGCCAGCCGGCCAGGTCGGGGACGAGGACGTCGGGCCCGAGGTGCAGCTCCGGCTCGTACAAGATGAGCCAGCCTCCGGGGCCGTCGCCGTCGTAGTCGAAAGGGCCGCCGACGCGATGGCCGAGAACGCTCGCCGCCCGTGCGTGGCGCGAGGAGGGCCGCGGGCTCGCGTGCAGTTCACCCGCGAGGATCTCCCCGACGACGTGGTCGGGCAGGGCAACGAGGTCGGTGTAGGTCGCCTTGTGTGGTGCCCGTGCGGTCACCCGGTCAGCATACGCGGCCTTGACGAGAGGCGCAGCCGATCGGGCCCCACAAACGCCAAGTGCCCCCCTCCTCTGGCGCAAGTAGACCGTGCACGTGAGTTCAACCTGCGTGGGGGATGGGTCACACCTCGCCCTCCCCGAGGACTCGCCCCTGCTCGGGCGCTGAGCTCCGCGCGGTGGTACAGAGACCGCCGATGAGCCACGTGACGACGACCTCGCACCTGATGTCTCCGCTACAGCTCGGTGCGCTCGAGCTGCCCAACCGCGTGATCATGGCCCCTCTCACCCGTTGCCGTGCGGGAGACGAGCGCGTGCCCAACGCGATGATGGCCGAGTACTACGCGCAGCGCGCCACCGCGGGCCTCATCATCACCGAGGCGACCTCGGTGGACCCCATGGGCGTCGGCTACCCGGGAACCCCCGGGATCTGGAACGATGCCCAGGTCGAGGGCTGGAAACGCGTGACCGAAGCCGTGCACGAGCGAGGGGGCCGCATCTTCCTTCAGCTCTGGCACGTGGGACGCATCTCGGATCCCATCTACCTCGACGGCGCCCAACCGGTGTCCGCGAGCGCAGTCAGGCCGGGCGGCACCGTGAGCCTAGTGCGCCCGAAGAAGAACTTCGAGACGCCACGCGCCCTCGAGCTCGACGAGATCGAGGAGGTGGTCGAGGGCTATCGACGCGGCGCCGAGAACGCGAAGCGCGCGGGCTTCGACGGCGTCGAGCTCCACGGGGCCAATGGCTACCTGCTCGACCAGTTCTTGCAAGACTCCACCAACCAGCGCACCGATGCCTACGGCGGCCCCATCGAGAACCGCGCGCGTCTCATGCTCGAAGCCGTAGATGCAGCCATCAGCGTCTGGGGCGCCGACCGAGTCGGTTTGCACCTCGCGCCCAAGTGCGACGCCCACGACATGGGCGACGCCGACCCCGCGGCGACGTTCGGCTACGTGGCCGACGCGATGAAAGAGCGCGGGATCGCATTCATCTTCACCCGCGAGTCGCAGGCCGAGCCACGACGCTTTCCCGAGCTCAGGCGCAGGTTCGGCGGTCCCCTCATCGCCAACCAGCAGCTCGATGTAGCCACTGCGGAGACCCTCATCGAAGCCGGCGAGGCGGACGCCGCGTCCTGGGGCCAGCTCTTCATCGCCAACCCCGACCTGGTGCGCCGGTTCGCCGAAGGCCTCGAGCTCAACACCCCCGACAAGAAGACGTTCTACGCCTCCGGTCCGGAGGGCTACACCGACTATCCCTTCGCCACCGCCCCATGACGCGGATCGCGCCGACGTAGGAGCAACGCACACATCAAACGCTTAGTTGCGGGTTTCTTGGTCGAATGTTGCGATGATCCGACGCGAAGCGCGACCTTGGTATGGGAGCGCGTCTTCACCCGCTCGCGCCCGGTGAGGCGGGCAGTCGTGTCTCTTCCACCTCTGCCCACGACGACATTGCCCCGGGGGGCGTCGTGCGTTTGCTCGACCCGCCTCGACCCGAGCTCGGAACGGCGCTAGTCAGCTTTTGACGGGAAGCGAGGTTACCCTCGACGACACCTCCATGATGGAGCGCTTGTACGTTCAGGCTCAGCGCGACCACAGCGTGGTA
>JAUHZF010000578.1 GCA_030426145.1 Polyangia bacterium
AGACTGCGTAATGCAGCGTCCCGAGAATCCATCGGTAAGCCGTATGCGGGAAAACCGCACGTACGGTTTGAAAGGGGGCCCTACCTTTCCTGCGCCCCCGGCAAAGGAAAGGTAGGGTCTACCAATGAGAGGATGCGTTGCCTGGATTGGTGCCCTCTGCCTTGCTTGTGTGGCCGGAGCAGCTTTGGTTGGTGGCGTTGTCGTGGCCTTGGCTGGCGAGTCACCCGACTCGACCTTGTACGGCGGGCTGCTGGTCTCCGGCTCAGGCATGATCGCCCTCCTCGCTGCGGGGAGTCGGCGTTTCGATCGTGCTCTTGCCGCCACCCTCGACCCGCTCGAAACCGGGCTGCAGGTCGGTGCAGAGGCTGTTCTGCACAAGGAGCCCACCGCCGCTACGGACGACGCCTTCCACGCTCGAACTGGCCGCCATGCCTTTCCCTTTGGCCTTGGCGTCGTTCTACTTGCGGTGTCGGCGCTCATGATCCTGACCTGGCTCGTTGATGGCTAGAAATGACTGTCTGCGTCATTGCGCGGGAACCCGGGAGCACGAACGCTTCGGCTACGGCATCAAGACTACGAAGAGCCTCCGTGAGCACTGCGCATCGAGGAAGAAGTGAAGGCTCGTGGCGGCTACGTCGTTGACTAGGTTCGCGCGCGGCGCGGGACAACAAGTTGGAGGCAGACAAGGCTGGCGACCGGCTCTCCGTTTACCGCTACGTTTACTGCCTTACGTGTGCACTGATGGCGTCCGCCGACCCGTCCGTCCATCCGTACGCCGAGGTGGATGACGGCGGCCTCTCCGTTTAGAATCCGCGGGGTTTGCTGTACGTCTGCGATCGCTGCGGAGCTCAACGGGTGACGACAACCGTCACCCTCGCTTGGGCTGAGGGTCTTCTCATCGTCTGCCGTATCCGCTCGCATGAAGGCACCTACTGCAAACGTTGCCTTGCGATTCGCTGGCTTCAGTACCAGGTACGGAACATCGTCCTAGGTGTCTGGGGCTTCTTCTCCATTCTGCTCGTCTTCATCTTCTTCTTCTGGAACATCTTTCACGGAACTCGCGGCCTTCTTCGCATCTTGTACGTGGAGCTGCAGGACCGGTCACGCCGCAGGAAGCTGTTGGAGCGACGCAGTAGCCGCGATGCCCAGGCGGTTCTGGCACCCTTTCGCCACACGGTCAGGATGAGACTCGAGCGGCGCGAAGACCCACAGGCGATTGCCGCCAGTATGGCCGAGATTGCCGATGTCCCTGAGGGGCCTGCACGAGACTTCGTCCTAGGGATCGAGGAAGAACTCTTCCCGAGGGCGGAGGCGGGGTCTTACAGAAAGAAGGCGAAGTAGAGACCGAGCTCGGTTGACGCGGTGCATCGTTGCGCGAGCTGCGAGCGTGGCTAGGTTCGGCACCGTGCCCAACCCGTTCCGTCGACCGCCGGCCCTATTCAGAGGCGCGGCCCACTCGATTCGGTATACCTGGCGGAACTCCGCATATGTGGCGGGTTGGGGTTTCGCGCTCGTTCTTTGGTTCGTCGCCCTGTCATTGTTTGGGGCCGCATTGGTACACCCGGATGGCGCTCTCGTGCCGTACGACTTGGCGGTCTTCGTACTGACCCTGGACTTCCCGATGGGCACCCTTGCGCTGCTGTTGCTACCCCTCGTTTTCGTTGGTCGGATTCGCCGCGCGAACGCCATGGCTACCGTCGGCACGCTCGTCCTTCAACGAGACGGCCTGCTGCGCCTAGGCACAGGGGTGAAGCTGCGGGCGCTTCGCGTCACGAGATGGAGCGAGACCTACGACAGCCCGCGCTTTGTTCGCATCATCGCTCGGACGCTGTCACGGATCCCCGAACCTGTGGAGATCGAACTAGGCCCGTACGCGGATCGGGTCGAGGCGAAGTGTGTTGAAGCGAGGCTGAGCGAGACGGTGGCGGCCTAGCATATCGTTGGACGAGGCCCGCGGCCGCGCTGGCACTCCCGAAGCAGCTCACTCCTATCGACAGGTCCCACGGTTCGGTAGAAACTAGAAGAAGACATGATGCGGTCCGCCGTTGCCATAACGGTTCTTTTCCTCGCCCACGGCGCTTCTTGCTCACCTCTTCAGTGCGCAAGTTTCATCCAGCTCGAGGATCGGTTCTTAGGGACCGAGGGGCAAACGCTCAGAGCCATCGTGTGCCTGAACCAGCGTTGCACATCCGAGGAGGTTGTCTTGCCCCGGGCTGGGCAGAACCCCGCTCAGTTCACCTTTGGACGAAACCAGCTCGTACTCCGGCGTCTCACGGCTCTCTCGAATTCGCCGCAAGAGTACGCGCTCGAACTCGACCGGAACATGTCGGGCGCGGACGACGACCTCGAGGATGGGGACGTTCTCGAGGTCGAGCTGATCGATCTCGAGGCAGGAGTGGTGGTCTTCGCCTCTGAGGATGTGCTCGACTACACCAACAACCAAGAGTGCAAGGGAGCCTCTGTTTCGCGCGTCGACGACGGCGCGGGATAACATGTTGTCGTCGTCGGCATCGGCCACCTGCCCCTGTGAGTTCACCCGTGAACGACCGCATCTTCGCCCAACGCTATGCACGCGTGGTGCGTCTCCTTGGCGCTGACCTCGCACCCGAGCACGCTCTTCCCGAGGAGGTCCTCCCGCTCGGACAAGGTCGACCGACCAAAGACGGACCTCGGTCGGTGCGACGAGGTTTGGCGGGGCGCCGGATGACATGTCGCTGGAGGCAGACAAGGCACGACGGTGCGACCTCCGGTCGCAGGCTCCCTCCGAGCCTGCCGTCGTCCGCGCAACTCAATTCCTGGTCGTTGTCCAGACGGAGGTTCGTGTGACGCCAAGACCGCCCCCGAAGGTGAGTCGTGAAGCTGCCGAGCAGTTCTCGGCGCGCGGATTTCTGGTGATTCCCCAGCTTCTCGTCCCGGAGGAGTCTCACTGGTTCGGAAGCGATCTTGATTCGGCTCTTGCTGGCCGCTCGTCGCATGAGGGAGCTCGCCGCCACAGGGGACAGCTCTTTGCGGCTCGAAACCTCGGACGACTCTGGCCGGGACTGCGTGAGCTCGTTGCGCTGGTTGAGACCAGACTCGACATGCACGAGCTTGCGGGACAGTCCATGCTTCGTCTTTCGCGAGCTCTCTTCTTCGACAAGCCAATCCCGTCCGGATGGTCCCTGCCCTGGCACCGAGACACCAACGTCGCTATCGACTCCGCATCGACGCACGCCAGGACCTTCAATCGGGCTGGCGTCCCGCACATCCAAGCTGGGGAGGATGTGCTCGCCCAGATGGTCTCCGTGCGCGTGCATCTGGACCCACAAGGTGAGGACAACGGTGCGCTCGAAGTTCTTGCGGGAACCCACCGAACGCAGGAGGACCAAGGTGCGGTACCTCAGGTGGTCGAGGCTGACGCTGGCAGCGTGTTGGTCTTCAGACCGTTGCTTCTCCACCGGTCGGGCTCGAGTTCGTCTGCCTCGAGTCGGCGGCGTGTCGTTCATTTGGAGTATGCGGGAACGGACAATCCTGGTCAGGGTTGCGCATGGCGGACCGTCTGGTAGCGGCGGGCGCGCTGGATAGCATCTCGTTGGCAGACGAGGCCGGCGGCGCGACCTTCGAGCCTCCCTTCGTCCTTGCAGCTCAACTCCCGATCGCTATCCATGCGCTCGCTGCGGTAGGTGCGCGGGGCAGCAGAGCGTAGTAGAACACCCTGGCGATCACGGGGCTGACTGCTAGCCCACAGAATGCTCAAAGTGACCGGACAGCTGTGGAACTTCTATCTCTCACAGCTCGCGACGGTCGTGTCCGGCGTAACCCTCTACTTGGGGCATCACATCGACCGTATGGACGCGGTGCTTGTCGGCATGGGTATGGCCTTCGCGGT
>JAUHZF010000579.1 GCA_030426145.1 Polyangia bacterium
GGCCGTCGGTCCGCCGAGGTCGGTAATGGTGCCGCGGAAGTCGCCCATGCGTCGCAGCTCGCGCACTTCCTTCAGCACGCTCTCCGCGGATCGGCTCTGAATGACCCGCCCCTCGTGTTCGGTGATCGAGCAGAAGTTACAGCCTCCAAAGCAGCCACGCATGGTGACCACCGAGTGCTTCACAGTCTCGTAGGCGGGGATGGGGTCTTCGTACGACCAGTGGGGCAGCCTGACGAACGGTAGATCGTAGAGCGCATCCATGTCCTCGGTCTCGAGCGGGAGCGCGGGGGGATTGAAGTAAACCGCCTCCTGTCCGTGGGCCTGAAGCAATGGTCGCGCATTGCCGGGATTGGTCTCGATCTGAAACGCCTTCGACATGGCCGAGAAGTGGTCGCGGCCAGCGCGGTCGTCGGTCTTCACCTCCTCATAGCTCGGGAGGATGACGGTCTTGCCGTCGGTGGTGAACCGGGAGGGCTCGATGTCTTCCCAGGCTCCCTTGCGCATCACGAAGGCCGTGCCACGCACATCGCGGATCTGATCGATGGTCTCACCGTCGCGCAGGCGGCGCGCCACCTCCCACACGGGACGCTCCCCCATGCCGAAGATGAGGAGGTCGGCCTTGCTGTCGAGCAAGATGGAGCGACGAACCTTGTCGCTCCAGTAGTCGTAGTGGGCGATGCGTCGCAGCGAAGCTTCGATGCCGCCGAGCACGATGGGCGTGCCCTTGAAGGCCTGGCGACAGAGGTTGCTGTAGACGATGCTCGCGCGGTTCGGCCGAGAGTTGGTGCGGCCACCGGGAGAGTACTGGTCGTCGCTCCGAACCTTCTTCTGGGCCGTGAGCTTGTTGAGCATCGAGTCGAGATTGCCCGCGGTGATCCCCACCATGAGCCGGGGCTGGCCCATGCGGAGCAGGTCGCTCGGATCGTCCCAACGCGGTTGGGCGATCATGCCCACGCGAAAGCCGCGGCCCTCGAGGAAGCGGCCGATGAGCGCGCCCCCGAAGGCAGGGTGATCGACGTAGGCGTCGCCGTTGACGATCAGGATGTCGAGCGCGTCCCAACCACGGGCCTCCATCTCCTCACGACAGGTGGGGAGATAAACCTGCAGGTCACGGCCCGCGCGACCGCCGTCCCGCCGTCGGCGTAGGGGCACCAGCGACATGGCTCGCGAATGTACGCCCCCGACCGCGCTCACGCCAGCCAACCGACCGATATATATGCCGCAGTGCGTCGATGTGCGACGAAGTCGACGCACTTGTTCAGTACGTGCGAAGTCGCTTTCGCACCTGCCTCCAGTTGGTGGGCAACAACCTCGCGAAGTTCCAGGGCCGAGCCGTCGGCACACCGATTGCTGGGTTCTAGGGGATCTAGGAGGTCCTTCATGGCTCAACCCGTCGTTCCTTCCGCTTCGCTCGTCATTCCTGCCAAGCTCCGCCGCGCCGTGGCCAGCATGACCGGCCGCTCGGTCAACGCCGACCTCGAGCGGCAGATCACCGTGGTGGTCACGCTCCTCGGAGCACGCCTCGATGCCGCCGATCGGCGCGCCGTGGCCGCCAAGGTCGACTCCGACCTGCGCGCCGCGCTCGATCGCCCGCTTCAGATCGGCGACAGCGAAGAGGCCTTCGAGGCCGCGCTGGCCGACCGCGTCGAGGCCAACGTCGCACGCGCCACCTGCACCGCCCTCGCCGAGATGCTCGACGAGCAGGGTCGCTGCCACCTCCGGCTGCAGCCCCTCGGTCCTTGGCTGCTTCGTCGCACGAGTTGACACGGGGTCGCGGCAACGGGCAACACGGAAGAAGAGCCCCTCGCCTCGTCGACGCCACACTACGCCTTTCGCGTCACCCCAGCGCCATATGAGCGTGGTACGGACCGCGCATGTCGAACCTCATCCTCATCGTGGAGGACGAGCGGGACCTCCTGGACACGCTCGATTACAACCTGCAGCGCGAGGGTTACCGCACGCGCTGCGCCGCGACGGGTAGCGAAGCCATGACGCTCGCCAACGAGCGTCCGCTGCCCGACTTGGTGGTTCTCGACCTCATGCTGCCCGACATGTCGGGCACTGAGGTATGCCGGAGCCTTCGGAGCAGTGACGTCACCCGCAACGTCCCCGTCTTGATGCTGACGGCCAAGGGGGAGGAGATCGATCGGGTGGTGGGGTTCGAAGTGGGCGCAGACGACTACGTCTGCAAACCCTTCAGTGTGCGTGAGCTCTCGCTGCGCATTCGCGCCATCCTGCGCCGATCACAATCGACCGACGTCGAGACCGAGCAGATGGAGTTCGGTCGCTTGAGGGTGGACGCCTCCGCCCACCGCTGCTGGGTCGACGACGAGGAGGTCCAGCTCACCGCCCTCGAGTTCAAGCTCCTCACGACCCTCATGCGGCGTCGCGGTCGGGTGCAGACCCGCGAGGTACTGCTGACCGACGTGTGGGGCTTCTCGGCCGAGGTCACCACCCGGACTGTGGACACCCACGTCAAGCGCTTGCGGCAGAAGATCGGCGAGGCGGGCCGCTACATCGAGACCCTGCGCGGGGTCGGGTACCGCTTTCGAAGCGAGCCCTCCGAAGCAGACTGAACGTGACGCCGTCACGCGGTCGCCCCGAGGTTTGCTCGGGCACCGCGCGGCGATGTCATGATGTGTTGGGGAAGGCATGAAGGTAGGGATCCGCGGAAAGCTCTTTGCGATCTCACTGCTGCTCATCGCGGTGGTGGGATTGACGAGTGGCGCCTTCCTCGAATCCCGGCTGCGCAGCGAGCTCACGGTACGCATCGAAGAAGACCTCTTGCTCCGCACGGAGACGGCCAAGGTCGCGGTGTCGCTCCTCGACCAACGCGACGCTGCCGCCTTCGACCGCCTCGCCGACGAGCTGGGCCGCCACGGCCAGGCCGAGGTCACCATCATCGCGACCGACGGAACCTGGCTCGGCGACTCGAGCGGCGACCCGACCGGACGTGCCAAACTCACGGCGGAGGGCCGGCCGAGCGAGATGATCGACGCTCTTCGTAGCGGCGTCGGCACGGCACGCCGCCGCGACGAGGCCTCCCGCGCTCAGGTCCTCTACGTCGCCGCCGCCTTTCCCTCCGCCGAGCAGCCCCAGGGCGTGATTCGATTCGCCCTCCCACTGTCGGAAGTGAGCGCGGCGATCAGCGAGCTCCGGGCGCTCATGCTGCTCGCGGCCCTGGTGGGTCTGGTCACCGCCACCTTCATGAGCGGCGTCGCGAGCGAGCTCATGGCGCGAACCCTCCGCACCTTCGTCGACAACGCGGTGTCGCTCGTCAGAGGTGAGCGCAGCGAGAAGATCCCGCTCATCTCGCGCGACGAGATCGGCCGCCTCGCCGGCTCGTTCAACGAGGTCGCGGCCGAGCTCCAGGGCGCGGTCGCCGACCTCGCGAGCGAACGGGCTCGGCTCAAGACCATCCTCGAGTGCATGGGCGAAGCGGTGATCACGCTCGACGAGCGCAAGCGCGTCACCCTCGCCAACTCCGCCGCCGAGCGTCTCCTCGGCCTCGACGAAGAGGACATGGGCAAGCCGCTCCTCGAGGCCGTCCGGCTGCCCGCCCTCAGCGAGGCTGTCGACGGCCTTCACGAGGGGGACAACGAGCCCATCGAGTTCGAGCTGCCCCAGCCCCCGCACCGCCGGGTGATGGCCTATGCCGCGCCTCTGAAGATGGTGGGGGGCAGCGTCATCGTCCTGCACGACATGACCGAGATCCGAAAACTCGAGCGCATGCGGCGCGACTTCGTGGCCAACGTCTCGCACGAGCTACGAACCCCCATCGCCGTCATTCGTGCCAACACCGAGACCCTGCTCAACGGCGCCCTCGAAGAAGAAGGCCCACACCGACACCGCTTCGTGGACGGCAT
>JAUHZF010000580.1 GCA_030426145.1 Polyangia bacterium
GATGATGTGTTTGCCGTCCGAGGCAAGCCACGGAGCGTAGTCATCGCAGTCGAGCTTCACGTCACCGATGGACGTCCCATCGGGTCTCGACCAATGAACTGTGTGACGCTCTAGAACCGCGAGGTCATCGCCCCGCCGACCGAGGAAGCGGTGCTCGGTCCACCGGGCGACGTGACCGTCGGCACGCCACATCCTGCTGCCCTCGACAAGCCAACCATTGTCCAGCAGCGCGAGCGCGTCGTTGCCGTGGAACTTTCGACTCCCGTACCGCCGAAGCGCTCCGGTCGGCCATGCATCGGGGTCGAGGAAATCATCACGGTGGTACGTGGGACGGGGTGCCGGCGACACGGGTGCCGACGAAGGAAGAGCCGGTGCGCTCGACACGGCGGGCGATGGGGTCTCGGTGGGAGCCGGCGCACCGCAGGCCCCCACGAGCAACAAGGCCAAGACCATCCCGCGACGCATGCTCTCTCCTGACGCGGGGCCGCCCGCGCCTCAAGGATCATCGACGGGTGATCCGATCGCCGCGGTGTCGCGTAGCCCCAGTGAAACCCGGAGCGAAGGGGCTCCGAGGGAACTGGAGACGACATGGATATCATCACCGAGCTGCAGGGACTCGAACCGAGCGGACGCACCCGCAACCTTCTTCGCGTTGCGATAGGTAGCTACGACCCGCCGAACTACACGCGGCTCGGCGCCTTCGAGGCCACGCTCGGGTTTCAACGGGGAACGGTGGGTCACGGCGCCAATCGTGCCATCGCCGGCATCTACATCGCCATGGGCGACTTCGGCGAAGACCACATCGGCACCCTCTTTCACTCCCAACAGGTTCAGGCCCTGCTCGACGACCCCGCCGACGGCCCCTCGAGCCGCCGCATGGCCGAGCTCGAGTACGCCTACTGGAACGGCCAGGACACCATCGGCGGCTGGATGGGCCGACAGTTCAGCCCCAGCGTTCGCGATGCGATCCAGTGGGCCTTCTCCCGCGGCCTGTAAATTCGTTCCCATGGGTTCGCTACACCTCGACTCGCCCCGGGGCGGGGCGAGGACGAGTCGAGGCTCCGCGAACACACCCCCTGTTCACTCCTTCCTCCAATCACTAGGGGCCTTCAGAAGCTGAGCATTGGTCACATCCTGGCGGCGTCCAATCCGATGGCCGTCAGCGTGACCCTTTCGAGCCCTCGTCCGAGCGTGATCGAGCCGGGTGGTCCGCCGGAAGATTTGCCCGTGTAGCCGCCTACTGAGGCGATCAGGAAGACGGCGTCGGCGATGTTGAGCTTGGCTCCGCGCTTCCACTTCTTGGTGCCGCTGAGGATGATCGCAGCGTCGAGCTCGCTTCGCGTGAGCACGTCGGTAGCGGGGGTGTCGGGCTCGTTGCGTGCGAGGTGTTTGATGCGTTCGACTCTTGCTGCCACGGCGGCGAGCAGCGTAGCCCATCTACGAAACGCTGGTGGAGAGCGCAGCTGCGAATCCTCGACGTTGCATCGTCCAGTCTTCCAGGTCCGATGAAAGTCTTCGACGCGCCATCGACGCGTGTACGCATCGACGACGCGCAAGGCGTCCTCGGCTGTGTCGACCCCCGCGGTGGTGAGCAGCAGCCATTCAATTCGTTCCGCGCCTTGTGGCGGACGTCGCTCGCGCACATGAACGGCGGTCACCTCGATGTCGTGCCGCTTCTTGGTGAGCACGTCGCCGACGTTCAGTACGACTCGCTGGTAGCGCACGGCTAGCGTGACGCGACGCTTGTTGCGGTCCCGCTGACGAGCTTGGCTCGCTGAGAGCGTCAGCGACAATCTTCCGCGGACCTTTCCCGCTGTGACCTTGTCCCACAGGTATCTGTCGGAGTTCGAAAGGCAGCGGTTGTACGCCGAGCGTACCGTGATCAACGCTTGCCGCTCCTTCGCGAACATCAACACGTGGCTCGCATCGCCACCGCGATCGAGCTGGAACCACGGCGTGCATGGTGACGCTTCGCCCTCGAACGCGTCCATCGCCTGCGCCATCGTGCGCATCCACAGACCCGACTCCCGCTCTTCGGGAGGTCGGCGATCATGCTTGTACAGCGGCGACCGCGTGTCCGGTCGACTCCACCAGAGCTGCCCGACGAGGCCAAGTGTAGCTCCTGCAGGGCTCACAGCGAGCGCCGTCATGGCCTGCAGTCCGCGGGCTGGTTTGCCATCGCCAGGACCAACATGGCCGAAGCCCTTCGTCCCGTCGCGGTCAGCGACTCGGATGCTGCTCTGATCGAGCGCGACGTAGATCACGTCGTGGCGCGCGCAGCGCTTCACTGTCGCTCTCGCCGACGCCTTCATCAGCGCTCGATCGCTCACCGCGGGATTGCGAACCCAGCGGTACGCCGCCTCGCGCTCCGCTTCCTTCTTGAACACCTGGGCTAGACGTCCGCCGGGCAGCGACGCCGCCGCTTCGGCGATCGCGACGGTGCGAGACCGCCTCCGACGATCACCCAAGCCCACATCCCCAAATTCATCCAGTGCCCACTCGCGGCTTGCTGTTCGCTTCATCGCGAAGGCAACCACCGCAACTCGTGGAAAATTCCCGCGAATACCGAGAAGCGATCAATGCAGAGCTTCAGAAGGCCCCTCCCCTCGCTACGCGAGGGGGCCCTCCCCAAACGGCGTCGCTTCGCGACGATTTGTAGCGAATAGACGGTCACCTATTAGAAGGCACGAGAACGACCACGACGAAGTCAAACCGCTTGTCGTTCTAGGGAGCCCCACACAGGTCATCGACCCGGTTCATCGCGCTGAAGTCCCACATCCCCGGCGACCACCGCATCACGAAGGCGCTCGTGCTGCGCTTGATCTCCACCTCGGGGTTGTTGTTCTCGATGTCGCGGTCTGCCGACGCGGGGATCTTCGTCCCTTGCAGGTAGAGTGACTCGAGCTTGTGCAGCTTCAGCAGGGACGCCACATCCGACGTGGGGACGTTGGTGAGGATGAGTGTCTTCAGGCTCTGCGCGGAACCGATGAGGGGGCTCAGATCGGTGGCCTTGGCACCGCTGAAGTTGGCCTTCTGAAGCTTGGCTTTGACCAAGGGGGCGAACGAGACCACGCCCGTGTCGGTCACGGCGATGAACTCGAGTCGAGTGAGGCCGAAGACGGCGGTCAGATCCGATACCTGCGTGTAGCTCAGGTCGAGCGCTTTCAGGTTCTTGAGCTTGGCCAGCGAGGGGAGCTTGGCCACCTGGGTGTAGCTGAGGTCGATGTCTTCGAGCGCGTGCAGACCACCCAAGACCGAGGCGTCCGAGACGGACGTCGAGCCGAGGTCGAGGTGGATGAGGGCGCCGAGCCCCGAAAGGGGAGCGATGTTCTTCAAGGGTGTCGATGCGAGCTCGAGGACCTTCAAGGCGGCGAGCTTCTTCATGCCCACCGGCAGCTTGGCGAGCGACGTGTGGGACAGCGACAGGTGCTCGAGCGCTTTGGCTCCCTCGATCCCTTGCATGGACTTCACCGCCGCGAAGTTGAGGTCCGCCTCTCTCAGGTGCTTGAGTCGACCGAGCACCCCGACGTCGGTCGCCTTGACGCTCTGCATGCCGAGCTCCTCGAGCGCGACGCGCCCGGCGAGGACCGCGACGCGACCCTGAGCGAGCTCGCCGAGCCGCACGAGGTGTCGATCCAGGCGATCTCCAAGCACGTGAAGGTGCTCCGCCGGGCGGGGCTGGTCACCCGCACCACCGCGTCGCAGCGGAGCCCGATCCACCTGGAGGCCGAGGTCGCCGCGCAAACTGCGCGCGTGGACGCCCTGCACGCCGACCTGGAGGCGCGCGCGGCCGAGGTCGCCGAGCGCGACGGCCAGGTCGCCCGCCAGGCCGTGCGCCTGGAGGAGCTGGAGGCGCAGGTCGAG
>JAUHZF010000581.1 GCA_030426145.1 Polyangia bacterium
ACCCGGCGCTCCGACGCCTACCGGGGTGGGACTCGCACCCACTGGAGAGGCGCAGCAAGCAAACGTCACCCCGGCGTCCCGGACCTCGTCTGCGTCACGACGCACCATGACGGCATCCTACTCGGCTCGTCCTCCCCGTGTGGATGTATGCCGTGCCATCAAACGACGAGTGCGACCTCCGGCGCCCCAGTGCGACGCGAATCACCACTGTACGCCCCTCACGGCTGAAATTAGGGTGGTCGACGTGCTTCGTTGCAGCCGATGGTTGTTCGCCCTCTGCGTTGGAATGCTCATGCTCGTGCTGGGCACGGCCCGAGCCAGTGCAGAGGATAAGAAGATCGCGATCAAGGTCGAGGGCGCCAAGTCGAGCGAGGTCTACGACCTGATCGCCTCCACCGTGCCCGACGGCCTCGAGGTGATCGACAAGGGCGCCTTCACCCGCGCCCTCGCTCGCTCCGGTCTCCCCGGCGGCAACATGGGCTTCGCGGTCACCTCGCCGCAAGCGCGCCCGATGCTTCTTCGCGTGCTGCGCAGCGCGATGAAGAAGGAAGGGGCGACGGCTGCGGTCGTGGCTCGGGTCAGAATGACCGCCCAGGGTCTCTCGGCCAAAGTGCTCGTCGTCGACGCCGAGGACAAGGAGCTCCTCCTCGACGAGGAGGTCGTGCTCGAGGGCAGCGATGACGACAAGCGGGTCGCCTTCGAGGACAAGCTGACGCCCGTCTTCTATCAGTACGCGCCCCCACCCGAGCCCGACCCCGAGCCCGACCCCGAGCCCGATCCCGAGCCGACTGGCGACGATGATGACGACGACGACGATGACGACGACGACGACGACGACGAGCCCGGCGACTACCGCCCCAACCGTCCCGGCGGTGAGCTCGTGGAGGTCTACGTCGGCGGCGCGGTGACGGGCCGCTTCTTCTCGTACAGCGACTCCCCGGCCAACTCGAATAACCTGCGCCCCTACGATGTCTTCGGCGCCCCGGGGCTGGTCGTCGGCGGTGAGGTCTACCCCATCGAGATCATCGCCCCTGGGCTTCCTTTCGGCGTCGGCGTCACCGCCGAATACATGCAGGTCTTCGGGCTGTCGTCCGAGACCGCCGACGGCACCTTCCGCTTCGGCACGAGCTTCAACGCCCTCGATGTGGGTCTGCGGTTCCGCTACCGTCTCAACGAGGAGTCCGACACGCCCTACGTCATCGGCGCACGGGTGAGCTACGGATTTCTCAACTTCACCTTCGACCCCGAAGACGAGAACAGCCGCGCGATCGAAAATGAGGTCGGCTCGGTCAAGTACGGGCAGATCCGTGGCGGCATCGACGCCCGCCTGCCCGTCGTCGACTTTCTCGCCTTCGAGCCATCTTTCGGCTTCATCGGCCCCATCCTCGCCAATCGAGCCTACGAGCGCTTCGTAGGACCCGACGGCACCGAGCGGGACGTGAGCGTGCTCGGCCTCGACATGGGCCTCAAGGTGGCCTTCGTGCTGCCGCTGGGCTTCGAGGCGCGCATCGGCGGCTCCTACATCCGCTACTTCTCGTCCTTCACCCCCGTGCCCGGCGACACCTACGTGGCTGGCGGCGCCTTGGATCAATTCGTGGTTCTTCGCGCGGCCCTCGCGTACCGTTATTGATTAGGAGCGACCCATGAAACTCACGTCGCACATGCTTCTCGCTTCGGTCGCGCTCAGCACGGCCGCCTTCTTCGTCTCTGCTTGCCCTGGCAAGATCGACAACCCAGAGGCTTTCCTCACGGGCGTCGGCGGCGCCGGCGCGTGCAGCCTCGATGTCGAGGCCGACATCTTCCAAGCCAAGTGCAACAACGCGAGCTGTCACAACGCCGATGACCGCGCCGCGCAGCTCGACCTCGAATCTGCGGGTATCGCGTCCCGCGTGGTGGGCGTCACGGCCGACTGTGGGGGGCTCCTCGCCGATCCCGACAACCCCGAGGACAGCGTGCTCTACACCAAGCTCGATTCGGACCCGGGCTGCGGCACACAGATGCCGCTGGGTGGGAGCGAGCTGTCCGACGCCGAGAAGAGCTGCATCTTGAGCTGGATCGCCGAGCAGTCTGGCGGCAGCCCCACCACCACGACCACCTCCTCGGGCGGAGGCATGGGTGGCATGGGTATGGGCGGCATGGGCATGGGCGGCGCCGGCGGAAACGGCGGCGCCGGCGGCAACTGAGTCCTCTTTCGGGCCGCTCGGCTACTGGCCGAAGGCGGTGAACATCCGGCTGAGGTGGTTGCCGAGGCCGATGATGTGCGTCAGGAGGACGAGGTCGGCGGTCTGGAGACCGTGGTTCTGCCGTAGCTCGTCGAGCGTGGCCTTCGACACGAGGTGCACGTCGTCGTTGACGAGCACGGTGTAGTCCAGGAGTGCGCGCGATCGGGGCTCGAGACGGGCGAGTCGATAGTCACGGCGCAAGGCGTCCACCGCGGCCTGGGACAGGCCTCCTTCGACGAGCGTGCTCAGGTGCTGCTCGGCGAGCGTGGCACAGCGATTGGTGATGGCCACCACCGCTGCCACCAGCTCACGCTCGGTTCGCGTGAGCCCGCCCTCGATGTCGAAAGCGGCGGTGTAGGCACGCAGAAAGGGTGCGGCGACGGACGGGCACATAGCGAGCGAGCGCCGCAGACCGTCGAGCCGTGAGGCCCCCTCGTAGGAAGCTCGGTCGTCGTCGGTCCAGGCGGAGAGGTCGGGCTCGGGAGAGTCGAGGTGCGCCATGAGGCGCGAGGTTACTCCGCCGCGGGGGCCTCGACCACCTCTGGGTCCATCCCCTGACGCACACGGTAGCGATAGCCACTGACCACCTCGAAGGTTTGGGTGTCGAGGTTGGGGTTGGGCCAGCGCACCGTCACCTGGGCACGACAGGCGGCGCCCATGCCGAAGTGCAGGAGCAACGGCTGCTGTGCGCCGAAGTGTCCGTAGCCGCCAGCCACCTCCTGGGTCTGGGTCACGCCGTCTTCGCCCTCGAAGGTGACGCGTGCCCCGATGGCGGCGGCGTTGGAACCGAGGGCGGGATCGCCCTCGAGGTCGAGCTGGGCCCAGTTGCCCGTGGGCATGACGTTCTCGAAGAAGCGGATCTGCTGGGTGTCGTAACAATCGCTCGAGCCACTGCATCGAGCCCGCGAGTGACCCACCACGACATCGAGATCGCCGTCGCGGTCGAAGTCGGCCGCGGCAACCCCGTGGCTGCGGTTGTGGTCGATGCCTTCAGTCACCGGCACGAGCTCGAATTTCCCCGGTGAGACCTGGTGGTAGAGCAGGCCTTCGGCCTCGGGGTAGTCGGTCGACCCGATGTAGACGTCGGGCCACCCGTCGTTGTCGAAGTCGAAGATCGCTCCGGAGATGTCGCCATCGTTCCAAGCGGTGATCGAGTGCGTCCGGGTCAGCCCTGTCACGTCGTTGCCCGGTCGTTCGAAGCGCACGTCGGCCTCCCCGGTGTTGAGCAGGAGCTCGCTGGGATCTGATGAGGTGCCCACGTCCCAGTGCACGATCTCGGTCGTCAGCAGGTCCATGTCGCCATCGTTGTCGACGTCGGCACAGACCACGGCCCCCGTGTTGCCGCCGAGACGGTAGGGACTGCGATCAGTGCTGTGGTTCCAGCGAAAGGCGTCGCTCTGGGTGTTGCAGGCGATGTACTGCGGCGCGGGTACCCCGGCGCAGTCCTGGTCGTTGGGGTTGAGCTGGCAGTGACAGCGAGCAGACTCGTTGTCCGACCAATCCGTTCGCTGGTCGAAGGCGAAGAGCGACGCGACGCTTCGGTTGGTGAAGGAGACCTGCCCGGGCATCCCCGTCGCCTGCCACACGTGGTTGAGGGAACGGCCGTACGAACCAGCCATGAGCTCGGCGACCCCGTCG
>JAUHZF010000189.1 GCA_030426145.1 Polyangia bacterium
ACCCCGAGCTCAACATCTGCGGCGGAGACGATGACTACTACTTCATCGAAGTGCCGGCCGGGCAGACCCTCACCGCGAGCATCGCCTTCTCCAACGAAGAGGGGGACCTGGATCTGCACCTCCTCCGCAATGGTGAGCAGGTCGACTCTTCGGCGTCCGTGTCCGACGCCGAGTCGGTGAGCGACGCCGAAGGCGGGAGCTACGTGGTTCGCGTGTTCGGCTACAGCGGCGCCGAGGCGGGGTACGCCCTCACTCTTTCGGTGCAGTAGGCGCACTCGAGGCCAGCGCGGCGGGGTCGAGCACGAGGGTGACGCGACCCGTTCGCGTCCGCACCACGGCCACACCGTCATCGGTGACCACCCATTGCGGCGGGACCTCGCTCAGGTCCTGCCGCGCTTTCACTCCATCGATGGCGTTGAGCCGCTCGAGGCTTGGCAGGGGATCGAGCGTCCAGGGCGCCGCGAGCTCGGGCACGGGTGAGGAAGCGGCCAGGACCAGCCGTCCTTTCTTGCCCTCGAGCTTCATCACCACCCAGGTGCGGCCACAGGTCTGGCCCTCGAGGGTCACCTCGACCGCGAGGTCGTTGCCGTGGGCGCGCACGGCGTGCACTGCGGCCACGCCCTCGGGGCGGTGCTCGTGGAGGGCTGCGCGCAGGTCATCGTAGGCGATGGTGGTGACCAGCCGAAGCGCCGGCTCCCCGAGCTCGGCGCGCGACAGCGGCGGGAGGGCCGGGGCCTCGGCCGGTGCCGCGTCACACGCGACACGCGAGAGCTGACCCTCCACCGCTGCGGCGAGGCGGAGGTGCCCATCGACCTCGACCACGGGCTGGTAGCGCACGGCGTCGGGCGCGATGCGCACACAGGTGTCGGCGGTGAGCGCAATCGGGCGCGCGAGGCGCGCGACCTGCTTCTTCAGCTCGGCTTCACCGCGTTTCAGGGCCGTCGCGATCTGGCCCTGCGCGCGTCGGCGTCCGGTCTCGGCCGCCTTCTTCACCTCGGCGGTGGCGTCGAGGCCTGCCACCGAGCAGCCGGTCTGCACCGAGACGGCCACGGCGGCGCCCTTCAGCTTCCAGTCTGCGGTTGGCTCCAGCGGCAGGGTGGTGCGGCTCGACACCGTGGGCTGGCAGCGGCCGTAGGTCGGGCAGATGGGGCCGAGGGGTTTGCAGATCTCGACCGACGCCATGATCGGGAGGTCCACCAGGAGCGCACCCTTCTTCACCGACAACACGGGCTTACCCCGGGTGACCTGGTAGGTGATCTCCCCGGGCGCGCCGATGGGTTTGCGCTGAGCGCCGTCGAGCACCTTCGGCAGCTTCGCGTCGACCACCTCGGTGAGCGCAGCGAGCGGGACCTGTGCCTCCACCACGAGGTTCGACCGCGGGGCCTCGAAGGGGGGCGCAGCTTCGTGCGGCACCCAGGTCGACGCGATGGTGGTGGCACACTGGCGTGGGGAACTGGTCGCGGCCGAAGGGGCCGGGGCCGGGGAAGGCTTCCGGTCGCGCGAGAGCCACCAGGCGGTGAGCCCCCCGCCCGCGACGACGACGAGGCCGACGACGACCAGGTCGAGGCGTCGTGCACGCTCGGGAGGAGGAGCCACGCTGCGTGGTCTAGCGCCCCATCGCCCCGGGGAACAAGGGGTCTTGTGGACTGTGATGCAGGTGGCACTGGCCGTCGGCGCCCGGGCCCCCTATTTGGAGCGGCCATGGGCCACCCACTCGTCCGTCTTCTGCGCGTCGTGCGACGACACCGGCCGCGCGCGGTGAGGGCGAGTTGCTACTCGGTGCTCAACAAGCTCTTCGACCTCGCACCCCCGGCCCTCATCGGGGCCGCGATCGACGTGGTCGTCAAGCGCGAGGCATCGGTCTTCGCGTCGTTCGGGGTGGTTGATCTCGACGCCCAGCTCTGGCTGCTGGCCGGCCTCACGCTGGCCATCTGGGGCTTCGAGTCGATCTTCGAGTACGCCTACAAACTCGACTGGCGCGGCCTTGCGCAGACCGTTCAGCACGAGCTTCGCATCGAGGCCTACGACCACGTACAGCGCCTCGAGCTCGGCTATTTTGAAGACCGCAGCACCGGCCGACTCATGTCGGTGCTCAACGACGACATCAACCAGCTCGAACGTTTTCTCGACGGCGGCGCCAACGACATCATCCAGGTCCTCACCACCGTCATCTGCATCGGCATCGTGTTCTTCGGCTTGTCGCCTCTGCTGGCCTTGATGGCCTTCGTGCCGGTGCCGCTCATCCTCTGGGGGTCGTTCCACTTTCAGAAGCGCATCGCCCCTCGTTACGCCGACGTGCGCGAGCAAGCGGGCCTGCTCAACGCGCAGCTCGCCAACAACATCGGCGGCATCGCGACCATCAAGGGCTTCGTGGCCGAGGACCGTGAGGTCGACCGCATCGGAGGACTGAGCGGTGCCTACCAGGAGAGCAACCGGCACGCGATCCGGCTCAGCTCTGCCT
Source organism: Polyangia bacterium (assembly GCA_030426145.1). Taxonomy (GTDB): domain Bacteria; phylum Myxococcota_A; class Polyangia; order Polyangiales; family Polyangiaceae; genus JAPYTK01. The sequence continues at coordinate 2,462 of JAUHZF010000189.1, forward strand.
TCTCGCCCCTCATCCGCATGGTCATCGTAGCCGGCTTCGTCGCCACGCTGGTCTATGGGGGGCAGCTCGCCTTGCGCGGAGAGCTCGCGGTCGGCGCATACGGCGTGCTCGTGTTTCTGACGCAGCGTCTGTTGTGGCCCCTCACACGGCTCGGTCAGACCTTCGACCTCTACCAGCGCGCGCTCGCGTCGACGGCGCGGGTGCTCGACCTTCTCGATACGCCGCCTGCCATCGTGGGGGGCGAGACCGAGCTGTCGGGGGTGCAGGGTGAGCTTCGGTTCCGGGACGTTCACTTCAGCTACGCCCGCGGCGACGAGGTTCTGCGCGGCCTCGAGCTGCTCGCCCCGGCCGGCCACACCACGGCCATCGTGGGTTCGACGGGAGCCGGCAAGAGCACGATCGTGAAGCTCCTGCGTCGCTTCTACGACCCGACCGACGGCAAGGTCACGCTCGATGGGCACGACCTGCGCGACCTCACGCTCGCCTCGTTGCGGCGCGCGGTTGCGGTGGTCAGCCAGGACACCTTCTTGTTTCACGGCACGGTGCGAGAGAACATCGCCTACGGGCGTCCCGAAGCGACCGACGACGAGGTCGAGACGGCGGCGCAGCAGGCCGAGGCCCACGACTTCATCGTCGGTCTGCCCGATGGCTACGACACCATCGTCGGCGAGCGCGGCCAGAAGCTATCCGGCGGACAGCGTCAGCGCATCAGCATCGCACGGGCGATTCTCACCGATCCGCCGGTGCTCGTGCTCGACGAGGCCACCTCTTCGGTCGACAACGAGACCGAGGCGGCCATCCAGCGCTCGATGGAGCGGCTCGCCCAAGACCGCACCGTCATCGTCATCGCGCATCGGCTTTCCACCGTTCGCAGCGCCGACCGCATCTACGTGCTCGACGCGGGCAAGGTGCACGAGCAGGGCAGCCACGACGAGCTCATCGGGCGTGCCAGCGGCATCTACGCCGCCTTGTGGCGTGTTCAGACCGGCGAGCCGACCTGAGGTTCAGAGCGCATCGGCCGTGGCTTCGGCGGCGCGCAACCACGTGAAGGTCGCGACCCGGTCACGGCCCGCGGTGACGAGGCGCTGTCGCAGCTCGGCATCGCGGCAGATGGTGGTGATGGCCCCGGCCATGTCGTCGATGCGGTAGGGGTCGATGTAGAGCGCCGCGTCACCGCATACCTCGGGCAGGGAAGCCGCGCGGGCGGCGACGACCGCCGTATCGCTCGCCATCGCCTCGAGAGGCGGCAAGCCGAACCCCTCGTAGAGCGAAGGCATGACGAGGGCGGTGGCCTGGGCGTAGAGCCGGCGCAAGGTGTCGTCGTCGACGGCCCCCTGCCGACGAATGCGGTCGGGGCGAGGGTTGTCGGCGTCGGCGCCGGCACATCGGCCGACGAGCAGGAGGTCGTGCTCGAGGTCGTTGGCCACGCGGTCGAAGGCGAGCATGAGACGCCGTAGGTTCTTGTGCGGCTTGTCGTTGCCCACGAAGAGGAGGTAGGGCCGCTCGTGCACGGGGGGCGTCGCCGCGACGACGCCGAAGGTCTCGGCGTCGACGCCGTTGGGGATGACGGTGATTCGATCACGCGTCACGCCGAGTCGCCGCTTCACCTCTTTGGCCCCGAACTCGCTCACACAGAGGATCCGGTCGGCCTTGCGGGCGACGGCGCGGTAGAGCTGCTTCAGGTAGAGCCGCTTGTCGAGACGCACCGCCCGCCGTGCTTCGGGGAGCAGGTGGTAGGTGTCGTGCACCGTGACCACGAGGCGCCCCCTGTAGAAGACGGGGACGTTGACGTGGGGCGACCAGAAGGACGCCGTTCCCGCCGCGGCGAGGGCGAGGGCGGCTTGCTCGGTGGGACCGTAGACCGGAGCCTGGCACTTCTTCACCGTTACGTGCGGAAGCTCGGCCCACGGCTGCTTCCGCAGGGTCTCGAGGTGTCCAAAGACGGTGACGGGCCGCGGCGCGAGCGCAGGCAGAACCCGGGGCAGCAGGGCCCCGAGGTAGCGCCCGATCCCCGAGGGGCCGAGCATGCGTGCGTCGATCCCGAGCGTCGTCATGCGCTCGGTGCGGTGTGAACCGACCCTGCGCGGCGGTCAATCTTCTACCGAAGGGGGCTGGGGGCGCTGGTCGGCGCGTGTTAGGCGCACGATGTCGTGCGTCTCTGGATGATCAGCCAGGACTTTCCCCCCGTTCATGGCGGCATCCCTACCTATGCGTGGGAGCTGGCGCGGCGGTTCGTCCAGGACCACGAGCTCACGGTGGTGGCGCCACGAAGGCCCGACGCCGAGGTTTTCGATCGCGACGCGCCGTTTCCCGTCGTGCGGCTGGGCGGCCCGCCCGACGCGTTGGGCGTGAGCAGTCTCGGGCCCCTGCTGAAGCGTGGGGCCGACGTCGCCTTTTGCACGACCTGGCACACGGCCCCGGCGGCGCTGATGGCGCGTCGATTGGGGCGCGTCGATCGCGTCGTGGTGGCGGCTCACGGCCGCGAGCTCCTGTTGGCGCCATGGCCGGCCGGTGCCCAGCGCGCCTACGACCGGGTCCGTCGCGAGACCCTTCAGGGGGCCGATCGTTGTCTGCCCGTGAGCCACTACACCGCGGGCTTGCTGCGCGACCTCGGCGTCTCGCCATCGCGCATCACGGTCGTCTCCAACGGGACCGACCCCGATCGTTTTCGTCCGGTCCCCGCGTCGACCTCGGCCGAAGGGCCGGTGGTGCTCACCGTGAGCCGGCTCGTTCGACGCAAGGGCATCGACACGGTGCTCGCGGCCTGGGGCGCGGTGCGGAAGCGCTTTCCAGAGGCGACCTACGTGGTCGTCGGCGACGGCTCCGACCGGGAGCGCCTCGAAACCTTGGCGCGTCCCCACGGCGACAGCGTGCGCTTCGTGGGCAGCGTCGACGAAGCAGGGCTCGCACGCTGGTATCACGCGTGCGACCTCTTCGTGATGCCCGCCCGCAGCGAGCCCCCGGACGTGGAGGGGTTTGGTTTGGTGTTCCTCGAGGCGGGCGCCTGCAGCAAGCCGGTGATCGGGGCCCGCGCCGGCGGCGTCGTCGACGCGATCGAACACGAGCAGACCGGCCTTTTGGTACCGCCCGACGACGCCACGGCCGTCGCCGATGCCATCCTCCGCATCCTGGGCGACGCCGACCTCGCGCAGCGTCTCGGTCGCGCCGGTCGCGCGCATGCAGAGGCTTCGAGCTGGGACGCCGTTGCCCGCACCATGGGCGCGCTCCTTTAGCCGAACAGGCTGGAGCAAGTCAGGGACGGCGGAGCCAGTTGCGGTCGGCGTAGGTGCAGGCGTCGTCGACGAGGTGCAGGCTGTAGGCGTGTCGCCATCGCTCGGAGCGATTGGCGTCGCTGCGATGGGGGAGAAGGCCGTGCAGCGCCACGAGGGTTCCGGCCGGTACCTCGAGCGGGATGGCGTTGCCGGTGGCGAAGGGGGCGTCGTCGAGGGCGATGAACTCCATTCGGTCGTCGGGGTGGCGATCCCAGCGCTGGCGGAGGGGACCTCGATGGCTGCCGGGGATGGCCCACAAACAACCGTTGTCGCGCGTTGCGTCGTCGAGCGCGAACCACAGCCCGACCACGCTCGGTGGTTCGGTCTGGAGAAAGGTGGCGTCCTGATGCCAGCCGACCTCCCCGCCGATCCCCGGGGGCTTGAGGATGGCCATCGATTGCAGCGCGTGAGGGCGTTCGAGGCCCAGGCTTCGGGCCGCGCCGAGAAGGTCGTGCTCCTCTCCGAAGCGTCGAAACACCGCGTCGCGACGATGAAGCCCGTGGCCGATCTTGTTGACCGACCGCGACCGCTCGACCCTCAGGGCGCCCGCGGTGTCGACGGCTTCCTCCTCGAGGAAGAAGCGTACGTCGTCGCCCGACTCGAGGAAGTAGCGGTCGGTGGCACGCGACTGTTCGTGGGTGGTGAAGACAGACCGAACCGTGGCCGGGTCGAAACCCGCCACCAGCTCATCGATGCGCGCCTTCAGTCGCTCGCACCAGGCTTGCGAGACCCACCCCTCCGCCACGGCGAAGCCATCACGCTCGAAGGACGCGGCGAAGTCGGGCAGGGCGGGCATGAGAGATCCATAGCCCAGGCACGTCCGAGCTAGGGGAAGCAGCATTGTTGCTGGATGCGAACCAATTTGTGGCCTGGTATGGGTCTGGTGTTTTCCTGACAACAATTCATTTTGTGTTCATCGAACTACGCAAGGAAGACACCATGAGCATTCGTCGCCACGCCCCTACCGCCGCCCGCATTCTCCTCGGACTCCCGCTGGTCATCTTCGGCCTCAACGGGTTTCTCCAGTTCTTGCCCATGCCTCCGATGGAGGGCAACGCGGCCACCTTCATGGGTGGTCTCGTTGCAGCCGGCTACTTCTTCCCTCTGCTCAAAGCGACCGAGATCGTGACTGGCCTCCTGCTGTTGAGCGGTCGGTTCGTCCCCCTCGCCCTCACCATCCTGGCCCCGATCGTGCTCAACATCGTCGCCTTCCACGCATTCGTGGCGGGTGGAGGTCTCGGGTTGCCTCTCGTGATGGCTGCGCTCGGGATCTACCTCGCGTGGTCCTACCGCGTGAGCTTCCGCGGCGTGCTCGAAGCCAAGGCCCAGCCCGTGGTCGAAGACCAGGTTCCGGCCAGCGTTCCCGCCCACGCTTGAGGCTTCACCCCGGCATCACGGCCGTCACCACGCGATGGGCTGCTCCGGCGGCCACGCCGTGATGACGGGACGGCGACCACGCCCTTCCGCCCTCGCAGTGCGGCTAGAGACCACGCGAGCGGAATCCCTCGACGCCCAGGTGCGAGGTTCGCCGTTCGAGGTTCGAGGTTCGCGGTTCGAGATCGAGCTTCGAGGACGAGGTCGAGATCGAGGTTCGAGGACGAGGTTCGAGGACGAGGTCGAGATCGAGCTTCGAGGACGAGACCGACATCACGCGCCGGACCCCTCCCACGCCCGGGGCGGCACTGGCTTCAGACGACGAGACCTGCAACCACGTCTGACACGGGAGAGAGCATCTCGAGCAGGGGGATGCGGTCGAAGTCGCCCGTCTCGGCTCGGCGCCAGAAGCGGGTCGCGAGGGCGCGCCCGGCTTGGTCGTCGTCGAAGGTGGCGAAGGTCGCTCCGAGGCCGACCTCGGCCTTCTCGACCATGACGGCGTTGAGCGTTTGCTCGTGGTGGCGCTCCTCGTGAAGCGCCAAGATGGGCTTTCCGAGGGCGACGCATTCGGCGATGACGTTGCTGCCCGCCGACGACACGACGGCACGACAGCGCATCATCTCGCGGCGAAACCCCTCACGGTCGAAGGCCTGCACGCCGGCCCCCGCGCCGTAGGCGCGAACCTCGGCCCCGGCTCGTCGCATGGCGGCGATGATGGGCTCGGCTTTGCCGAAGCTGAAGTAGGCCAAGACGAAGCCCTCATCCGAGGTATCCCCCGTCAGCTCGGCGGGCAGGTCGGGCCGCGCCACGGTGACGTTCGACGCGGCGGGCTCGGCGGGTAGGAAGTGCACCGCGACGCGGTGGCGCGCCAGCTCCGTGGGGAGCACCGTGTTGGCTCGCTGGTAGATCAGCGACCGGCGCGGCAAACCCTTGGGCAACACGCACCCCGCGAAGACGAGTCCGTGGCCCACGGCGATGGTTTGGATGCCGCGCGCGCGCCCCGCGCCGATGGCGGCTTGGTCGCCGTCGCTCACCACGACGTCGGGCGGGTTGCGCATCATTTGCCGCGTGTCGGTCACGATCCGACGCGACAGCTCGATGGGCATGCGCGGCCCGGGAAGGATGGGGGCCCGTGGATGAAAACCCTCGAGCAGGTCGGCGGCTTCACCGCCAGCGTAGACCTCGACGCGGTGCCCGTCGTCGCGCAGCCGCCCCACCACGTGGTGCGCACGATGCGCGTGGCCGCGGCCGTGGCCGTGCACGTAAACGTCGACACGAGACATGGGGCCCTTCCACCCTGTCGCAGCCACCGCCTTTGCGTCAACAAGCTGCGTCTTCACCCCATGAGCAGGGCCACCAGCTGCGCTGCCCGACGAACCGCGCCATCGAGATCGCCGGAGCTCTGAGCTGCGGTCTCCGGGGACCCGAGATGTAGGTGCTCTCGAACCGCGGTGCGGAGGCGCGTGCCGACGACCGTCAACCCGATGGAGACGGAGCCCGCCGCCGTCGGTGACGCTCGATGAGGTAGGTGAAGACGGGCAGCAGCGCGATCGTGGGCAGAACGTAGAAGGCCGGTTCGTGCAGCTCGACCCCCCGGGGCCGGTAGACTCCGCCGGCGAGGGCACAGGTCGCCAGGTAGAGGCCGAAGACGGCAAGTCCGCAACGTGACCACAAGGAGAGATCGACGTCGGGGTCGGCGGGAGGCGCGATCTGATGTCCGACGAGAGGCGCGAGTCGATGGGCGTCCCATGCGAGCAAGCCGATGACGCCGAGCCACATGAGCGTGACCATGGATGCGGTGAAGTAGACCTGGGTGCTCCAGCACAGCCCGACGATGGCGGTGAAGATGGGGAACGCGGCAAGCGCACCCACCAGCGCAAAGCGCTGACTCATCAGGAGCAGCGCTACGACGAGCTGGGTCGCGCCCACGAATCGGTAGAAGGAGCCCGTTGCGAAGAAGGCGTGGAGGAAGTCGTGAAACACGCCGTGTTTGGCGGCATCGGTGAAGGGCTGGCCGATGACCTTCTTGAGACCAGCCGGCAGGAAGGCGAAGCCGAGGAGGATGCGCAAATTGACGACGCCGAGGCCCGTCCATCGACGCGCACGCATGCGATGCCAGGCTCCAGCGCGCATACGTCAGACGGACTCCTGGTCGTTGCACGGATGGAGCTGGCCTCGGAGGAACGGCATGGGACCTGGAGGCTACCCGCCCCAGGTCATGGACCATGCATCAGGCGTGGCCGGGGTTGAAGCTGGGCGGGTCACTTGCCGGGAAGGATGCCCAGTTGGCCTCGTCGACCCGGTCGCGCTTCGGCTGCTCCTTGCGCGGCTTCGGCTTGGGTGTCGGCTGCGAGTCGGGGTCCGGCTCGTGGTGATCGTTCTCGTCCGTTCTCGAAAGAAACATGTTCACTCGAGACGCAAACGCCATGCCGTTGGTCCTACGCGCGCGAGGCGGTTTCGGGAGACGAAATGCCACGATCATGGCAAGCCGCCACGCGTAGGGGTCATCGTGTATCGGGTTTCGCCATCTCTTCTGGGCGTACCCAACGGTCGAAGTCTTCGGGGCGCACGACGCCGGCTGCGGCTTCGCGCAGCGTGATGCCCTCCGCATGAGCACGCATGGCGATCTTTGCGGCGGCGTCGTAGCCGATGTGGGGTGTGAGCGCCGTCACGAGCATCAAGGTTTGTTCCAATAGCTCGGCGATGCGCTCGCGCCGGGGCTCCATGCCCCGTACGCAGCGGAGCTCGAACGAAGCGCATGCGTCTCCGAGCAGTCGCGTCGATTGCAGGGCGGCGTGGATGATGACGGGTTTGAAGACGTTGAGCTCGAAGTTGCCACTCGCGCCTGCCACCGCGACGGTGACGTCGTTTCCCAATACCTGCGCGCAGACCATGGTCAAGGCCTCACATTGGGTGGGGTTGGCCTTGCCCGGCATGATCGAGCTCCCCGGCTCGTTGATGGGGAGGGTCAGCTCGCCAATGCCGCATCGGGGGCCGCTCGCGAGCCATCGCAGGTCGTTGGCGATCTTCAGCAATGCGCAGGCGAGGGTCTTGAGGGCGCCGTGGTAAGCGACGATGGCCTCGTGAGACGCGAGCGCGGCGAAGCGGTTGGGCGCGACCCGGAATGCCAGCCCGGTGTCCGCAGCGAGCCATTCGGCGACGAGCTCTCCGAAACCCGGCTTCGCATTGAGCCCGGTTCCCACCGCCGTGCCTCCGATGGCGAGATCGAGCAAGCCATCGGCGGTTCGTCGGAGCTCTGCGATGGCGAGGTCGAGCTGGGCCGCATAGCCTCCCAGCTCCTGGCCGAGCGTCACGGGCGTGGCGTCCTGGAGATGGGTGCGCCCGACCTTCACCAGGTCTGCGTAGGCATCTGCCTTGACCTTCAACGTATCTCGGAGCGCGACCACCGAAGGCAGCATCGCCTGGTGCGCGAGGGCGAGTGAGACGTGCATCGCGGTGGGGAAGGTGTCGTTGCTCGACTGCGAGCGATTGACGTGATCGTTCGGGTGCACGGGGGTCTTGCTTCCGAGCTCCCCTCCCGCGAGCTCGTTGGCCCGATTCGCGATGACCTCGTTGACGTTCATGTTCGTCTGGGTGCCGCTCCCCGTTTGCCAGACCACGAGGGGGAAGTGGTCGTCGAGCTCGTGCGCGACGACCTCGCGGGCGGCCCGAAGGACGAGCTCGGCGCGCTCGCGATCGAGCTGTCCTTGGCGAGCGTTCGCCTCCGCCGCCGCCGCCTTCACGCGCCCGTAGGCCGAGATCACGGCCAGGGGCATGGACTCGTCACCAATGGGGAAGTTCTCCAGCGATCGTTGGGTCTGTGCCCCCCAGTAGCGGTCCTGGGGGACCTCGATCGCGCCTAGGCTGTCGGTCTCCGTACGCGTTGTCATCAAGCTGCTGCCTTTCCTTGAAAAGAGGGGCTGCAAGCCGCGAGCCACCCGCTGAAAAATGTTTGTCGTGGTCTGTCCGTGTGGCGCGTCCCTTGGGTGTGACGGGCGCAGGGCCCGCCGACGACGACAGGAGATTCGAGATGAACAGTCCCTTTGTTTGGTTTCATCACCGCAGCCGAAGTCCCGAGAAGACCGCGGCTTTTTACGAGAAGCTCGCGGGCTGGAAGAAGAGCGCGGGGCCGGACGACATGACGATGTTCGCCGGTGACGGAGGCCCCTTCGCCGGGGTCGAGCCCGCCGGCGAGCATGTGAGCGGCTGGGTGCCCTACCTGCAAGTGGAAGATGTCGATGCCGCCACCACGCGGGCCAAGAAGCTCGGGGCCGAGGTTCTCGAGCCGCGCACTTCGGGGCCGGCGGGTGACTACGCCATCGTTCGCGACCCCGGGGGGGCGACCCTGGCCCTCTGGCAAAAGGCCTGAGAGGCTCTCGGCGGGGTCGCCCACGTGACCCAGAAGGAACGAGTGAATGCGCTACGTGTTGTTGATCTACGGCCGGGGAGCATCGCTCTCGCAGGAGGAGATGGATGAGGTGCTGGCTCGGCATCGTGCGCTTCAAGACGAGACGCGCGAGCACGACCTGGTCGCGGTGGCCAAGCTCGACGTCGACCAGAGGCGCTTCGACAGCGTCGAGGGCCGCACAGCTCGACACGAGGTGATGGATGGCCCCCACGCCGAGACCAAGGAGTGGTTGGTCGGGTTCTATCTCCTCGATTGCGAGAACGAGGCCCAGGCCTTGGCCCGCGCAAAGCACCTCTGTGTGGTCGATCACCACCGCATCGAGGTGCGGCGGGTCGATTGGAGCTGGCCATGACCGAGCCCCGGGTGGGGGAGGCGACGGCGTCGCTACTGCGCCGCCTCTACCCGGTGGTGCTCGCGCGGCTGGTGCGCGCAGCGCGTGACCTGCCCGACGCGGAGGATGCGGTACAGGATGCGCTCGCGCGCGCCGTGGAGCTCTGGCCCCGTCAGGGGATCCCCGACCGCCCGGAAGCTTGGCTGATCACCGTCGCCAAGAACCGCTACCTCGATGGTCTGCGCCGGCGTCAGCGTCATCGCGCGCATGCGGACACCCTCTCCTCCCTCGCCGAGGTGAGTCCGTGGCAGCTTCCACCTTCGGCGGGCATGGCCTTCGGGGACGACCTCCTGGGGCTCATCTTCACCAGCTGCGACCCGGTGCTCGACCCGATGGAGGCCGCGGCGCTCACCCTCGCCACCGTGTTGGGCATGACCGGTACCGAGCTCTCTCGGCTGTTCCTCGTGAGTCCGCGCACGATGCAGCAGCGCCTCACGCGGGCGCGGCAGCGCCTTCGTTCGCGCCGTGAGCAGCTCGTGCCCGCTTCGCGTGACGATCTCCGGGCGCGTCGCGAAGCGGTTCTGGTGGTGCTGCGCGCCATCTTCGACGAGGGCTACTGGTCGAGCGGCGAGCGGCCCATCAACCCCGAGCTCTGCCGGCTGGCGGTCACGCTCACCCGCTCCCTTCACGCCATCGAGCGCCACCCCGACGTCGGGGCGTTGCTGGGGCAAATGCTCCTTCTCGACGCGCGCCGACCCGCGCGCATGCGCGACGACGAAGCGGTATCGCTCGCCGAGCAGGACCGAAGGCTGTGGGATCGCGCGCTGCTCGAGGAGGGTCTGTCGCTCGTGGCGCAGGCACTCGGCACGGGCGCACCGTCGACCTACGGCTTCGAGGCGGCCATCGCGGCGGTGCACGCGGAGGCCTCGTGCGCGGCCGACACCGACTGGGCGCAGATCGCCACCCTCTACGCCGGGCTCGAGCACCTTCGACCCTCGCCGGTCGTGCGGGTGAATCGGGCGGTGGCCGTGTGGCGGTCGGAGGGACCGACGGCCGCGCTGAGCCTGCTCGACGAGACGACCAACGTTCTCGAGGGGCGGCCCTATCCCTACCTTCCGTTGCTGCGTGGCACGCTTCTCGATGAGCTGGGGCGCCGAGAAGAGGCGGCGGGGGAGCTTCGTCGCGCCCATGCGCTGGCTCGCAATCCCGAAGAGGCGCGTCAGCTGCTCGCTCGCCTCGAGGGCATGGCCGAGGTCATGGTTGCGGCCTCACCGCCATTCGAGCCCGCCCGAACGAGTGATTAGAACTTCGTCGCGGGAGACGCGTCAGCCGTTGAGCGAGGCCGGTGAGTCCGCACCCATGGGGACGTACTTAGTCTCTCACGCAGCGGAGGACGTGCTCGTCGATGGCGGCGTGCACCACGGCCATGGCGTCGTTCGTTTGGACTTCGCCGTTCGAGTGGCCCGCTCCCGGGACGACGAAATGTTCGCTCGCTACCCCGGCCGCGATGAGCGCGTCGTGCATTCGCTGTCCTTGGTTCGGCGCGACCGTGCAGTCGGCTGTGCCGTGAAGGACGACGAAGGGTGCGTCGTCGGCGGTGACGTGGGTCACGGGGCTCGCGTGGGTGGCTTCGGTGGGGCAGCTGTCGAGGGTGCCGGTGCAGTCGATCAGGCGCGCTTCGGGCGAATCGGCGCAGTTGTGGCAGATCCCATTGCAGTTCTCCGCCATCGCGTCGGCGTCCATCTGGAGCAGCTCGGCCGGACCGAACAGATCGATCACGAGGTCGACCCGCGGCTCGGGGGTGGTGGGCGTGAGGTCGAGGGAGGTGACGTCTGATGCCACGCCGAGCATCGCCGCGAGGTGCCCTCCGGCAGACGAGCCACCGACGGCGAGGCGTGTTGCGTCCATCCGGTGGTTGGCCCCTTCGGTGAGGATGAACCGAATCGCCTGGCGTACGTCGCTTATCGTCGTGGGGAAGGGGGTGTCGCTCAGTCGGTACTCGACGGAGACGACGATGAGGCCGCGCTCCCTGAGGGCGCGAATCCGCGGCGGGACCTGTTTGTGCGAGCCGCTCTGCCATCCGCCTCCGTGGATCCAGACGAAGACGGGCAGCAGGTCGTTGCCGGGGATGTCGGGCTCGTAGACATCCATGACCTGGCGGAGCGCGGTGCCGTAGGGAAGGTCCTCGGTCAAGGTGCCATTGGCGTCCACCAGAGCCGGGCAAGGCCCTGGGGGCATGTTGCCGCCGCCGGCTTCGCCTCCCGCGCCTCCGAGGCCGCTGCTCGTCGACGCTCCGCCCTCGCCAGACGTCGTGGCTCCGCCTTGGCCGCTGGTGGCACCGCTGCTCGAGCTCGCTCCGGTGGAGACGTCTCCGTCGCCGCCGCAGTGAACGACCGATGCGAGAAGCGCGATGCCGACCCAAAGGCCTCTGTTCATCGCCGCATGGTCGGCGCCAAGAGCCTTGGCGGCAAGGGCGAGACACGGAACGGTCGAACCTCTGCTGCGCTACCGCGACAGGAGGACGCGGAAGCGACGTCGAAGGTGCTCGACCAGGGCCTGAACGCGAACGGCTCGCATTCGCCCGGCCGGCATCAGCGCGGTGATGGGGATCGCCTCCCCTCGCCAGTCGGGGAAGACATCGACGAGGCGCGAGGCGCGCAGGTCGTCGATCACGTCGATGCGCGACTTCCAGGCGAAGCCCAGCCCATCGAGGCACCAGCGACGCACGACGGCCCCATCGCCGCACAGCAGGGGTTGGGTCTCGACCGTGACGGCCTCTCGGCGACGGTTCAGGGTCCAGCGTGTGAAGGGCTGCTCGTGAGCCAGCCACGCGAGCGTGGGAAGCTCGCCGAGCTGTCGCGGGTGCTCGGGTTGCGTGGTGTCGACCAGGCCCGGGGTCGCGACCACCATGCGTTCGGCGCCCCCGAGCCGCGTGCCGACCAGGGTGCTGTCGTCGAGGCGTCCGTAGCGGATGGCGACGTCGACGTCGTCGCCGGGGAGCGACGCCCACGCGTCGGCCACGTGCAAGGTCACCTGCACCCCCGGGTGCTGGGCGACGAATTCGGCTGCGAGCCCCGCCACGTGTTGATGCGCGATGTCGACGGGGGCGGAGATGCGCACAGGACCGCTGACGCCATCACGCGCCCCCCTCATTCGGCGTCGCCCCTCCTCCCAGGTGTCGATCAGGACCTGACACGTATGCTGGAAGTCACGGCCTTCAGGCGTGAGCGACATCGATCTCGTCGAGCGCTGGACGAGCCTCACTTCGGTGAGCGCCTCGAGGCGCTTGAGGGCGGCACTTACCGCAGCCGGTGAGCGCCCGATCCGCCGGGCGGCGCCAGAGAGCGAGTCGGCGGTGGCGACGGCGACGAACAGGTGGGCGTCCTCGAGGTTCATCTTCAAGCAGCTTTTGAAAGACTGTTTTTAGATACGAGAAGGCGGAAAGGGGCGCCAGGAGATACACCGCACCCATGCGACATCGACCTCTCGGCCAGAGCGGCCTCATGGTTCCCGTTCTCTCCTTCGGTACCGGCACCTTCGGGGGCCGCGGTGAATTCTTTGGGCGATGGGGCGACACCGACGTCGCCGCCGCCAAGAAGATGGTGGACGCGTGTCTCGAGGCAGGCATCAACCTCTTCGACACCGCGAACGTCTACTCGGCGGGAGCGAGCGAAGAGATCCTGGGCAAGGCGCTCGAGGGACGACGGCAGGACGCGCTGATCGCCACGAAGGCGACCTTCACCATGGGCGAGGGACCGAACGACCGCGGCTCGTCACGTTGGCACCTCATCAAGGCCTGCGAAGACAGCCTGCGGCGGCTGGGCACCGACTACATCGACATCTTCTTCATGCACGGCTTCGACGCGCAGCCGGCGGTGGAGGAGGTGATGCGTGCGCTCGACGATCTCGTGACGTCCGGAAAGGTTCGCTACCTCGGCTGCTCGAACTTCTCCGGTTGGCAGACGATGAAGAGTCTGGCCGTGAGTGACCGGTACGGCTGGAATCGCTACGTGGCCTATCAGGGCTACTACTCGCTGGTGGGGCGTGACTACGAGTGGGAGCTGATGCCGCTCGCCCTGGACCAGGGCGTGGGCACCATGGTTTGGAGTCCGCTCGGGTGGGGGCGCCTCACCGGCAAGATCCGGCGTGATGCTCCCATGGGCGAAGGGCGCATCAAGCAGGGAGGCGCCGTGGGCGGTCCAGAGGTCGCCGAGGAGTACCTCTACGACGTGGTCGACGCCCTCGAGGAAGTGGCCAAGGAGCAAGATGCCTCGATTCCGCAGGTGGCCCTCGCGTGGGTGATCAGCCGCCCAGCCGTTTCGTCGGTCGTCATGGGGGCCCGCAACGAGAAGCAGCTTCTAGACAACATCCGCGCCGCGGAGATCGAGCTCACCGAGGCCCAGATCCAGCGACTCGACCAAGCGAGCCACCGTACGCCGACCTACCCCTACTGGCACCAGCGCGACTTCGACCGCAACCCCAAGCCCACGAGCTGGTGACGGCGCAGCGCCGTCGCTCGCTGGCCCCGCCTTCTGGGGCTTTCTTTCCGCGCTGCCGTGATCCCGGGTTAACGTCGGCGATTCATGACCGGCATCGATTGGACCGTGCTGGTGGTCTACATCGGCGCGATGGTCGCGATGAGCGTTTGGCTCTCGCGCGGCCAAGAGAACGCCGATGACTACTACGTGGGTGGACGAAACCTCCCCTGGTGGGCGGTGGGCATCTCCACGATGGCCACCCAGACTTCTGCCAACAGCTTCATCGGCATTCCTGCCTTCGTCGCCCTGAAAGAGGGCGGGGGGCTCACGTGGCTGCAGTACGAGCTCGCGGTGCCGCTGGCCATGGTCACGGTCATGGTCTTCCTCATCCCGCTCTTTAGGAAGCTCGAGCTCGTCAGCGTCTACGAGTACCTCGAGATGCGATTCGACCGGCCCACGCGGCTGACCATGAGCGGCATCTTCCTCGTGGCGCGCGGGCTCGGAACCGGCATCGGCGTCTACGCGAGCGCCGTCGTACTTCAGGTCTGCCTGGGGCTCGACGTCTGGATCTGCATCCTGCTCATCGGCGTCATCACCGTCTTCTACGACACGCTCGGTGGCATGGCCGCAGTCGTCTACTCCGACGTGGTGCAGATGCTGGTGCTCATGGTGGGCCTCTTCCTCTGCATCGGCCTCGCCCTCGACAGTGCGGGCGGCGTCTCCGCCGCCATCTCGGTGCACGACACGGCACGCCTGCACGGCGTGCAGATGAGCCACGGCATCGGCGACGGAGGCTCCACGCCCTTCTGGGCCTTCCTCATCGGCGGGTTCTTTCTCTACGTGAGCTACTACGGCGTGGATCAGAGCCAGGCCCAGCGTGAGCTGTCGGCGCCCACCACTGCCGACACCAAACGCTCCCTCATCTTCAACGGCCTCGCGCGCTTCCCGCTCACCGTGCTCTACCTTCTGATGGGCCTTGCGGTTGGGGCTGCCTACCACGCGTCGCCCGAGCTCCAGGCCGCGGTGCCGGAGGGCAAGCTCGACTACCTCGTGCCCATGTTCGTGCTCCAAGAGCTGCCCCCAGGGGCGCGGGGCCTCATCTTCGCCGCCCTGCTCGCGGCCGCCATGTCGAGCCTCGACTCGGCCCTCAACAGCCTCTCGGCGGCCACGATGCGCGACTTCATCGAGCCTCGGCTCGAGGCCAAGGGGCTCGGCGACGATGCGAGCATGTTGCGCTGGGGCAAGATCACCACCGTGGCGTGGGGCACGGCCATGACCGTCTTCGCCTTCTTCGTGGGCGACATCTCCAAGACGGTGGTGGAGGGGATCAACAAGATCGGGTCGATGTTCTACGGACCCATTCTCGCCGGGTTTCTGGCCGGGATCCTGTTCCGGCGCACGCGGGGGTTGGCGGTGCGGGTCGGCCTCGTGGCGGGCGTGGCCGTCAACGCCGCGCTCTGGCAGTTCGCACCCAACGTCTATTGGATGTGGTGGAACGTCACCGGCTTGGTGGTCACGCTGGTGGTGGCGGTGGGCATGAGCCAGGCCATGGAGCCCCCGGATCCCGCCAAGCTCGAGGGGACCACGCTCTCGTTCAGAGGGCTGCGTGAGCGCGAGCGCGGATGGCTCGGCCCCTACGCTGGCCTCGCGGGTTATTTCATCGTGCTGCTGCTGGTGGCAGGGTTGAGCCATGCCCTCCTTGCGCGACTCATGTGAAGCGGTGCTCCGCGGCAACGACCGTGGCGACTACACCGTCCCGGCGCCGAAGCTCTATCCCCACCAGTGGGCTTGGGACTCGGCCTTCGCCGCGATCGGCTGGGCCTACATCGACGCGGCCCGGGCGTGGCGAGAGCTCCACACGCTCATGTCGAGCCAGTGGGACGACGGCCGCATCCCGCACATCACCTTTCACGTTCTGAGCGACGAGTACTTTCCCGGTCCCGACTTCTGGGGCACGGAGCGCTCCTCGAGCATCACCCAGCCGCCCATCTGGGCCACGTGTGCTCGTCGGATCCTCGAGATCACCGACACGCCACCCACCGGGCTCAAGTCACTGGTTCAGAAGATCGAGGCCTCGCACGTCTTTTTCGCCGAGCACCGCGACCCCAAGGACCTCCACGCCGTGGCGGTCGTTCATCCCTGGGAGAGCGGCCTCGACAACTGCCCCGCCTGGGATGGCCCGTTGAGCCGGGTCGACGTCTCCGACCCGTCGCTGAGCGACCACATGGAGACGACCGAGCAGATCCTGGGCAAGCTCGACCTCGCGTCGGTGCCGCGCCTCGTCGTCTTCAACAAGACCGATCAGCTCGACCCGCGCCGCGCCGCGATGCTCGCTCACGCCCACGGCGGCGTCGCCGTCAGCGCGATCCAGGCGCCCACGCTCATGCCGCTCCTGCGGCGAGTCGACCGCATGTTGCCAGCGCCTCGCGAAGAGAACGAAGAGCGAG
>JAUHZF010000582.1 GCA_030426145.1 Polyangia bacterium
GCGCCGCGCTTCAGACCATCGCCGTCTACCCGGAAGCACGGGCGGTCGTCTCCGTCGGGCACGCGGTCATGGCCAAGTCCAACCTCGCCGGGGAGGCCCTCGATCGTGCTGCGACACAGCTCGAGCTGTCACAGCCGGGCACGGTGCGCCTCGACGACCACGCCGCAGCCGCCCTCGAGATGCGGTTCGAGATCGAGCGCGACCACCAAGGTGCGCGCCTCATCTGCGAGGACCCACGCGACCTCGGCCCCCGTCGGGTGCTGGGTCGCATCACGCCCACCGTAGGCCGCGAAAAGGAGATCGCCGAGCTCCAGACCCTCTACCACCAGATGCTGCGCGACTCGTATCCACGCGTGGCCGTGGTGACGGGTCCCGCCGGCGTGGGCAAGAGCCGCGTTCGGTCCGAGCTGGTGCAGCGGCTCGAGGTCGCCCCCGCCCCGCCCGAGGTTCTGGTGGTGCGTGGCAGCGCCGACCACAGCTCGGGCAGCATCTCCCTCTTCGGCAAGGCCCTGCGCACGCGGATGGGCGTGCAGGACGGCGCCGGCGCCGAGCAGCAGGTTCAGCTGGTCAAGAACCACGTTCGCCAACGCCTGCCCCGAAGCCTGCACTTCCTCGGGGCTTTCCTCGGTGAGCTCGTGGGCGTGCCCTTCCCGGACCAGAACGACGAGCCACTGCGTGCCGCCCGCGCCAACGACCAGCTCATGCAGTCGAGGATCCGCATGGCTCTCGAAGCCTACGTTCGGACCCAAGCGGGACGGATCCCACAGGTGCTCGTGCTCGAGGACGCCCACGACGCCGACGATACGACCATCGAGCTCATCGAGTGGGTGCTCCACTGCCCCGACATTCGCTTCGTCTGCTACGCCTTCGCGCAGCCGGACGTCATCGCGATGCGGCCCAATCTCTGGTCGCGCGCGAGCCTGCTCCGCATGACCCTGGGCCCGCTCCCCCCGAGCGCAGCCGAGCGCATGATCCTCAACGTCTTGCCGGACTGCCCGGAGAGCAAGCGGCGCGAGATGGTCAAACGCGCGGCCGGCAACGCCTTCGTGCTCGAGGAGCTGGTCCGCTGCCTTCAGGAGGGCCACGACGAGCTCCCGCTCACGGTTCAAGCCCTCGTGCAGCTGCGCCTCGATCGGCTCGAACCGGCGGTGCGCGAGGTCGTGCGCGCGGCGTCGGTCTTCGGGCAGACCTTCTGGTCCGGTGGGGTCGCGAGGCTGCTCGACCGCCCCGTGCACGCCGAGCTCGAGGTGGCCGAAGGCGCCGAGATCATCGTGGCCCAGCCCGACAGCCGCGTCGTCGGACAGAGGGAGTACCTCTTCCGTCAGACACTCGTGCGCGACGCCGCTCACACCACCCTGCTCGAAGACGACCGCGAGCGCCTTCATCTCGCAGCTGGCGACTGGCTCGAAGGTTCGGGCTCCGTCGACCTCGGCCTCATGGCCCACCACTTCGAGCTCGGCAGTGACCGCGACCGCGCCGCGGGCCTCTACGCGCGCGCCACCCAGCAAGCCCTCGGCAACTTCGGGCAGATGGACACGGCCCTACACTTCGCGCAGCGCGGCCTCTACTGCGGCGCGCGGGGTGGCGAGCGAGCTCAGCTGCTCCTCACCCAGGCCCACGTCTACAGCCGCATGGGCCGCCTCGACGACGGCATCGCTTCGGCCCGCGAGGCCACCGAGCACGTGCCCACCGGCTCGGACATGTGGGTCGACGGCAAGCGGCTCCTGGCCGGCTGCCTCATCGAGGCGGGGCACGCCCAGCAGGGCGAGGACATTCTCGCCGAGGTCCTCGAAGAACAGCACGGGCTCGCGCCGGATCGGCGTGCCGTGCTGTCGGCCGCGCGGGTTCGGGGCCTCATCGAGCTCGGACGAAGCGACGATGCGCTCGCGGCGGCCAACCGCGCCGTCAACGATGCCGTCGCAGCGGGACGCAAGGGTGAGGGACCCATGTTGCGTGCCCTCGACGCCAAGGTCTTCGCCCTCATGGCGCTCACCCGGCCCGAGGCCGCCATCGACGCTGCGGAAGAGCTCGTGCGGGCCGCCGATCGCGCGGGCGACATTCACCTCGGAAGCCGTGGCCGCATCAACCAAGCCTCCGCGCTCAACTACCTCGGGCAGTACGCTCGCGCCCGCGAGCTGCTCGACAAGGCGCTGAGTGACGTGCGCAGCTTCCGCCTCCGCATGCTCGAGGGCGTGTGCATCCACAACCTGGGCATGGCCTACGCGCGCCAGGGCTCGGTCGATGCCGGCATCGACATGCAGCGCCAAGCCACCGCCATCGCCGACGAGTGCGGCGGTCGACGGCTCGCGATCAATACGCGGGTCTACCTCGCCATGATGCTGACGTGGCGCGGCGCGCCTGGCGACCTGCGGGAGGCGCTCCAGGTCGCGGAGGGCCTGGTCGGGGCGAACCCAGACCCCCTCCCCCGGGTGATGAGCCTCTTCGCGCTCGCCGTGGTTCAGCTCGCGCGTCGCAACTTCGACGCCGCCCTCGAGGCCATTCGCCCGGGCTACGAGGTGCTCGACTCGAGCCCGATGGAGGAGTTCGACGAGCAGATCAGGCTCTGCCACGTGGAGGCGCTGCTCTCGTCGGGTCACCACGACGAGGCCAATGCTGCGATCGAAAAGGCGTTCGACGTGATTTCGGCGCGGGCTGGGCTCATCGAGCAGCACGAGCTCCGCTCCAGCTACACCGAGCGCAACGACGAGGTGGCCCGGCTCCTCGAGCATGCCGAGCGCCGCCTCGGCCGAAAGCTCGGCTGAGCCCGGCCATGGGCATCTCTAGATCCACACAGGCCATCTCCGGAAAGGTGCGCGCGGCTTGACCTTGTGGGGCGGTGTAGCTACCAGCTCCTCATGCATCGGTCTTTGCTCCGCTTGGTCGCGGGCCTCGTGTTGGTCCTGACCACCCTCGCCCCTTCCGTCGCCGCCGCCGCCGAGATGAATCTCGCGGTCATCGACCTGCAGCGGGCGATCGCCGATACCGAAGATGGCCTTCGCATGCGCTCGCAGCTCCAGGCCATGGTCGACCAGAGCAAGATCGACTTCGAGGAGAAGCGAAAGGCCCTCGAAGCGGCCAAGGCCGAGTTCCAGAAGCTCCAGAAGCAGGGCGCGTCACAGCAGGTGCTGCAGCAGAAGTACGTCGACCTCGAGCGCATGAACTACGAGCTGCAGGTCGCTCAACAGAAGTCGGAGCGCGAGCTCGTCAAGAAGGAGAACGAGCTCACCATGCCCATCTACAACGCACTGATGGGCCTCGTCCGTCAGCTCGCGTCGCAGAATGGCTACGACATGGTGCTGTCCCGTCAGGCTGTTCCCTACTTCCGCAAGGATCTCGACATCACCGACCGCGTCATCCAGATGTACAACGCGTCGCAGAGCCCCACGCCGGCCACGCCCAAGAAGGGCGCCAAGCCCGGCAAGCGCCGCGCACCGGCCCCGGCCGGCCCCAAGGGCAAGACCTCGCGCACGCCCAAGAAGCGCCCCGCGAAGAAGGCGCCCAAGACGAGCGCCAAGCGCTCGACCAAGCGTTCCCAGCGCGCCAAGCGCTGAGCGTCAGTCCTCTTCTTTTCGGTCGGCCTTCTCGAGGGCCGCGAGGATGGCCTCGGGGTCGTTGAGGGGTGTCACCTTTGCGGTGTCGTCGGCGCCGATGTCCATCGCCTCCGGGTCCGGCTTGACCACCACCGACGTAGGCGGCGGGGCCGACGTGGATGAGACCCACTGGTCGTCCTCGGAGGCCTCGACCCGCACGAGAACGGCGGTGATGTTGTCGCCGCCGCCACTCGCGTTGGCCTCGGCCACGAGCTCGCCGCAGGCGGTCGGGAGG
>JAUHZF010000583.1 GCA_030426145.1 Polyangia bacterium
GTCGTGCGCCATACGGGAAGGTTGTATCGCCTCGAACCCGTATCCGTGAGGGTCTGGAACAGCCCGGTGCGCGGAGACGACGCTTCTCGCGGCATCGTGGCGGGCTGTGTCTACCATCGGAAGTGGATGGGCTCGGGTAAGCTGTTCATCTGGGTCGGAGAGGCGGTCGTCGCGGACGATGAGGGCCACGCGGTGGTCCTGGTGGCACCAGGGGCCGGCTTGCACGGGCCGAGCGTGGTCACTGTCGTGCCGATCCAATCGGACGGGCATATTCGATTGTGGCCGCTGTGGGCGGGGGATGACGCAGCTGCGAGGGCGATGCGCTGCCTCGTTCCGCGCGCGGTCGCGAGTCTTCTCATGGAGGGGGAAACTGCGGTGCTCGAAGCACAAGCCGCCGAGGCCGCGCCCCCGGCCAGGGCCTCGCGGGCCGCGGTGGAGGCGCGGGTTGGGCCGGTGAAGTCACTGAGGTGGGTGAACCTCGAGACATCGAGAACGCTGAGCCTCCGGCCGGTGAGGGCCTGAGGTCGACGGCGCCAATATTGGGTCGCGTGTCCCCCGGGACAGACAGGTGAACGCGCGATCGCTATACATGAGGCGCGTGCGTGGGACTCATCTGGTCAACGCGTAGAGGTGCCGAGTGCGACTCGTGGATGACGACAAAAGAAGAGCTCTCGGTGAACGACCGATGAGAGCGCACGAGAGAGCTTCGTCGTCTGGTGGTTCCAGTGTCCGGCTTCGATTGAGCCGATGTGTGCGGCGATGCCTACTGGAAGGTCTGACCGTTGTTGAGCGCGTTGTGGGTCGACGTGGCAGACGGAGCCCACGTGAAGTCCGCCGCTGAAGCGCCGGTGCCTTGGAGCTGGAGCGACGTTCCGTCGGTGGTGGTGTCCGATTCGGTCTGACCGATGTCTACCGAGGCCATTCCCTGGGCCACGCCAGAGCTGGGGGTGAAGCTGCCTTCGTAGCTGAGGAACTGGACGATGGCTGCGTTGGGGTCGACGAGTGCGATCCCGTCCGGGGACGTGCCGCCGTTCTGGAGTCCGGCGAAAGGAAACCAGATCGTACCTAGGCCTGCTTGCTGGTTCGGGATGACGCCACTCAAGGAGATCGTGTCGTAGTCGGACAGGGTGGCGCCGTTGATGCCCACGAGTTGGTACCCGCTGAGGTTGGTGCCGGCAGTTCCCGCGATTTCGACGCCCTCGTCGCCGTCTCCTCCTTCGTCTTCGTAGTGGATCTCGTTGATCCAAAGAACGACTGGAGCGCTCCCGCCCGTGCCTCCGCCGCCAGAGGTGCTCGAGCTGCTGCTCGTCGTGGTGCTCGAAGACGACGAGGTGCTCGTCGTCGCCATGCCACCCGCAGAGCTGGTGGAGGTGTCCGAGCTCGACGACGTTGCCGTGGCTCCACCTTGGCCGTCGTCCTCGACGAGGAGGTCCTCGTTGT
This sequence comes from Polyangia bacterium, assembly GCA_030426145.1. GTDB lineage: Bacteria > Myxococcota_A > Polyangia > Polyangiales > Polyangiaceae > JAPYTK01. The sequence goes on from JAUHZF010000583.1 coordinate 1,441, forward strand.
AGATGAGGCACGACACGAGACCCCAACAGAGCGCGGGCAGGAGCGGGATGTAGTGGCTGGGAACACGTCGAAGCATCGCTCGACAATCCTAGCTGACTCTGACGCGGGCACGAGCTTTCGGATCGTGGCAACTTGTCGACGGCGGGCTGCCACCCGCATCGGCGCCGCACCGAGGGTTGTATGTCCCCGTTGTTGCAGGCGTCCCACCGCTCCAGGTGCGCGGTTCGCGCCGCTGGGGCGTGGTGGGCAGAGCAGCGATGTCGAGGCGATGACGGCGCCGCGATCAACGCGCGCGGCCGGCAAGGCTGCAGCCGGTGAACACCACCTGCTCGAGGCCAGCACGAGTGCACGCTCAGAAAGGGCAGCCCTGACCGCTCGTGCACCTTCTGGCGACTCATCAGAACATCAGCCGTGGCAAACTGCGGCGGCTACTGGGCAAGGCGTAGTCCGGGATTGATCACGGGGCGGTCGGGTCCCACGCCGAGCACTGGTACGTTCGACGGCACAGTGGAACGTCTCTGGCCACGCCGTGGCGATGTGTAGGCGTGCGAAGTCTGGAGGCCGCCTCGTGGCACGAACGTTGCGAATAGGGCGCGCCATGGCCCATCAAGTCGTTCGCTTCGCTGCTCTCGCCGCTTCTCTCATGACGGTCACTTCCGCCACGCATGCTGTTGCGTTCTGTCCCGGAGGCGCACCTGGGACTTTCAACGGGTCTGCGAAATACGGTGACGTTCTCCTTTCGGGCGATCACTGGAACCCCGGCGTGCACGAGATCATCTCCGATGGCCACGGAGGTGCGTTCATCTGTGGCGACTTCCATACCGTGAATGGCGTACCCGCTCAGAACATCGCGCACTGGGATGGGACCTCGTGGTCTGCGCTCATCGACTCGTCCGGCATCAACGGGCTCACCGTTCCAATGCCCAACTTCGGCTGTGAGGAGATGCGAATCACTCAGGACGGCAACCTCTACGTCGGTGGGGGCTTTACCTATGCCGGCAGCGTTGCGGCCCAAGGCATCGCCATGTGGGACGGCACGGACTGGCATGCCCTTCCGCTCGGCGGTCTGGATGGAACCGTACGGGGTCTGGGCTTGGTCGGCGGGCACCTCGAGATCACGGGGGACTTCCTGAGCCACCCTGGCGGCCCGCCTCTCGCCACGCCGTCCTACATCGCATTCGACCCCATTGCGTACACGTGGATCTACCCGCCTCCATCAGCCGGCGTGAACGAGGGCTTTGCCATCAAGGAGTGGGCCGCAACCGGCGTCACCTACGTCGGAGGCAACTTCTCGTCGGCGTTCGGGAACTTCGGCTCCGACCACCTGACCCACTCCCCCTTCTCACCCTCGCCATTCGGCCACGCAGGCGCCGCTGGCCTGGTGCTCGACATCGAACCGGCGGTGGAAGGTGCATCAGACGTGCTCTTCTTCTCCGGCAACTTCACGGACACCTTCGGCTTCGGGCCGTTCTACTCCCCCAGCCTCGATACGCGGATCGGCAAGCTCCAGACGTCCGGGCTCCCCGTGCCCGCGGGTGTTGCGGACGGACCGGTCCGAGACCTGGAGCGTGACCCGGACTCACGCTATGTCTGGCCCGTCGTCGTTGCTGCCGTAGGTGGCTTCAACACGATCTTGGGCGCGTCCTCGCGCGGCATTGCCTGGTATGGAACCAGCGGTGCCAGCACGGGGTGGTGGTCCCTCGGATCTGGGCTCGGTGGCTCGCCCGCCCAGGGGAACGCGAGCGCATTCATCGTCGAACAGACCGGCGGCTTCGAACACGAGGGCGGTCTCCGCGAACAGGTTTGCTTCATGGTTGGCGGCGCGTTCTCTTCGATCGGCGGCGTTCCGGCTGGCAACATCGGTGACTACTGTTGTCCCGAGATGGGGCCGTGACGTCCCGGTCCTACGGAAGGTGCTGCCCTGCATCGTCACACCGCGCGGGGGCTTCGCCGCTGGGCGGATCGAGGTAGAACACCATGTAGCGAAGGCGATCGTCGGCCACGAGCTCGGGGTACGCCAGGTAGCCAGGCGCGGGCCAGAAGTTGAAGGTGAGACCGCCGCAGAGCTTCTCTCTAAGCAGCTGGACGTGACCGGCCCGAGACCACTGCACCAGTCGGCGACCGCCTTCGTCGATGCGCACCTCGACGCCGCTCGTCATGAGTTCGCGGGCTGTAACATCGATCGACGATCGGCCGTCGCTCACATCGACGCAGCGCCCACGGTTGCAGACGGTGACGGTGATCCCGTGTTTGGCGACGGTGCCATCGATGCCCCGCGGCTGGCGAAACACTCCATACAGGCGCAGCCGAAACCGCTCGCTGCCCGGCACCACTGCCTTGCAGTCGCCCTCGCAGCTACGACGCATCGCACACTGCGGGCAGA
>JAUHZF010000190.1 GCA_030426145.1 Polyangia bacterium
CGCACCGACGTGAAGGCCATCGCCGTCACGAGCAAGGGTGTCGTTTACGCCGTCGCCAACAACTACAACGGCGGCGGCGGCAGCAGCGGCATGCCGATGGGCATGTTGGGCGGCATGGGTGGCCGCGGTGGCGCCGGCTCCGGCTCCTCCCGGCCCGGCCGTGGTGAGCTCATGCGCTTCGACACCAATGGCGTGGCAGAGCAGATGATGGAGAGCAGCTCCACCCACTTCCCCACCCTCGTGCTCGACGAGCAGGAGCGTCCCGTGGTGGGCGGCGCCGGGGAAGGCCGCGTCTACACCGTGACCGACAACCACGTCGAGCGGGTGCTCGTGGATACCGAGGAGAAGGTCATCGCGGCCATCAATCTCGTGGGTGGCAACAAGTACATCGCCACCGGTGACCCCGTCGTCTTCCACACCGTGAAGGGCAAGGGCGGCCCTGACGCCGTCTGGACGAGCCAGGTGATGGACGCCGGTCTGCGCGCCAACTGGGGCAAACTCGAGTGGCGCGGCGAAGGTGCGCTCGAGCTCCAAACCCGCTCGGGTAACACCAAGAAGCCCGACAAGACCTGGAGTGCCTGGGGCAAGAGCCTCGCCGCACCAGGCGCCATCGACGCCCCTGCCGCACGATACCTCCAGGTACGCGCCCGCTGGGCCAAGGACCCCAACGCCAAGCTCTTCGAGGTGAAGGCTGCGTTCATCACCGACAACGCGCGTGCCCTCATCACCGAGATCAAGGCGGGTGACGACGGCGGCGACACGGGCAGCAGCAGCGTACCGGCGTCCGGCTCGAAGAAAGGCAGCCCCAGCACGAAGGTCAACGTGAGCTGGAAGGTCGACAACCCCGACAACGACAAGCTGCGCTACCGCATCTTCTACCAGCGCGAGGGCGCCAAGACCTGGTTCGCCCTGCTGGAGAACGCCGTGCTGCACACGAGCACGAGCTACACCTGGGACACCTCTGGCGTGCCCGAGGGTCGCTACCGCATCCGGGTCGACGCGACCGACGAGCTGGTCAATCCCCCGGGCAAGGTCACCAAGCACAGCCTCATCTCGCGGACCTTCACCGTCGACAACACCGCCCCCGCGCTGACCAACCTCAAGCTGGCTGGCACCAAGCTCACGGGCACGGCGACCGACCAGGTGGGACCGATCTCCTACATCGAGTTCTCGCTCGTCGGGAAGAAGACCTGGTTCCCGATTCATCCCACCGACGGCGTCTTCGACGAGGCCAGCGAAACCTTCGACGTCGACGTGAGCAACCACGTGCCGAAGGGGCCCCACCTGGTGGTGGTTCGAGCCTACGACGACGCCGGCAACAAGGTCGAAGGCACCATCGGTCGCAACTGACCTTCCGTCCCCCTCGGGGGACGGCGGCTCCGCGCCGTGGCACACCTGTGGTGCAAAACCCGCAGGCATGACACCACCGTCAGGGGGCTGTGCACGCGTGCAGACTTCGACACACCCCCAAGTGACTGAAAAGTCTCACTAGCGACATCGGCACGCTTCGTGGATGAGGTTTTCGCGAACCCTCGTTTCCGGTGCTAACCTTCTCACGAGTCGCTTCCATGCTTCGACCCAGCTACTTCCTCATCCTCGCCGCTGGCCTCGGCCTGACGGCGGGCGCTTGCGGTGCGTTCGAATCATCGGCGCTCGACGCAGAGCGAGGCGTGAGCACCGGGACCGGGTCGCCTCCGGCTGGTAGCGGTGGCGGTGGCGGCGGCATCAACACCAACTTCAACGGGGGCGGTGCCCCCACGCCGCTCAACTACGGCGAGCTCTGCGGCACCGCGTGCGTGCCCGGCCCCGACGCCACCCTCGAGTGCGGCGCATCGAGCGATGGCGGCTCCGGTGGCATGGGTGGGGGTATGGGTGGCGAGGGCGGCAGCGGCGCAGGCACCGACGGTGGCGACTGCAAGCTCACCTACGACGACATGGCGGCCTCGGTGGTCGGCATGTGCGTCGACGCCGCGGACAAGGCCGAGGACATGCCCTGCCTCACCTCCGCCGACTGTGGCGCGGGTCTCGGCTGCGATGCCTCGGGGTTGTGCCGCCGCTACTGTTGCGGTGACGTCGAAGCCTGCCCCGCCGACACCTACTGCGCCCCCCAGCCCATGGCGGCCATGGATGCGGTCAACGTGAGCGAGCCGCCCCTCATCCCCGTGTGCATTCCCGCCGACGAGTGCACGCCACTGGCCGAGAACGACCTCTGCGAAGATGGCCTCACGTGCACCATCGTTCGTCAGGACGGCACCACGGCGTGCGTCGAGCCCGGCGATGGCCAGGCCGGCGAAGCCTGCCCTTGTGCGGAGGACCACTACTGCCAGGTGAGCACCGGCACCTGCATCAAGCTGTGCAAGCTCGGCGAGCCCGACGCCTGCGGCCCTGGCTACCTCTGCCAGAACAGCAGCAACAACGACGACGTCGGCTTCTGTATCGAGATCTGATCGTTGTATTGTCCTCGGCATGGGGACCCTGATCGACGCGCTGAACGAGCTGCAGCGAGAGCACGGGCATCTCGACCGCCCTCGGCTCGAGGAGCTGGCGCGGCGACAGGGTGTGCCGCTCTATCGCCTGCAGGAGCTCGTCTCCTTCTACCCACACTTCCGTGCCGAGGCGCCCCGCCGCCAGACGGTGTCGATCTGTCGCGACGTGGCATGTCGGATGGCGTCGACAGAGGCCCAACGCGCCGCGGCTCGGGCGCTGGCGGGGGACGAGATCGAGATCCACGAAGTCAGCTGCCTCGGCCGGTGTGAGCGCGCACCCGCAGCCGCGGTGGGAGAGGCTCCCGTCGCCCTCACCGACCTGCCCGCTGCACTCGCCGTCCCGCCGTCGCCGTCCGCCTACTACGACGATTCGGGGACGCCGGACTTCGCCTGTGACCCTTATCCCGACGACGCGAGCCGCTACGGTGCGGTGACGCGATGGGTCGCCGACGGCGCTGCGCCCAGCGCTTGCCTCGCCGCCCTCGACGAGAGCGGTCTCCGCGGCATGGGCGGCGCAGGTTTTCCCACCGGCCGCAAATGGTCGCTGGTTCGCGCCGAGCCGGCCGGCCGGAAGTACGTCGTCTGCAACGCGGACGAAAGTGAGCCCGGGACCTTCAAAGACCGCACCATCCTCGCCCATCTCCCCCACCTCGTGATCGAAGGCATGGTCTTCGCGGGGCTGGTCGTCGGCGCCGAAGAGGGCATCGTGTTCATCCGCCACGAGTACGAGCCCGAGCGGCTGCGCCTTCAAGCCGCCATCGACGATGCGCGGGCACGAGGCATCGTGGGCGACGATGCGGCTGGCTCGGGGCGACGCTTCGAGCTGAAGGTCGTCGTCTCGCCGGGCGGCTACATCCTCGGCGAAGAGACGGCGTTGCTCGAGTGCCTCGAAGACCGTCGCGGCGAGCCGCGCAACAAGCCTCCCTACCCCGGTCAGGAGGGGCTTCACGGTCGCCCGACCCTCATCAACAACGTCGAGACCTTCGCTTTCGTGCCGACCATCGTATCGGAGGGCGGAGCCAGCTGGCGGGCGCGGGGCACCCGTGGCTGTGGCGGGCTCAAGCTCATGGCGGTGAGCGGCGACGTGGCGCAGCCCGGGGTCTACGAGATCCCGATGGGAACGACGGTGGCCGAGCTCATCGAGCGTGCAGGGGGCGTGCGGGATGGCAAGAAGCTCCTCGCATTCGCCCCTGGTGGCGCCTCGTCGAACTTCGTCGCCGCTGCGCGGGCCGACACGCCCATCGACTTCGACCGCCTCGCCGAGGCCGGCACGATGCTCGGCTCGGGCGCCTTGTTGGTCATCGCCGAGGGACGCGACCTGCTCGCCGTCGCGCGGGATGTCGTGGCCTTCTTCCGCAACGAGTCCTGTGGCAAGTGCGTGCCCTGTCGCATGGGGTCGGAGAAGGCGATGGTCATGCTCGACGAAGCCGTCGACGGTCGCGGACAGCGTCGCCACCTCGCGCTTCTCGACGAGCTGAGCGACACCATGGCGCAGACGAGCATCTGCGGCCTGGGACAGGTTGCGCTCAACCCCTTCTCGTCGATGCGAGAGGCCTTCTCGGAAGAGATGGCGGAGCGCTTCGGAGGGGATGACGCCGGCTGACCCACGCATGTGCGGCTTCGCCGAGCGGGTCCCCGTCGCGACCGCGCTCGAGCGTCTCCTCGCACGGGTGGCGCCGCTGGCGCCCGAGTCGGTGCCGGTAACCGAAGCTGCCGACCGCGTGGCCGCGGTCGAGGTCCGCGCGCGCATCGCGGTGCCGCACTTCCCGCGCGCGATGATGGATGGCTACGCCGTAGCGGCCGCTTCCACCACCAGCGCCAGCGAGACGCGGCCGCGCTCCCTGAGCGTGATCGGCGAGGTTCGTGCCGGCCACGCCTACGATGGTTCGCTGGTGAGACCAGGGGATGCGGTGCGCATCACGACCGGCGCCGCGCTCCCGCCGGGCGCCGACGCCGTCCTGATGGCCGAGCTCACCGACCCGGGGCGTGATGGTGAGGTGCAGGCGGTGGCGGCCGTTCCACCGGGCAAGCACGTGGCCCCCGTGGGGGAAGACGTCGATGAAGGCGCGGTCGTCCTGCACGCGGGTCGACGGTTGCGCCCGCAGGATGCGGGTGTCGTCGCGAGCGTAGGCGTGGGCGCGGTCGCGGTCGTGCGGAGGCCGCGCGTTCGAATCCTCATCACCGGAGACGAGCTGCTCGCCCCGGGGGCCATGCCCGAGGGGCCGCGCGTGGTCGACAGCAACAGCCTGGTGTTGCACGCGCTGTGTCGCCGCGATGGCGCCGCGGCGGTGGAGATCGTGCGACTGCCCGACGACCCGCGTGCCATCGAGACCGCGATGCGCGAACCGGCCGACCTCACCCTGGTCACGGGGGGCTCGTCGGTAGGCCCTGAGGACCATGCGCCCCGGGTGCTCGCAGCCCTCGGAGAGCTCACGGTCCACGGCGTGGCCATGCGCCCTTCGGGTCCCGCCGGTTTTGGGTTCATCGGTCCACGCCCGGTGTTTCTCCTGCCCGGCAACCCGGTCTCGTGCCTCTGCGCCTACGCCTTCTTCGCCGGGCCCGCGCTGCGACGTCTCGGTGGGCGCTCCGTCGCCTGGCCCGAGCGAAGCGTTCGCGCCCGACTCACCCGCAAGGTGAGCAGCCCTCTTGGCCGCACCGACTACCTCCGCGTGCGCCTGACGCCAGATGGTGATGGGTGGAACGCACATCCAGTCATGCTGAGCGGCGCCTCCATTCTCAGCTCGACGACGGAGGCCGACGGCGCCGTGATCGTCGACGAGGGCTCAGAAGGTCACGCAGAGGGCGACGAGGTCTTGGTGTACCGCTACGACGAGGCGTCATGAAGCAGCGGCAGTTCTTGGTGGTCACCGACGGCGACGAGGCCCGGGCTGCGCTCGAAGCCGCCCTCCCCGATGGCTGGGACGACCTCGGCACCGAGACCGTGCCCCTCGACCTCGCCCTCGGTCGCGTGCTCGCCGACGACATCACCAGCGCCGTCGACGTGCCCGGCTTCGACCGTGCCAACCTCGACGGCTGGGCGGTGCGGGCCATCGACACCTACGGAGCGACCGAAGCGGCACCGGTGCGACTGCGCCGGCATCCCGAGCCGGTGGCGATCGGGCATCCGCCGTCGAAGCCACTGGCCGAGGGTGAAGCCATGAGTGTGCCCACGGGGGGCGCGCTACCGCGCGGTGCCGACGCCGTGGTGATGGTGGAGTACACCGACGTCGAGGGCGACGAGGTGGTGCTCTGGCGCGCCCAAGTGCCCGGCGGCGCCATCACCTACGCCGGCACCGACCTCTGCCGCGGCGAAACCCTCTACCGTCGCGGCGACGTGCTCACCTCGCGCGAGATCGGTGTGCTCGCCGCATGTGGCCACGCCGAAGTCAGCGTGCGGCGGCAACCACGCGTGGCCATCCTCTCCACCGGGGACGAGCTCGTGGCGCCCGGGGCCGACCTCACCACGGCGCAGCTCTTCGACGCCAACGGCCCCATGCTCGAGGCGGCCATCACGGAGCACGGCGCACGTCCCATCCCGATGGGCATCCTGCCCGACGATCCTGCGGCGATCGTCGACGGCCTACGTCGAGCATTGGCGCTCGCCGACGTGGTGCTGTTCAGCGGCGGCACCTCCAAAGGGCCTGGCGACCTCAACGTCGCCGCCCTCAGCGAGCATCTGGCGGCGCCAGGGGTGGTGGTACATGGCGTTGCGCTCAAGCCCGGCAAACCGCTCTGCCTGGCAGCCCACGGCCGCCAGCCGGTGGTGGTGCTGCCCGGCTACCCGACCTCTGCCATCTTCACCTTCCACGAATTCGTGGTGCCGCTGCTGCGCCGCATGGCTGGTTTGCCGGCCGCATCGCTTCCGTCCGTATCGGCGAGGGTACCGCGTCGTCTTCGGAGCGACGCGGGCCGCACCGAGTACAGCCTGGTTCATCTCGTCCGCGACGACACGGGCACGCTCCTCGCCTATCCCGTCGGCAAGGGCTCGGGCTCGGTCACCACCTGGAGCCGAGCCGACGGCTACTTCCGCATTCCGCGCCGTACCGAGCAGGTGGCCGAAGGAACCGGCGTGGAGGTCATCGCCGTGGGCGGCGAAGAGCCGCGGCCCGTCGACCTCGTGGTGATCGGAAGCCACTGCGTGGGCCTCGACGTTCTCGTCACCGCCCTCCGCCACCGCGGAGTGAGCGTAAAAATGGTCGCGGTGGGAAGCGAGGCCGGCATCGTCGCCGCACGACGCGGAGCGTGTGACGTGGCCCCGGTTCACCTCATGGATCCCGAATCCGGCACCTACAACCGCCACCTGCTCGGCGACGACCTCACGCTCATCGAAGGCTACGGACGACGCCAGGGTCTGGTTTCTCGGAACGACGATGCACGTTTCTCGGGAGACGATGCGGCCTCTGTCGTGGCGAGCATCGCGGCGAACGATCCCGAAGCACGCCTGGTCAATCGTCAGGTAGGCGCCGGCACCCGGATCCTCATCGACCGACTCCTCGGCGCAGCGCGCCCGCCCGGCTATGCGGTGGAGGCGAGCTCGCATCAGGCCGTGGCCGCCGCCATCGCTCAAGGCCGCGCCGACTTCGGGGTCGCCATCGACGTGGTGGCGCGGGATTATGGCCTCGCCTTCTTGCCCTATGCCGAGGAGCGGTTCGACTTTGCGGTCCCCCGACGTCGGCGCGACAAACCCGGTGTCGCGGCACTGGTCGAGGTCCTCGGCGACGAGGCGGTGCGGGCTCAGCTGCGCGAACGGGGGTTCATCGCATGACGCCGTTGGGTGCCGTGGTGCTCTGTGGAGGGCGCAGCCGGCGTATGGGTCGTTCGAAGGCATGGCTTCCCTTTGGCGACGAGGTCCTGCTGACGCGGGTGACCCGCGTGCTCGCCGAGGTCGCGGGGCCGGTGGTGGCCGTTGCCGCCCCCGGACAGACCTTGCCGCCCTTGCCCGAAGGCGTGGCCGTGCATCACGACCCCGAGGAGGGGCGCGGACCCCTTCAGGGGATCGCGGTCGGCTTGCGGGCGCTCGAAGGGCGCTGTGAAAGGGCCTTCGTCTCGAGCACGGATGCTCCCTTTCTGCACGCCGCATTCATTCGGCGCCTTCACGAGCTGGCGCGCGATCACGACATCGCCGTCGTCCGCGAGAACGCCCGCTTCCACCACCCCTTGGCCGCCATCTACCGCCCGTCGGTCGCAGCTGTCGCGGAGCGCCTGCTCGCGGAGGACCGCCCCCGCCCCTTCTTTCTCTTCGAGGCCAGCCATACGCGCTTCGTCAGCCCCGACGAGCTTCTCGAAGACGAGGCGCTGCGGGCGCTCGACCCCGAACTGCACTGCCTCGACAACCTCAATACCCCCGAGGACTACGAGGCGGCACTGGCCCGGCTCAGCCCGGGGCGCCCGACGTCTTCTTGAGCAGGTCGAGCAGCTTGCTCAGAACCGGGTAGTCGGCGGGGTTGCTCGTGGTGAGGCGGTGCTTGGACTCCCCTCGCTCGACCTGGATGACGAAGGTCGTGCCCCCCTCCGGCGGTTCTTCGGCCGCGGTCTCCTTCTCGAGAGCGGCCCAATCGGTGTCGTGAAGCAAAGCGTCGAGGGTCTCGCCGTCTTCCGCGGCCGCGGTGGTGGGCGCGAGCTCGGCGTGCTCGACCACGACCTTTCCTTCCTTCACCGAAGCGGTGTGGGCGAAGAAGATCTTGGCGCGCTTCCCCTCGAACATGGCCGGGTTGATGCTCGGATCCTCGGACGTGACCTCGACGCGCCAGCCACCCTTCAGGGTGGAGGCCGTCGCCGAGCTGGTGGGCGCAGGACTGGTGGGCATCGGGGCAGTGGACGTGTCGGCGGTGGGGTCGACGGGCTCGGGGCTCTTCTTGGGGCAACCGAGGAGCAGCGACGACGCGAGGAGGACGGAAAGCTGGCGCATCATGGGAGATCGCTTTGACGCTTACGACGACTGGTGACTGGCGCGAAGAAAGACATGCCCCGCTCGTTCTCGTCGATCTGAAGCGGGTGCTGCATCGGGGGGAAGACCCGCTGCTCACAGCTCATGCGCTCGCAGGTTCGGCAGGTGGTGCCCACCGGCGTCGCGGCGTCGAGCTGCTCGAGGTCGATGCCGTCGGAGTAGACCATGCGCCGCGCGTAACGAACCTCGCAGCCGAGCGCGATGGAGAAGACCGTGTGCGGCGCGTGCCAACCGCCGTGCGCCCTTTGCACCGTGCGCGCGATGCAGAAGTAGACCGTGCCATCGGGCATGCGCGAGAGCTGGATCCGCAGCATGCCAGGCGTCAGGAAAGCCGTGTGCACGTTCCACCGGGGACACGCACCGGAGAATCGCGGCATGCGAATCCCACTCCCACTGAATCGCTTGCTGATGTTGCCGGCCACGTCGATGCGCATGAAGTGGAGCGGGATGCCCTCTTCGCCCTTGCGACTCAGCGTGGTGAGACGATGGCAGACCTGCTCGAAGCTACAGCGATAGCGGTGGGCGAGCAGCTCGACGTCGTAGCGCACGTCTTCAGCCGCCTCACGGAAGGCCGTGTAGGGCATGAAGATGGCGGCCGCGAAGTAGTTGGCGAGCACGACCCGCGCGAGCGCCTGTGACTCCTCGCCCCCGAGCTCGTCGCCGAGACCGATGTCGTCGAACACGTCGGCCTGGGTGATGAGGCCGATCTGGTGCGCGAGCTGGAAGCGCCGACTGCGCGGCGGAAGCACCTCGCTGAGGGTGATGAGCCCCCGTCGCGGGTCGAAGCGTCGCATGGGCTGGTCCGGCGCCGCCTTCTCGACCCGAACCGAGATCCCGTGCTCACGCTGGAGGTAGTCGACGAGACCGCCGTAGACGTTGTCGAAGTCGAGCTCGGCCTCGTCCCAAAGCCGCTCCGCCGCTTCTTCGAGCTCGCCGAAGTGGTTGTTGTGGCGCTGGAGGAGGTCGTTGATCTCATCGAGCGGGCTGTGGGCCATGACGCTGCTCGCTCCCCCCTGCGCCGAGAGCTTCTCGGCCATGCTCTCGGCCGACGTCATCGCGTTGCGATACCCGCGGTAGAGCCGCAGCACCGTCCGGGCCACGCCGGGTTGGCTCGCGGCGAGCTCCTTGAGGTCGCCCGGGGTGACGCGGTCACCTTCGAAGAGGGGGTCACTGAACACCTCGCGTAGCTCGGCCACGAGGCGCGCATCATCCGAAGGCGCGAAGCTGGAGAGGTCGAGCTGGAAGGTCTGCGCGAGCTTGAGCAGGAGGTTCGCCGTGAGCGGCCGGCGGTTGTTCTCGATGAGGTTGAGGTAGCTGGCGCTCACCCCGAGGCGCTCCGCCATCTGAGCCTGGGTCAGCTTCTCCCGCCGCCGGAGTTGACGCACCTTGGCGCCGAGCATCGGTCCGTCTGCCATGTTCCCGTGACTTAGCCTGCCACTTCTTTACAGACCTTACAATCTGTCCAGATGTCATTAACGAACCACAACAACCTTAACCTATTGTTTTCATTGTTATCTTTGACAGTCGCCACATCGAGCCCCAAAACTATCCGAGTAACGACGCAGGACAGCATCAGGTGTCACGGAGGTGTCGCCGCACCGCGTCGAAATCCGGCTCCCGGGAAGGGGTCGAGGAGGAAGCACGGACATGGGACTGAAGGTGGTGGGGCCGCGCGTGAGCGGCGACGAAACAATCCTGAGCCCCGAAGCACTCGCCTTCGTCGGCGAGCTGGTGGCCGCATTCGGCCCTCGGGTGAACGAGCTGATCGCGGCCCGCAAGGCCCGACAGCTTCGCTTCGATGCAGGCGAAGACCCCACCTTCCTGGCCGAGACCAAACACGTCCGTGAGGGCGACTGGAAGGTCGCGCGCCTGCCCGACGACCTCCAGCGGCGCGCCGTCGAGATCACCGGTCCCGTCGACCGGAAGATGATCATCAACGCCCTCAACTCGGGCGCCGACGTCTTCATGGCCGATGTCGAAGACTCGAACGCGCCCACGTGGGAGAACGTCATCGGCGGTCAGGTGAACCTCCGCGACGCGGTCGCCGGCACCATCAGCTTCGAAGACGAGAAGCGCGGCAAGCGCTACGCCCTCGGGGAGAAGGTGGCAACGCTGATGGTCCGCCCACGCGGGTGGCATCTACGGGAACAGCACATCCAGCACGAGGGTGAGCCGGTTCCGGCGGGCCTCGTCGACTTCGGCCTCTACTTCTTCCACAACGCCAAGGCGCTGCTGGCCAAAGGCACGGGTCCCTACTTCTACCTGCCCAAGCTCGAGAGCCACCTCGAGGCGCGTCTGTGGAACGACGTCTTCGTCGCGGCGCAGAAGAAGCTCGGCCTGCCGAACGGCACCATCAAGGCCACGGTGCTCATCGAGACGCTCCCGGCCGCCTTCGAGATGGACGAGATCCTCTACGAGCTGCGCGACCACTCCGCGGGTCTGAACTGTGGACGTTGGGATTACATCTTCAGCTTCATCAAGACCTTCCGGAACCGACCCGACTTCGTGATCCCGGACCGGAGCCAGGTCGGCATGACGCAGCCTTTCATGCGAGCCTACAGCCAGCTCGTCATCAAGACCTGCCATCGTCGCGGCGTCTTCGCGATGGGCGGCATGGCCGCGCAGATCCCGATCAAGTCGGATCCCGATGCCAACGAGGCGGCCATCGCCAAGGTCCGCGCCGACAAGGAGCGCGAGGCCGGCGATGGTCACGACGGAACGTGGGTCGCGCACCCCGGCCTGGTCTCTGTGGCCAAGGAGGTCTTCGACCGCGCGCTCGGTGACTCGCCGAACCAGATCGCCAAACAGCGCGACGACGTGCAGGTGAGCGCCGCCGACCTCATCGCGGTTCCCGAAGGTACCTGCACCGACGCGGGCCTCCGCCTCAACATCCGCGTCGGCATCCAATACCTCGAGGCCTGGCTCCGCGGTCAGGGGTGCGTGCCGCTCTATCACCTGATGGAAGACGCAGCGACGGCGGAGATCAGCCGTACGCAGATCTGGCAGTGGGTACGCCACGGCGTGACCACCGAGGATGGCCAAGCCGTCACCGTAGGCCGCGTCGAGCGCGTGACCGCCGAAGAGATGGCCGTGATCGCCGAAGAGGTCGGCGATGCGCACTACCGCAACGGCAAGTTCGCCGAAGCCCGCGACCTGTTCCTGAAGGTCGCGACCGACACCAGCCAATTCACCGATTTTCTCACCCTTCCCGCCTACGAGCATCTCTTGGCGGACTGATCACAGCGTTCCTTTTATCGAGACGAGGAGATAGCCCCATGAGCGTGAACTACAGCTACCCGAGCCACCCGATGACCCCCGCCCCCCCGGCCGTGAGCAACAAGCCGAAGAAGCGCGACCGTTGGGAAGGCATCGTGCGCCCCTACACCGATAAGGACGTCCTGCGACTGCGCGGCTCCGTTCGCATCGAGCACACCCTCGCCCGCCTCGGGGCGGAGCGCCTCTGGGACTTGCTCACCACCGACGACTACGTCAACGCACTCGGCGCCCTGACCGGCAACCAGGCGATGCAGATGGTTCGGGCCGGCCTCAAGGCCATCTACCTCTCCGGCTGGCAGGTCGCGGCCGACGCCAACCTCGCGGGTCAGATGTACCCCGACCAGTCGCTGTATCCCGCCAACAGCGTCCCGATGGTGGTCAAGCGCATCAACCAGGCGCTTCAGCGAGCCGACCAGATCGACCACAGCGAAGGTGGCAGCGACACCCACTGGTTCGCGCCCATCGTGGCCGACGCGGAAGCCGGCTTCGGCGGCGCACTCAACGCGCACGAGCTCATGAAGGGCATGATCGAAGCAGGCGCCGCGGGCGTTCACTTCGAAGACCAGCTCGCAAGCGAGAAGAAGTGCGGCCACCTCGGCGGCAAGGTTCTCGTGCCCACGGGTCAGTTCATCAAGACCCTCGTCGCGGCCCGCCTCGCGGCCGACATCGCCGACGTGCCCACCGTGCTCGTCGCGCGCACCGACGCCGACAGCGCCAAGCTCATCACGAGCGACGTCGACGAGCGCGACCGCCCCTTCATCAGCGACGAGCGCACCCCCGAGGGCTTCTTCCGCCTGAAGGGCACCGGCATGGAGCGCTGCATCGCACGCGGCCTGGCCTACGCGCCCTACGCCGACCTCATCTGGATGGAGACGTCCCATCCCGACCTCGAGCAAGCGCGCACCTTCGCCGAGGCCATCCAGAAGGAGCACCCCGGCAAGATGCTGGCCTACAACTGCTCGCCCAGCTTCAACTGGGAGAAGAACCTCGACAAGGACACCATCGCCAAGTTCCAGCGCGAGCTCGGCGCCATGGGCTACAAGTTCCAGTTCGTCACCCTGGCCGGCTTCCACGCCCTGAACCACGGAATGTTCCAGCTCGCCAAGGAGTACAAGACGCGCGGCATGAGCGCCTACTCCGAGCTGCAGCAGGCCGAGTTCGCGGCCGAGGCCGAGGGCTACTCCGCCACCCGCCACCAGCGCGAGGTCGGCACCGGCTACTTCGACGAGGTCCGCAACGTGATCACCGGCGGCCAATCGTCCACCGGTGCGCTCGCAGAGTCGACCGAAGCGGCCCAGTTCTGAGCTCCCCCCATTCGTTGCGCTGAAGCGCGAGCTTCAGTTTGCCCCCCCGACGCGGGCGTCCGTCTTCCCCTTCCCCGGACGTCCGCGTCACCTATTTCTGCGGTAGCATCGCCGCGCGTTCGTGCCGCTTTCGGTTACCCACCATCCTTCGCTGCACTGGGGCCCACGTCTTTGGGCCTCGATGGCCGACCAGCGTCGACGCAGCATCGCCTGTCCCGACGCGCCCCGCCTCGACGGGCGGCGGATCCTGGTCACCGGGGGCAACGCCGGCATCGGCTTGGCCACCTGTCGCGGCTTGCTCGAGCGCGGGGCGGAGGTCGTCATGGCGTCGCGCAACCAGGACGAGGCGCGTGCGGCGTGCCGACGACTGCAAGACGAGACGGGCGGCTCCGCACGACCGGTCCCTCTCGATCTGAGTGACCTGAGCTCCGTCGATGGCACGGTGGCCGCGCTCGGCGACGACCCGCTCGACGGCCTGGTGTTCAACGCAGGGGTGTGGCCGCGGGCCTACAACGTCTCTGCGCAGGGACACGAGCTTGCGTTTGCGACGAACGTGCTGGGTCACCACCTGCTCTTCCGGCGACTCCAGTCGCGCCTGCCCAAGGGTGCGCGTGTGGTGGTGCTCACAGGCGACATCTACATCACCGTCGACGACTGTACCCACGCGTATCGGTACCGCGGCGCCGCGGGGTGCACCCGCGCCTATGCCCGCTCGAAGCTCGGCAACCTGTGGTGGGCCTTCGAGACCCAGCGGCGATTCCCCGCCATGCACTTGGTGGCCGTTCACCCCGGTGTCGTGGCCTCGGGGCTCACCGGTGAGGTGCCACGCGCCGCGCGACGGCTCCGCGAGGCGGCGCTCCTCACCACCACGGAAGGCGCCCAGACCAGCTTGTACGCGCTCACGCAGCTCGACGTGCCGCCGGGGGGCTACGTGCACAACACGATGGGGATCGTGCAGCTACGCCCCCAAGACCCCGCGCGCGACGAGGGCCGGTGGCGAAGCCTCTGGCACCTCTGCGAGACGCTCTCGGGGTCACGCTAGGACCAGGCTCAGTCTCAAAGGCGCTCCGCCTACTGTGCTCAATCGCCGAACAGCTCGGCGACGGCGGTGATGTTGAGACGGCCACGACCCGCAGCTCGAGCCCGCGCAAACTGGCCGCGCGCCGACGCCATGAGCACTGGCTCGATCGCCGTGTCCTGAGCGAGAGCTTCTGCGTAGCCGAGGTCTTTCACCACCAAGTCGACGGGGAACATCGGCGCATGTTCCCCCGAGACCATCAGCGATGCCGCACCTATGGCAGCGCGGCTGGTGACGGGAAGAACCCCAAGCACCTCGATGACCGTCTGCGATGCCACACCCGAGCGCTTTGCCACCGCCAGAAGCTCGGCAAAAGCTGCGACCTGGATGGCGAACAGCGCGTTGACCGCGAGCTTCATGGTCGCCCCCGCCCCCGTTTCGCCAACGTGGTGAACGGCCGCACCGAGCACCGCGAGAAGGGGCAACACGTGTGAGAGCGCGGCTGCGTCTCCACCCACGAGATAGATCAACTGGCCGGTCTCTGCATGAGGCCGGGTACCCACGACGGGGGCATCGAGGAACCGTACTCCGCGTGCACGGGCGCGGGCCGCTAGCTCACCGACGCAGGCCGGCGTGAGCGTGCTCGACTCGATGAGCGTGCTCCCCGGCTTCATCCGGAGGAGACCTCCGTGTTCGAGGTCGAGCCAGACTGCGCGGGCAGCATCGTCGTCTCGTACGCAGGAGATGACCACGTCGCGATCGACGACGGCCGTGCGCGGGTGCGATGCGCATCGAGCACCAGCGGCCACCAGCGGCTCCGTAGCAGCAGCAGTACGGTTGTAGACGACCACGTCGTGCCCGGCCTCGACCAGACGGGACGCCATTCTCGACCCCATTGCGCCGAGCCCAAGGACAGCAACTTTCTCTCGCTTCATGGCGATCATCTCCTCCGTCGCTCGGGCCTACATGTTGGCGAACATCGCTTCGAGGTCGCGTGGGTTGTTCAACCACGCCGCCCCAGCCTGCTTGGCCATCGGGTCGGGAAAGCTGTCGACGGTCCCCGCCTCGACGGCGTCGATCGCGTTCTTTGCCACCACCCGCGGTGGCGTCTTGTCCATCTCGAACGATCGGATCATGTCGGTATCCACCGCGCCCGGATACGCAGCGAACACCGTGACACCGCGGTCCCCCAGCTCTTTACGCAGGGCCTGGGTCATGGACCAGGCAGCGGCTTTCGACGCGGAGTAGCCACCGATGGCAGCCATCGACGCCATCGACACCAGCGTCAACATGTTGAGCACGGCTCCCTTGCTGGCCTCGAGCCTCGGCAAACAGGCTTTCGTGAGGTCGAGCGCGCCCCAGAAGTTCACCGCGAAGTCTGCCTCGATCGCATCCCGCGAACTCTCGAGCAGACTGTACCCCACCAGGCTGCCCGCATTGTTGATGAGCAGGTCGAGGCCTTCGACCTGCACGATGGCCGCGCTGATGCTCGCTCTGTCCGTGACGTCGAGGCGGATAGGACGAACGCGCACGTCGACCGCTGCAAGTTGCTCCGTGTCTTCGGCAGAGCGCGCAGTGGCGAACACCCTGCGCGCGCCGCGCTCTAGTAGCACCTCGACGAACGCGCGGCCGATACCCCGACTGGCACCACTGACCAGAATCGATTTTCCTTCGACGAACATAACTTCTTCCTCCTGGCCCACTCTTGGGCCGTGGATGCGCTGAAGCTACGAAACCCCGAAGGGACCAGAAAGGCCTACTGTGGCCTAACATTTATTCCTCTACGGAATGCTTGCCCCGCGCGTCTGCACGGTAGAACACTCGCTCATGAACCGGCTTTCCGCCCTCCAGGCCTACACGCGGCTCGTCGAGCTCGAGAGCTTCTCTGGCGTCGCGGCCGAGCTGCGGGTGAAGCAGTCGACGGTCAGCAAGTGGATCGCCGCCCTCGAAGAGCACCTCGGCGTGCGTCTCATCGACCGAACGACCCGCTCCCTGCGCGTCACCGACGCGGGCCGGCGCTTCTATCAACGCGCGACGGTGATCCTGAGCGACTACGAAGCCGCAGTCGCCGAGGCGCGTGAGGAGGCCACCGCGCTCCGAGGGCGCATTCGCCTGAACGTCCCCGTCGTCTTCGGTCAGCGGTTCATCGTCCCCGCCGTGACCGACTTCCTGTTGGAGCATGAGGCCGTCGAACTCGAGCTCGTTTTCGGCGACCGATACACCAACCTCGTCGACGAGGGCTACGACGTCGCCATCCGTGTCGGGCTCCAGTTGGACTCGACACTGCAGTCCCACGCGCTCGGGGACGGACGCCGTCATTTGGTCGCTGCGCCGGCATACCTCGCCAAATGGGGAAGCCCGCACAAACCGAAAGAGCTCGAAGGCCACCAGTGCCTCGTGCACACCGAAGGGCGCACGCGCGCCGCATGGACCTTCGCGCGCGGCAAGCGTGTGCACCGGGTGAGCGTCGGCGGACGCGTTACTGCGAACCACAGCGAAGCCACGCTCCACATGACGAAGTCAGGCATGGGCATCGCCCTTCTCGCGAACTGGCTGGTCGCCCCCGACCTGGCTTGCGGCGCACTGGTTACCGTGCTCGACGCCTATCAACCGCCATCCGCCCCCGTTCGCGCGCTCACGCCCCCAGGTAGAAAGGTGGCTCCGCGCATTCGCGCGCTCATCGACCATCTTCGTTTGGCTCTGGCGCCCGCGCTCAGTTCGCGATGACGCATTGCCGGCCCGCGACTGAGAGCGACGTCCGAGGGGGAGACCCGCCACAAAGAAGCTCTCGGTTCAGTCCGCTTGGTGCGCGATGAAGCGGACGTCTCGCAGCTCAGCCCTCGTCACCGCTACCATGTCGAGTCGGGCCGCTGACACGACCTTCCCCGCGTGGGATACGGGGTCGAAGCGTCGCGAACCATGCTGGTCGCGAATCGCCATCAGCAGTAGTCGACCTGCATGACCTGCCGACACTCCATGACCGGTGCGCTCGCGCTGATGGCACTCGCCTGTGGTGGCGACAAGCCCGCACCGGCGAGCCCCGCCCCGATCAACGAGACGGAGCCCGCCGCGCCCACGCTGGCCGAGCCCGACGGCGAGCCAGAACCCGCGCCGCCCTCCGAACCCGCGCCGACCGGCGCTCCCGACGGCGCGAACTGTGGCCAATTCTCAGACCAAGCGGGGTGCGATGCCGCGGAGGGGTGCGCCTGGAATGAGGCGGGAGAGTTCAGTCGCTGCGCCCCATCCGATGTCGCCAAGCGCTGCGCAGAGGTCGACACGGCCAAGGCCTGTGGGCTGTTGCGCGGGTGCGCCTGGCTCGACGACAGCTGCCAGCCCCGCTGACCTCCGGGTTCACAGGGACTCCACCAGGTCGTGGACGCCGACCACCCGAAACAGGCGGCGAAGCTCGCACGGTCCGGGTCGGCGTGCGCCTCTTCTCGGAAGCCGACGCACGTTCACGTTGGAGCTCCTTCGTCGGTCACGGTCTGCAGCATGCGGTGGAGGCTGAGATCGAGGCGGCTCTGCACGAGGCGAATCACACTGTCGAGCTCGGCATCCGGGGCGTCGAGCTTGGCCCCGAGTCGCTTTCGGGTGTCTTTGAGGAGGTCGGTGCGTAGTCGCGTGAGCCAGCGGGTCGCGGTGGCGCGGTGCACGCCGTAGACGCGGCCGAGCTCCTCCACCGTGAGCCCCCCTTCGAGCTGAAGCCGAAGCAGGTTGCGGTCACGGGAGCTGAGCGCGCGCACCGACGCCTCGAAGGCCTCGGCGAAGGCCGCACGATAGTGGGCCTGCAGGTACGCGAGCTCTGGATCGCGCTCGGGGTCGGGGTGACGGGCGAGGTCGTCGTCGCCGACCATGCGGCCGTCTTTGCGCAGCGCGCTCACCGCCGTCCGGACCGACACCACCTGAACGAGGCCGCGCAACCTCCCCTCCCCCGCGTAGCCCACCACCTTGGGCGGTCCCTCGGCTTCGGCGACCAAGAGCTTGTGGCGAACCAGCTGTCGGATCTCATCCACGCGGTCGGCGCCGAGCTTCATGCGTGCGAGGGCGAGTGGGACGACGTCGAGATAGTGAGCCTCGAACAACGACAGGGCCGTGGGGTCTCCGGCGGCGCAACCCA
The DNA here is from genome assembly GCA_030426145.1 of Polyangia bacterium. GTDB lineage: Bacteria > Myxococcota_A > Polyangia > Polyangiales > Polyangiaceae > JAPYTK01. The sequence continues at coordinate 18,149 of JAUHZF010000190.1, forward strand.
GAGCGAGCGCGATCTCGGCCACGCCCTCGGGGCTCGTCGACGTTTCGCGCCGCGCCAGGTGATGCGCCACGACGTCGGGATCGCAGCCCAAACCGGGGAACCTCGCTTCGACGGCGGCGGTGATCTGCTCGGGGGTCATGTTTGGTCCTTGCCCGGGGCGAGCCCGAGGCGGGGGCCATGCTAGCTTAGCCAGGTGGACGCTTGTCTCGACGATACGAGCATCCTCGCGCTGCTCGAGGGTCGGCTCTCGGCCGAAACCTTGAGCGAAGCCGAATTGCACCTCGACCACTGCGCGAGCTGCCGCGCTGTGGTCGCAGGGGTGGCCCAGCTCGGCCCCAGCCCAGATGAGGACCGCATCGGCCGCTACCTGGTGCTCGATCGCCTCGGCCGAGGCGGCTTCGGCGACGTGGTGCGCGCCTACGACCCTGGCCTCGACCGGCGCGTAGCCATCAAGCGCCTGCGGGTCGGCCTCGAAGAGACCTTCCGAGCCCAGCTGGAGACCGAAGCGCGCACCATGGCCCAGCTCAACCACCCGCACGTGGTGACGGTCTACGAGGTGGGCTCTCACGGCG
>JAUHZF010000191.1 GCA_030426145.1 Polyangia bacterium
CTTCCGACTCGGTCGAGCTGGCGTCGTCCGAGGCGTCTGGATGCGCATCACTGGACATCGAGGACCGCACGTTAGCGCGAATTCGGCCCCACGAGCAGCATCGCGTCGACCGATCCGAGGTGGGGGGCGCTCACCCTGTCGCCGTACCCGCCGCGAACCGACGGCGAGCCACCGCTGGCACCGGACCGGCGATGGCCCAGATCTGCGCGACGTCGTCAGCGTGAGGCGGTGACGCGGGCCCGCGTGCAGACACCCTCGACCGCGTAGCAGCGGCCTTCGCGCTTGCACACCTCGGCGTCCTCACAGTCGCGGTCGGCCTCCGCTACGCAGTGGTGGCCGACCGCCGAGCATGCCCCATCGGAGGTGCACTGCTCGGACGCGCGGCAGTCGTCGTCGGAGCTGGCGACACAGTCGTCGCCCGAGGCGGTGCAGTAGCCACTCAGCGCACAGAGGGGCTCGGCCGTGCAGCTCTCGTCGGTTCGCTTCGAGGCAGAGGTCGCGTCGACGTCTGCTGCCGCCGCCTGCGTGTCGGCGTCGGTATCGGCCACGGCCGGAGCTGCCTCACGCGGTCGCGGCGTCGCCGCTCCTCCGCAGGCCACAGCCCCCAGCGAGAGTCCCATCGTCACGGCCCAGAGCTTCACCATCACGCGCATCGCGCCCCTTACTACGGGGCCCTCACGCGGATCTTCCTCTCCCCTGCACATTTGTTTTCGACCCTCGGCATAGGCTAAGGATCTCAGTGAGATGAGCCACCCCACGGGCAGGGCGAACCGATGGCCGCGCGTCACCGCCGCAGCAGCTCTCTTCGGGGCGGTCGCCTGCGGGGCGCAGAACGCTCCCCCACCCGAGAAGGGGCCCCGCCGTCCGCCGTACAAACCCGGCGACAGCTATGCGAAGGCCAAGCAGTGCACCTGCAACGTGTGTGAACCCGAGAGCTGTTGCACCGAGCTCGACGCGGAGCCGGAGCAAATCGACCCGAACTGCGCCCAGGGCTACGACTTCTCCCAGTGCGAGATGGCGGTGAGCAGCTGCGAGAGCAACTGTTACCCCCACAAGTGGTGGACCACCGTCGACGTCGGCTGCGAAGAGAGCCGTCCCGAACGCTGCTGCCACACCGAAGCTGCCTTCTAACCACCGTCGTTGCGTTGTCCGTCGCGCTGCGGTTAGGTCTCACCGTGAGCGACGACGCGACCGAGGCCATCGGCACCCTCACTCCCGCTGGCGCCGGATGGGCCGCTCGCGACCTCTTCGACCCTGGGCTGACGCGCTCACTCGCCGGGGTGCTTCCCGCGGACGCAGCCGAAGGCGACGTCGTGCTCACCGGCCCCGAGGCCACCGAAGCCCCCTTCCGCGACCGGCTCGCTCGCGTGGGCACGCCGCGCGCCGCCATGTACGCCATCGCGGGGCGACACCGACTTCGTCCCATCTACGGCGCCGCCGTGATGCGCGAGGTCGACCACCACTGCGCCGACCCCGGCGTCGACGCCCCCGACCTCGAGGACCTCGAGGAGGTGCCCTTCGTCACGATCGACGGTCCGTCGACCCGCGACCTCGATCAGGCCGCCTTCATCGCCCGCGACGGCGACGGGTTCCTCCTGCGCTACGCCCTCGCCGACCCCGCCCATGCCGTGGCTCCTGGAAGCGCACTCTTCGACGAAGCGCTCCGGCGCGGCGCGACCTACTACCTCCCGGGGCTCGCCATCCCGATGCTGCCCCACGCGCTTTCCGAGGGCGTGGTGTCACTCAACGAGGGCCAGCGTCGCCGCGCCGTCGTCTTCGACATGCACATCGACGACGCGGGTGCCTGCACGTCCACCACCATCCGACGCGCGCGGATCCGCAGCCGGGCGCAGCTCACCTTCGGCGGGGTACAGCGATTCCTCGACGGCGACGCCCCCCTCGGCTGCGACGAAGCCGAAGACAGCATCCGGTTGCTGCGACCCCTCGGTGAGTTGCTCATGGCCGCTGCGCGCGACCGCGAGGTCATCGAATACCGACGCCAGGAGACCGAGGTGAAGATCGATGGCGAGGAGGGTCTCACCTTCGTGGTCCAGCTCGGCGGTCGTACGGTGGTCGAACGCTACAACGAGCAGCTCTCCCTGCTCTGCAACGTCGAAGGCGCCAAGTTCCTCCGCGAGCATCGCAACGAGCCGCTCGTTCAGGCCATCTTCCGCGTCCATCCCGCCCCCGAGCCGCGACGCTACGACGAGCTACGGCAGATGATCGAAGCGCTGGTGAAACGCCATCGACTCGATCCCTCACGATGGCGCTGGGACCCGAGAGCGCAGTCCCTCGGCGACTATCTCTCATCGCTTCCGAGCGACGGCGACCACGGCCGTCTCGCCCAAGCGGTTCACCGCCAAGCGGTGCTGGTCAACGTGCGCTCGTCCTTCTCCCCCGAGGCGGCCGGTCACTTCGGTGTCGGGGCCGAGGTCTACGCTCGCTTCTCGGCTCCCATGCGCGAGATCGTGGGCATCTTCTTGCACAAGGAGGTCTTCGAGCAGCTGCGTGGGGAACCGTCCGGGCCCCAAGACGACGAGGCGCTCCGCGAAGCCGTCGTCGAGCGCGCCAACGAGGCCAAGCAGCTCCAGAAGAAGATCACCAAAGAAGCGAACCTCGTGGTGCTCGACCGGGTCTTCGCGCGCGACATGGCCGCGGCCGATGCGCCGTGGCGGCGCGGTACCGTGATGGGCCTGACCCGAAGCAAGGTTCACGTCGTGCTCGACGACCCGGCCGCGGTGGAGGTGAAGGTCTATCTTCGGCCCCTCGAAGCCCGGCTCGGCCGTGATCTGCAACGCTCCGACGACCGGGCCGCGCTGCTCGATGGCGAGCAAGAGCTCTGCCGGCTCGGAGACGCGGTCGAGATCCGCGTCATCGGCCGGGATGGCCTGCGCTGGGACCTCGACCTGCGGGCTCAGCGCGACAGTGACGAGAAGCCCGCGTAGCGGCGCATCGACACGCTCATCAGGAGGGCGATCGCGAACATGATGGAGACGACGCTGGAGCCGCCGTAGGAGAAGAGCGGCAGCGTCATGCCGACGACGGGGAGCATGCCCGAGGCCATGCCGACGTTGATGATGGTGTGCCAGAAGATCATGGCGCCGCAGCCCACGGCCATGATGGCGCCGAACCGATCTCGTGCCAGCGAAGCGATGCGAATCGACCACAGCACGAGGAAGGCGTAGAGCGAGAAGAGCACCAGGGAGCCGATGAATCCCCACTCCTCTGCGAAGACCGGATAGGGGAAGTCGGAGTACTGGTCGGGCAGGAAGCGGTACTGGTTCTGGGTCCCGCTCAGGAAGCCCTGGCCGAAGACGCCGCCGTTGCCGATGGCGATCTTGGCGTGGTGGGCGTGGTAGCCCGCGCCGGAGAGGTCTTCACTGGGGTTGAGGAAGGCCGTCACACGCGCCTTCTGGTAGGGCAACGCGAACTCCCAGATGAGCCAGCCGCCGATGCCCACGGTGGCCAGGCCCTTGAGCACGCTGCTCGGCTTGAGGCGGGTCACGGCGGCGATGCTCAAGAAGATGAGCACGTGCACGAGCGCGGTCCCGAGGTCGGGCTGACGGGCGATGAGCAGAGCTGGGACCGCCGTGAGCAGACCCGGCACGATGAAGTCGCGCAGGCGCCGGGCGTCGCTGCGCGAGTCGTCGTGAAGAAATTTGGCGATCGCGATCACCAAACAGACCTTGGTGAACTCGGACGGCTGGAAGGTGAAGGGGCCGAGCTTGATCCAGCGGTTGGCACCACGAATCGCGCCTTCACCGAGCACGCTCACGAGCACGAGACTGAAGATCCCGCCGGTGTAGATGGGGTAAGCGAAGCGCTCGATGAACCGGTAGTCGATGCCGGCCACGATCGCGCCCATCGCGCCACCGATGGCGAGCCAGTAGATCTGGTTGATGTAGATCCGGCTCAGCGCGCTCTTGCTCGTCTCGAAGTAAACGCTGGTGGCGCTGTAGAGGTTGATGACCCCGAGCGCAGCGATGAGCACCACGACGATGAACAACGGCCAGTCGATGTGGTCGCGGGGACGGCTTCCGAGCCCCGTCGAGTCGAGGCCTCCGGTGAAGCCGCCATCGGGTCCGAGCAGACTCATCGGCGACCTCCCGGCTCCTGCTCGGCGTCCTTCTGGGCACGCTCGGCCTTGAGTTTCTGGTAGGCCTGGATGATCTCGAAGGCGACCGGCGCGGCGTGTTTGCCGCCCGCACCACCGTGCTCGATGAGCACCACGATGGCCACCTCGGGGGTGGTGGAAGGCGCGTAGCCCGCGAACCAAGCGTGGTCGCGGTTGAAGTACCAGACGTCCTCGATGGCCGCGCCGCGGGTCTTGTGAGAGACCTGCGCCGATCCCGTCTTGCCTGCGACGTCGACGCCCGCGATGCGCGCGTTGTGAGAGGTACCGCCATCTTCGTTCACGCCGCCCCAGAGGGCACTGTCGATGAACTTGCGGTGGGTGCCGTCGAGCTTGATGCGACGTCGAACCCGAGGCGAGAACTCCTGCACCACGGCGCCGCCCGCGGTCTCGACCGCCCGCACCAGCTGCGGCTGGAACAGCGTGCCGCCGTTGGCGAGCGCAGCGTAGGCGAGCGCGAGTTGGAGCACGCTGACCGTGGTCGCGCCCTGGCCGAGGGCCGCGTTCAGCGTGAAGCCGAGGCGAAACTGCCCCTTGTTGCGCATGGTCATCCACGCGCGCGTGGGCATGCGGCCACTCGTCTCGGCATTGACGCCGAGGCCGGTCTTCTGGCCGAAGCCGAAGTCCATCCCCATCTCGGCGATCATGTCCATCGTGACGCCGTACTCGGTGACGAGGTTGTAGAAGTAGACGTTACAAGACTGCGCGATCGCCTTGTGGAGGTCGGTCACGCCGTGCGACTGGGTGCAGCGGAAGATCCGGCGACCGACGCGAACGAAGCCGCGACAGACGGACGAGTTGCGCTGGTCGATGAGCCCCTTGTCGAGCGCGGCGAGCGCCGTAAAAGGCTTGAACGTCGAGCCCGGCGGATAGGCACCGCTCACGGTCTTGTCGAGGGCTGGCTTGAGCGGGTTGTTGAAGAGCCGACGGAAGGCGTCACGAATGAGCGCCTTGCCGTGACCACCCGACAGCTGGTTCGGGTCGTAGTTGGGCTTGCTGACGAGGCCGAGGATGCGGCCGGTCCGCACGTCGACGAGGGCCGCCCCGCCGGCGAGCTCGCCCCGCATCGCCTTGATCATCGCCTTCTGAAGCTCGGCGTCGACGGTGAGACGGAGGTCACGTCCCGGGATGGGCTCCACCCGTCGCGGCTCGTCGATGATGCGGTCCATCACCTCTTCGGTGACGTCGGGTCGTGCGCCGACGGCGTTGACGATGACCTTCTCGGAGCCGCGGGTGCCCCGCAGGTAGCTCTCCCACGCGCGTTCGATGCCGGTGGCGCCGATGCGGTCGCCCTCTACATAGCCTCGCTTGCGAAGCTTGATGAGCATGTCGCCGTCGACCTCGCGCATGTAGCCGAGCATGTGCGAGCCCACGCCCTTGTAGGGGTAGTAGCGAACGCTGACCGGCACCACGAGGATGCCCGGCAGCTCGTTGCGGTGGGTCCGCAACATGGCCACCACGTCGCGCGGCAGGTCCTCCTTGAGGAGGATCTGCTGGCTCACTCTCGAGGTGCCCCGGCGTACGATGGTGAGCAGCTTCTCCTCGAGGGCCACCCGGTCCGACTCGCCGAGCTTCGCCCATGCCACCAGCTTCTGCCACTGAGGAGCCATTTCGGGCTCCTGCGTTTCTTTGTCGACCCGCGTGACCTTCTTGGGCACGACGAAGAGGTTGTACGCGGGGCGACTGGCGGCGAGCGTCTTGCCGAACCGGTCACGGATGACCCCCCGCGTGGTGGCGAGGGTGACGTTGCGGATGATGTTCTCGCGCGCGAGCGCCTGGTTGTCGGCCCCGTGGATGAGCTGCAGGTGTACGGCGCGCCCGATGAGCACGAAGAACAGGAGCAAGACGCCGAGTGTCAGCCACTTGAAGCGCTGGCGGAACTCGCTGACGTCGGGGCGCTGAACGAGCAGGCTCATCGGTTGGGCACCTCCCCTGGCCGCGGCACGATGACCGTCGCGAGGTGGATGCGGTTGGCGAGGCCGAGCACGAAGGGCGCAAAGACGGCGGTCGCGATGGCGTGGGGGAGCACCAGCGAGGCAAGCGCACGCGGTCGCGCCGGATCGGTGCCGAAGATGGCCGTGAGCACCACGATGAAGAACCCCTCGAGGAGGGAGAAGACGAAGGCGAGCGCGATCTTGGTCGGCAGGGTTTGGGCCGCGAGACGGACGCCGGCGAGGCGCCCCACCACGAAGACGGCCACGCTGGTGAAGGTGTAGAGCCCCACCGGCGCCGCCGCGAAGACGTCGAGCAGGTAGCCGAGGGCGAAGGACAGACCCGCCCCGCGGGTCATGTTGTACTCGTGCACCCCCATGAAGACGATGAGGGGGAGCAGAAGGCTGGGCGTGAGCCCGGCCATCGCGCTGGCTCCGAAGACCTTCTGCATCACCACGTTGATCCAGCCTATGACCCGGAACAGGTTGCTCTGCACGATGATCAGCCCGAGCCCGAGGATGAGGAAGGCGCTGTTACGAAGCATGGTGCTTCACCCCCCCGCCCGATGAGAGCGTGATGGTCCCAACGCTACGGGGCGCCATCAGCTTCCTCGAGCTTGGCTTGGCCGCCGTGTGACACGACGATGAGGACCTCACGGAGGCGCGAGAAATCGACGGTCGGCTCGGCTTGCACGGTCTGGTAGATGCCGAAGTCACGGCGGACCACCTCGGTGACCCGCGCCACCGGGACGCCGGGTGGAAAGCGTCGCCCCCAGCCGCTGGTGACGAGCACGTCGCCCACCTCGACCTCGTCGTCGCGCTTCACGTATTCGACGCGGCAGCGGTACTCGCGCTCGTTGCCCGCCCCACGCACGAAGCCGCGTGCCCCCGTTCGTTCGACCACCACGTCGACGGCAAAGCCCGCGTCGACCACGAGCTGCACCTCCACCGTGCCGCCCGCGACGTCACCGGTGATCCCCACCACGCCGTCCATGGTGATGACGGGAAACTGCGAGTCGGCCTTGATGTCCGAGGTGGGCCTGTCGAGCGTGACGTGGGCGACACGGAAGAACTCGGAGGTGTCCTTGCTGATCACCTCGGCGCTCACGACGTCGGCGGTGACATTGCGCTTCCGGACCTCCAGCAGTGCCCGCAGACGGCGGTTCTCCGCCTCGAAGTGCTCCAGCTCGCGAACCCGCGCCTCGAGCCTCGCGTTTTCGGCTGCGAGGTCGGCGTTGTCCTTCTTGACGTCTACCAAGTAGACGTAATCACTAATGTATCCACTCACACCACGCGCAAGCGTGGCCGCGGCGAACTGGATGGGCGTGATGAACCGCACCATCAGCTTGTCGGCCGGGCTCGTGAGCTTGGACGGGTCGGACTGCATCGAGACGCGGAGGAAGCCGAACGGCAACGCGAGCGCGAGCAACACCACGGCTGCATCTCGGTAGCGCTTCAGGTTCATCGTCCCTCATCCCGTCCTGCGGCTCCGGCCTGGCGCGTACCCTCTAGGTAGAGGGCTGACACCTGCGCGCGCGACCCGGTGCGCTCACGCGATCGTAACCTGTTTCAGAAGCTCGATGTGGTCCAGTGCCTTGCCGCTCCCGAGGACGACCGCGCTGATCGGGTCGTCGCAGACCATGACCGGAAGCCCGGTTTCCTCGCGGATTAGCACGTCGAGGTTCTTCAGCAAGGCCCCGCCGCCCGTGAGCACGATGCCCTTGTCAGAGATGTCTGCGGCCAGCTCGGGTGGCGTGCGCTCGAGCGCGGTGAGCACCGCCTCCACGATGGAGTTGATGGGCTCGCTCAGCGCGTCGCGGATCTCGTCCGAGTTGACGACCACAGTCTTCGGGATGCCCGCGATCATGTCGCGCCCCTTGACCTCCATCGTCACCTGCTTGTCGAGCGGGTAGCCGTTGCCCACCGTCATCTTGATGCGCTCGGCCGTCTGCTCACCGATGGCGAGGTTGTACTTGCGCTTCATGTACCCCTGAATCGCCTCGTCCATCTTGTCGCCGCCGACGCGCACGCTCTGCGAGTAGACGATGCCGGCGAGGGACAGAACGGCGACCTCGGTGGTACCGCCGCCGATGTCGACGACCATGTTGCCGCTCGGCTCGGTGATCGGGAGGCCGGCCCCGATGGCCGCGGCCATGGGCTCCTCGATGAGGTACACCTCGCGCGCGCCTGCCCCCTCCGCGCTCTCTTTCACCGCCCGCTTCTCGACCTCGGTGATGCCGAAGGGTACGCAGATGATGATGCGCGGCTTCACCAGCGTTCGCCGGTTGTGCGCTTGAGCGATGAAGTGGCGGAGCATCGCCTCCGTGATCTCGAAGTCGGCGATGACGCCGTCTCGGAGGGGGCGCACAGCCCGGATGTTCCCCGGGGTCCGGCCCAGCATCTCCTTCGCCTCGCGCCCGACCGCGATGGCGCGCATGCCACCGCGCGGGTCTTTCGCCACGGCCACGACCGACGGCTCGCAAGACACGATGCCTTTACCCTTCACGTAGATGAGGGTTGTCGCCGTTCCGAGGTCGATCGCGAGATCGTTCGAGAACAGGCCGTAGAGCCAGTCGAAGATCATGAGCGTGTTACGAGGGCCTCGTCGGCCCACCTATCCTGAAACGCGCCAGCAAGCTCGCGTCGTCCCAGGCCCTCGGCATCCTACTATGACCTACACATTGGGCCACATACAGGAGTAAAATGCCGAAACAATTCGGAGAGGCCGAGGGGTATCACGCGGCCTGGAGGGCGGCAAGACGCGCCGCCATCGCTTCAGAAGCCCCGAGCTCGGGGCTGCTTCGACATGAGAGACCAGGTGAGGCGTTGCGCCTCAACCCTTGGAAATCTTGGTCTCTTTGTGCTCGTGATGCCCAACGCAGTCGGGGCAGAACTTCTTGATGGCGAACTTGCTGGTCATGGTGCGCTTGTTCTTGGTGCGCACGTAGTTGTGACGACCGCAGTGGCCGCACTTGAGGATGAACTTGTCACGCATGAGGATTCTCCGGGTGCGTCGGGGGCGCGTAAGATACGCTGCAGCCGCCTAAAGTCAAGCACCTTGGCCTCTAGGCCTTGGTGGTGCCCTTCTTCTTGGTGGAACGCTTCTTCGACGTGGCCTTCTTCGCCGCGCCCTTCTTCGAGGCGGTCTTGTTGGGCGAGCCCTTCTCGGCGCTCGCCTTCTTCTTCGACGAGCTCTTCTTCGAGGCAGCCTTCTTCTTGGCCGAGCCCTTCTTCTTCACCGCCGCCTTCTTCTTCGGCGGCTCGTCGACACTGTCATCGTCGTCGATACTGTCATCGTCGCCGATGTCGTCATCGTCGCCGATGTCGTCATCGATGCTGTCGTCATCGTCGAGATCACCGTCGTAGCTGTCCTCGTCGTCGAGCTCGTCGTCTTCCGGCTCACGCGGAGCGTTGGGAACGTAGTCGGCGCCCCAGATTTTGCGCAGGTAGAAGACGCCGATCACCAGCGCGAGGAAGCTCATCCACTGCGCGGGGGTGAGGCCCCAGTAGCGGTGATCGGTCGCCCCCCGGAAGATGGCGTCGCCGGGCTGCACCCGGAGGAAGTCGAGAAAGAACCGGACCGGTGCGTAGGCGACCAGGGTCAGCGCCACGTAGAAGCCGTTGGGTCGGTTGACCTTCCGGTGCCACAGCACGGTGCAAGCGATCGCGAGGGGGATCGTGAGCACCATCTCGATGAGACCGAGGTCGAAACGGCCATCGAAGCCATCCTGGAGGTACTGCGGGGGGTATTTGACCGCAAACCACGCGTTCGACAACGCGCCCGGGTGGTCGTGCACCACCGAGCAGCCGCTGCGGCCGAAGACCCAGGCGATGGGAAACGCGGAGACGGTCACGTCGACCATCTCCATGATCTTCTCCTTGCGGTACCAGCGCCAAGCGAGCGCTCCGATGGTCGACCCGAGGAAGCCGCCGTAGCTGGACAGACCATCCCACACCCGCAAGAGGTACAGCGGGTCGCGCTTCACCGTCTCCGGGTGGTAGGTGATGGCGTCGAAGAGGTGGGAGATGACGAAGCCCGCCACCACGACCCAGAAGATGAAATCACTCATCTTCTGGGTATCGATCCTGCGCTGACGGGCCCGGTTCATGGTGACCCACGAACCGACGTAGACGCCGATGGCGACCAGGGTTCCGAACGGCTTGATCGAGGGCGGACTGTTGGGATCGATGAGGTCGCCGAGCAGCGGGAGGTGCTGCAAGAAGCTCAGCGGCAGCTCGGGAGCATCGATGTAGGGGATCAGCGGACCAGCCACACAGCCGCTGTAGTAGCCCCCCCACCCAGATGCCACTAACAAACGGACCGTCTCATGCTGGTCCCCTACGACGAGGCCCTCGCGCTGGCCCTGAAGGATGTCTCACCGGTGGCGATCGAGCGGCTCAGCCTCCCCGAGGCTGAGGGACGCGTGCTCGCCGATGACGTGAAGGCCCCCTACCCCCTCCCTCCGTTCAGCTACAGCGCCATGGACGGCTACGCGGTGAGAAGCGCCGACTTCGCCAGCGGCGGGCCCCGCTGGACGTTTCCGGTCGTCAGCGCCTCTCGCGCCGGCCACCCCGGTCCCCCGCTGGCGCCCGGAGGCGTGGCCCGGATCACCACCGGCGGGCACCTGCCCGAGGGAGCCGACGCGATCATCATTCAGGAGAACGTCGAACGGGTCGGTGACGCGATCACCACCGCAGACGTGCCTTTCGCAGGCCAACACGTCCGGGCGGCGGGGGCCGATCTGGCCAAGGACGCCATCGCCCTCTCCGCGGGCACGCGGCTCGGGCCAGGGCAGCTCGGACTGCTGGCCACCCTCGATCACATGCACGTGCTCGTGCGCCGCCCCCCCGTGGTCACCCTCCTCAGCACCGGCGACGAGTTGCGCCCACCGGGAAGCCCCGGACCCATCGGCAGCATCCCCGAATCGAACACCTTCGTGCTCGGCGCCATCGCTCGCCGCGCCGGCGCCGTCGTTCGTCGTGTGCCCTTGGTGGCCGACGACCTCGACGAGACCGCGCGCCAGGTCGAAGCCGCCTTACAGGGGACCGACTTGCTCGTCACCATCGGCGGGGCCTCGGTCGGCGACCGCGACCTGGTGCGGCCGGCCCTCGAGAAGCTGGGGGTCGACATCGCCTTCTGGGGGGTCAAGGTGAAGCCGGGCAAGCCAACCGCGGTGGGGCGCATGCCCCGCGCCGGCAGCACCCGCATCCTCTCCGTCCCCGGAAACCCCGGGTCGGCGACCATGATCTTCAGCATCTTCGGCGTGCCGCTGCTGCGTGCCCTCACGGGCCGGCCAGACCCCGCGCCACGGCGAACCCCGCTCCGCATACTCGGCGCACACCACCGCAAGAATCCCGTCCGCGAGGAGTATCTACGCGCCAAGCTCCTCCTTCACGACGGCGAGCTCTGCGCTCAGTTGCTCACCAATCAGTCGTCTGGTGCCGTGACGAGTTTCGCCGCCGCCGACGCCCTCGCGGTCTTGGCATCGGGCGAAGCATCGGTCGGTTCTGGCGACCGCCTGCCGATCATCCAGCTCGAGCACCTCTGGTGGTGAGCGGGCGCCCGCTTCACCATCCCGCACGGCAATGCTAAGGAGGGCTCATTCTTGATGAAGCTCTCGGGCTCCCAGATCGCGATGGTGATCGTAGGCACCCTCGCCTACTTCCTCTTCGTCTACTTCCTCGACCGTTGGCTCAACGAGGGTGAAGACGACCGTCTCACCGCCAAGGAACGCAAGTCCCTCGCCGACCGTGACCGGACGAGCCGGATGGTGCTCACCATCGCGTGCGTCGTCGGCATGGGCTACGTCGGCTTCCGCGCCTTCAAAGGCGTGCCGACGTCCAAGAACCCCCTCGACCACACGAGCTCGGGCTTGGCCATCATCGGGGTGCTCGGTTCCATCATCACCGCGGTGAACCTGAAGCCGACGCGCCCACGCATCGCGGTGGCGGTCTACCGCTACGCGGTCGCCCTCGGGACGGTGGGGCTCTTCTTCTGGTTCATGGGCGAGGTGGTGCCCAACTACAAGAAGTCGGTCGAGATCACCAAGGCCGCCATCGCCATCGCGGCCGCGGCTTTCGTCTTCTTCGAGGCCCATCGGAAAGGCCAGGGCCGCCCCGTCGCCGAGCGATGGAAGAAGCTCATCGGGATCACGCTCGCGCTGATGGCCATCAGCGCTTACTTCAACGGCTACCGCTTCGGCTACCCGAAGTACTGGCACCGCTGGGACCAGTATCACTACTACATCGGGGCCAAGTACTTCCCCGAGCTGTCCTACAAGAACCTCTACAAATGCGCCGTCGTGGCGCAGAACGACGTCGGGCGGCTCAAGTACGAGCTCGACCGACCATGGGGTGACAATCAGGCCAACGTGTCCCGCACCGTGGACATGGGCAAGGAGATGACCGAGGCGGACAAGAAGATCCGTGACCTCCTCGGTGACAACTTGCTCATCCCCGTCGGCGACATCCTCGACCACCCCGAAGAGTGTCGCGACCGCTTCAGCCCCGAGCGGTGGGAGCAGTACAAGAAGGACATCGCCTTCTTCCGCATCGTGTCCGGTAAAGGCTACTGGACCGACATGCAGAAGGACCACGGGTTCAACCCGCCGCCGGTGTGGACCATCGGCGGTAAGTTCTTCAGCGACCTCGCCCACACCTCGACGGTGCGCTTTCACCAATTCCTGGCGTCGCTCGACGTCGTCTATCTGGTGGGCATGTTCATCGCCCTGTGGTGGGGCTTCGGGTGGCGTGTCTTCGCCGTGGGCGCCATCTTCTGGGGCTGCCAATCCTCGGCGCCCTTCTACTGGACGGGCGGCGCCTTCTTACGCCAGGACTGGCTCTTCTTCAGCGTCCTGAGCGTGGCGTGCATCCACAAGCGTTACTTCAAGATAGCCGGCGCCGCGCTGGTCTACGCGGGGCTCTTACGCATCTTCCCCGGCCTCGTGGTGGTCGGCACCCTGGTCCCGACCATCGCCTACGTCTTCCGCCACAAGAAGATGCATCCGGACCACTTCCAGATGCTGCTCGGCGGCACGGGAGCGGCCGCCGTCTTGATCCCGCTCAGCATCTTCATGAGCGGCGTGCCCGAGGGCGAGCCGATCTATCACCCGTACAAGGTCTTCTACGAGCACACGATCGAGACCCACGACCGCACCCCGCTCACCAACCACATGGGCTTGCGGGTCATCGTGGGCCACAAGTTCTTCGACTTCCAGAAGCCGGGGTGGCGCCCCTCGGAAGAGCAAGAGACCTGGAAGGCTGGCCTCGGCCCGGCCGCGCGCCGCTACATCGGATGGGCGGCGCCGATCCGCTTCCCCATCAAGATGGCGCAAGGACCGAGCTCGGGGCAGATGGAGTACGTGCGGGACAACCGCCTGCTCGATCCGTTCGAGACGTGGAAGCGGATGCGCAACGAGCGCTACGAGAAGTACAAGCCGGTCGCCTACGGCATCATGCTGGGCACCTTGATCTTCTTCGTCCTCGTGGTGCGCCGGATGAAGTCGTTGTGGGTCGCGCAGTGCCTAGGCCAGATCTTCATCATCTTGGGCTCCCAGCTCACCTGCTACTACTACTCGTTCATGATCCTGGCTGCGCCGCTGACCAAGCTCCGCCGCCAGATCGAGCTCGGCCTCTTCGGCCTGGCGGCGGTCACCCAGATCATCTGGATGAACAGCTACTGGAACGACAACAAGTACACGCTGCTGACCATCGTCTCGCTCATCTTCTGCTACGTGATGATCGGCATGTTCGCGCGAGGCGACGAGTGGCGCCGCTGGCTCGCCGACAAGACCGGCGCCGAAGGCCTCCGGCCAGCCGAAGACGACGCCGAGACCGCCTGAACAGGGGCCCCAAATGCATCGAGCCCGACCTCACCTGAGGCCGGGCTCGCGCCGTTCGAGCGTGTGGGCTCAGTCGCCGCCGCCGGTCTCCATCGCGGCGCGTTTGGCGCGCTTGCGGATGTCGACGTGCAGGGTGTCGTCGCTGTTGAGCTGCATGTAGACCGCACGAGCCTCCATGGCGCGGTTGAGGCCACGGTAGGCCTCGGCCTCGTTCCAGCGCAGCTTCCAGTCCCGCTCGGGCAGGTTCTCGATCTTCTCGCTGTCGGCGATGATGACGTCGTACTTCGTCTGTCGCGCCAGCTCGGACCACCACTCGCTTCGCAGGTCGTCGTCCTCGGGGGCGAGGCCCACCGCCTTCTCGAAGAGCTGCAGCGACTCTTCGTCGGCCCCGGTCACCAGCTTGGCGCGCGCCAGCGAGCGCCAGGCCCCCGGCACCTCGGCGTTGGCCTCGGCGTAGGCTTCGATCTGAGGCAGCCTCTCGCCCACCTCTTGCAGGCTGTTGCGATCGTCGGGCCACAGCTTGAGGGCGATGGCCTCCTGGTCTCCCGGGTCGGCCTTCAGGGCGGCGTCGACGGCGGCCCTGGCGCCATCGCCGTCCCCTGTCGCGGCGAGGCATCGCGAGAGCTCGATGTGCGCAGCGGCGCGGTCGCCCGCCTGCTCGACGTAGGCCTTCGCCGCTTCGAGGGCACCGGCCGCGTCACCGAGCGCGCGGAGGGCTTCGATGCGCCCTTCTTCGCCCCGATGACACACCCCCTCCGTCGCAGCGATGGCACGCTCGGCGGCAGCTCTGGCGACGTCGTAGCGCTGCTCGATGGCGTGGTAGCCCATCTGCTCCAGGTAGTAGTCGGCGTCGCGCTCGGCGCTGTCCCAGTGCTGGGTCAGATAATCGAGCACCGAGTCGGCGCGCACGAAGGTGAGCGAGTTCGCGTCGCGTGGATCCTCGTAGATCTTGGCGAGCACCCCGAGCTTGGCCAGGGCGTCCATGGCCCCGAAGTGATCGGGCTTGGCCTCGAGGGCGAGCAGTAGCTCCTCCACCGCCGCATCGTTGTTGTTCCGCGTCACCTGGAGCTGCGCCACGGTGACGTGGAAGTCGGGGTCACCCTTCCAGGTGTCGCGGATCTGGCGCAGCTGCTTGAAGGCCTTGTCGTGCTGCCCCTGATTGGCGAGCGCATTGGCGTAGTTGAGCCGAGAGCTGTGATCGTCGGGCATCATCACGGTGACCCGCTTGAGGGTCTTCATCGCCGCCTCGAACTGGTTCTCCGCAAAGAGGCGCTGGGCCTTCTCGAGCAGGGGCTGCTTGTCGATGAAGCCCTCGAGCTGGGACACGATCTCGGAGTTGCGCCGCCGCCAGTTGCCGTCCTTGGCCACCGGTGCGTTCTCGAGGAAGCCTTTGATCCAGCCCGTGAGTTTCTCACCGCTGAGACCCTCGTCGGCCAGGCCTTCGAACTCCTCCTTGGGGACCGGGACCTTCAGGGGGATCCCCTGGCGTCGCGCCACGGTCTCGTCCATCGGCAGCAGCATCCACTCCTGACCCTCGTCACTCATGGGGCCACGCTACTTCAACGGCGAAGCTGCGGACAGGCCCTTGCGGGGCAGACGGCGACCACGGGCTGTGCTTGGCTCGCACCATGGCGACGGGCCGAACGGCAGACCCTTCGACGGGCGTGAGCACGCGTCACGCCCGGCTGATACGCCGCGCGCAGCTGCTCGAGAGACTGCGTAGCTTCTTCGTCGAGCGCGACTACCTCGAAGTCGAGACACCGATCCTCGTGCCCTCCCCTGGCCTGGATCTGCACCTCGACGCCTTCGCCACCGCCCAGCCTCACTTCGGCGAGCAGCCCGGCTACCTCATCACCTCGCCCGAGTACCAGATGAAGCGGCTGCTGTCGGAGGGGCTACCGCGCATCTTCCAGCTCGTCCGTTGCTTCCGGCGCGGCGAGCGCGGCCATCGTCACAACCCCGAGTTCACCATGGTGGAGTGGTACCGAGCCGGAGCCACCATGGAGCTGCTGATGGAGGAGACCGAGGACCTCGTGCGCGCGCTGCTCGCGGACGCAACCCACATGCCGCTGGCCGGCGCGGACTGCGACGTGACACAGCCCTTCGCGCGCATGACGGTGGTGGAGGCCTTCGCCCGCTGGGCCGAGGTCGACGAGGCCGAAACCCTCCGGCTCGCCGACGAGGACGAGGACCGCTACTTCTTCCTCCTCGTCGATCGGGTGGAGCCGGGGCTCGCCCGGCTCGGGGTCCCCGTCTTCCTCCACGACTATCCTGCGAGCCAGGCCTCCCTGGCTCGCACGCGCCCCGACGACCCGCGCTTCGCCGAACGCTTCGAGCTCTACGTAGGCGAGGCCGAGCTGTGCAACGGCTTCGGCGAGCTGACGTGCCCGATCGAGCAACGACAGCGGCTCGAGAGAGACCAGGCCACGCGACGCGAGCGAGGCATGCCGGTCTACCCCGTCGACGAGCGCTTCCTCGCGGCCCTCGAGGCGGGCATGCCCGACTGCGCGGGCAATGCCCTCGGCGTCGACCGCCTGGTCGCACTCGCGCTCGGGGCAGACAGCATCGACGAGGTCATGACCTTTCCCGTCGACGCCCTGTGACGACTTCACCGGATCGTCGGTTGACGCTGCTCGAGCGGGCTCGCATAGCCCCCCCAAGATGTCCGACCGGCCCCTCATTCTCCTGAGCAACGACGACGGCTTCGACGCCGCGGGCCTCATCGCGCTTCGCCAGGCCCTGCAACGATTCGCCGACGTCGTCGTCTGTGCCCCTGCGGTCAATCAGTCCGCCACCAGCCACAAGCCCACGCTCACCACGGTGCTCCGGGTGCGACGCATCGACGACACCACCTTCGCCCAAACGCACCAACTCCCCGGGCAAGGCGATGCGCCCGAGGGCCGCGAGGCAGCTTCCGTGAAAGCCACCGATCACGTCGTTCACACGCTCGCCGAGCTCCGTCTCCCAGAGCCGCTCGCCGTCTTCCAGGGCAAAGGCGACGACCTTTCCATCCCAGCCTCCGGTGATCGCAATGTCCTGATGCACCGCGAGGGCCCGGGCGACGCCATCGTGGGCCTGCACCGCCCAAAGCAACTCGCCTTCCCGGGAGTGGTGCAGAAGCATGCCGTCGGCCCCCACACTCAACACCCCCGAATCCACAAGGGCGAGGTCGTGCACGATCCCATCGTGGGCATCGATGGTCAGCTCCGGTCCACCGGAGGTTCCCGACCATCGAACCAAAGTGCCATCGCCGCCGCCTTGCCAGAGCATGTCGCCGTCGAAAAGCAGCGCCTCCGCCGGCGTCGTCCCCGAGAGGCCCACGCCCCGGGGCGACGGAGTGCCCCGAAGCTCATCGACGAAGTTGATCGGCACCCGCAGGGCCCGACCGGCGGTCATGTCTTCGTCGACAAGCTGGAGACGCAGCATCTGCCGGGGAGCGAAGGGTTCGTCCTCCCGATGCCGGAGTTCAAAATGACCCCGGGCGATCCAGCGGTTGCCAACCTGGGTCAGCGGCGCGAGGTGAGAGAAAAAGCTGCCTTCCACGGTCAGCGCCAACCACTTCGGCGTTTGCTCCGGGGCGGCCTCGAACTCGAAGTAGAAATCCTGCCCAGCCCGGAACTCGAAGGGCATCTCAAAGCGCAGGATCCGGGGCCCTTCCGGGTTGGCAACGAAGGTGCCGTGATGCTCACCGTCCTCGCAGTCGCGGCGACGCCGTTCATGGCACTCCGACTCGAAAACAATGCGCTCGGAAAGCTCGAGAATGCCCTCCTGGTGCTCGGAGATGTCGTCGTCCCGGTCCAGCTCCAGGCCATCGGCGCATCCCGAAACCAAAAAGAGCCCGGCCGCGAGCACGGCCCAACGGCGCTGCGTTTGCCGGTTCATCGTCGCCTCCGCCACCAGAGCACCGCACAGACCACCAAGAATGTCCGAAGGACGACCTCGCCCATCGCGCCGCCGTTCCAGCCCACGGCACACAAAAAAGGACCGGTCGGCTCATCCCGGAGGAGCGCGAGCTGCGCGTCGTTTCCGCAGAAGCCGTCCTCCACGGAGCAGCCGCTTCGGTAGCGAAGCCAACCATCGAGCACTCCCTGGAGCGCATCCCGATCCCTGCCCCGCAAGAGCTCCCGGGATGCGGCAAAAAGATCCCGGGTCGCTTCCGTGGCCGCCGCGATCACCGGATCGGTTCGACCATCGCAGCTGTCGAAGGAGTTCGCATGGGGCAAACCGTCCCGGCTCTCCACCAACGTTCCGGCGACCGCTTCGGCGTAGTTGAGCACCGTCAGCACCGTCCGATAGCCATCGGCGGCGTCCCGGATCGTGTGGGAAAACGAATCCTGGAGGGCATGCAGGGCGCGACCCAGGTGGTAGGCGACGGCCCAAACCCGGAGATCGACGACCCCATAGAAATCGAAGTAAATCGACGCCTCGATCACCTGCTCGCGCGGTGGCAACAATCCGTACCCCACCGCAATGTTGATCTCCCGGGCGATGGCAGCCCGGGTGCCGGCGATGGCGACCCGATTTCCCATTTCGTCATCGTCGTCGATGGAGCGAAGCGCGTGGGCATACTGCCCGGCCGGATCGGGATCCAGCGGTGATCGGTGAAGTCGGGTGTGTCGGCCTCCTGCGGGCCGATCGTCACGAAGCGGACGCCACGGTCGTGCGCCCGTCGGATGCCGTCGCCGACCTCGTGCCGGGTGATGCCCCCGTACGAGACCTGGCTGTTGCGCACCGGGAGTCCGCCGAAGCTGACGACGAGTTCGCCGCCGTCCGCGATCTCCGACCAGGTGGTCTGCTCGAGCTCCATCCGGT
>JAUHZF010000584.1 GCA_030426145.1 Polyangia bacterium
GCACGAGCCCGAGCACGAGACCGAGCACGAGACCGAGCACGAGACCGAGCACGAGACCGAGCACGAGACCGAGAAACGAGACCGAGAAACGAGTCCGGGTGTTTATCCGTCCCCCACTGAGGGGCTAGGGTGTGCGGCGCCCATGTCGCTGCCCGATCACGTCGACGTCTTCATCGCGGGGGCCGGCACCGCCGGTGCTGCGCTGGCCATGCATGCGGCCCGACGAGGCATGCGTGTCTTGTGTGTCGACCGAGGGGCGCTCGATGGCGCGGGGGCGCGGTGGATCAATGGGGTGACGCGGCAGGCCTTTCTCGACGCCGACGTGGGACTGCCGACGAGCCCAGAGCTGCGCCACGACGATAGTGCCACCTTTCACCTGGTTGCGGGCCACGGGCCTCGGCGGGTCTGCCTGAGCGACCACGGGGTGCTCGATGTGGACATGCGGCACCTCGTCGCGCGACTCCAGCGCCAGGCGACCGAAGCTGGAGCAGCGCTGATCGGCGGCGTGACCTTGCAGGGCCTCGAGGGGTCGCGGGCGCATACCTCACGGGGCACCGTTCAGGCGGAGTACGTCGTCGACGCCACGGGGGCGACTGGAGCCCGGCTGCTCAGCCAGCCCAAGACCGGAGCCCGCAACCTGTGCACGGCCGCGCAGTACGTCTTTCGGCTGAAGGATGCGGCGGCGGCCGTGCACTTCTTCGCCGAGCACGGCGCTGCCCCTGGAGAGACGCTCTGCTTCAGCGGGATCGCCGGGGGCTACTCCATCCTCAATCTCAAGCTGCACGGCGACGAGCTCGACATCCTCACCGGCTCGATCCCCGGTCTCGGCCATCTCTCCGGCCGCCGACTCGTCGATGATTTCGTCAAGACGCACGACTGGGTGGGAGAGCGTTGTTTCGGGGGCCAGCGCACCATTCCCCTCGGGCGTCCCCACGATGAGCTCGCGCGTGGCCGTGTCGCGCTCCTGGGCGATGCTGCTCGACAGGTCTTCAGCGCCCACGGCTCCGGCATCGGCGTCGGCATGATCGCCGCGCGCACGCTCGCCGACGAGCTCGCCCAAGGGGCAGGGCCCGAAGGTTATGCCGTCGCCTGGCAACGGCGCCATGGCGGTACCCTCGCTGCCTACGACCAGTTTCGACGTTTCTCGCAGGGCCTCGACGTGGTCGCGCTCGAGCGCATGATGGACACCGGTCTGCTCGACGCAACCATGGTCGGGGCTGGGCTCGGGCAGGAGCTTCCCCCGCTGGCGCTCAGCGAGCTGCCGGTCCGCGTGAAGAGCCTGGTCGACGCGCCGGCCCTGTCGGTCGCCCTGGGCGCGGTGCTCGGCCGCATGGGTGCACTCATGGCGGCCTACGCCGCCTACCCGGCTGGCGATCGCAGCCGCTGGCGCCGCCTAGCGGCGCGCATCGCAGCCGAGACCTGAGGGGTCGTCGCGCCAATCTGCGCCGGCAACGGCTAGCGCCTACGACGCACGAGCCAGAGGCCGACACCGAGCAGCCAATACCACGCGCCGTGACCGCTCGACGTGGCGAGGCGACAACCACACCCCGCGCTCACCTCTTGGCCTCCGGCCGGGTTCGGCGACGGACCGGGGTCGCTGCCTCCCGTGCCTTCGGGCTCGATACACATGCCGCCTTCGCATTGGCCGTCCTCTCCACAGACCTGCCCATCGGGTGCCGCGGCGTCTTCAGGACAGGTCGGCTCGCTACCGCAGATCTCCGCTGCGTCGCACTCCCCCGTCGAGGCCCGACAGGTTTGGCCCTCGGTGATCGCGCAGATCCCATCCACGTCCGCGCCGCTGGCGACGGCACAACTCTGGCAGTCGCTGGGGTCGCCATCTCCGCATGCCGTGTTGCAGCAAACGCCGTCCGAACAATGGCCGCTGTCGCAGTCGGTATCGTCGACACACGTCTCACCGAGGATGGCCCGCCAGAGGTAGCGCTCGGCGGTCGACGTGGCTTGGGGGCCCACCTCGCCTCCAACGACGAGCACGTTGCCATCCGGGAGCACCACCATGCGATGGCTAGCTCGGGGATGGGCGAGCTCGGCCGTATCGGTCCAAGTGTCGGTCGCGGGGTCGTAGAGGGCTGCTTGGGCCACCGCTTCGAGGTGACCATTGAACATGTCGGGCACCCGCGTGAGCCCGCCGACGGTGAGCAGTCGGCCGTCGGGTAGAAGACCCGACGTGTGATAGGCGCGGCCGGGGGTGGCCGAAGCCCCCGGCGTCCAGGTATCCGAGCCGGGCACGAACAGCGTCACGGTGGTCTGCCCGTCCCCACCCCACATCCCGCCGAAGACGAGCACCCGACCATCCGACAAGCGGGTGGCCGTGGGGTTGCCACCCATCGTCACCGTGCCCGGCACCAACGTCCATTGCTCGGTCTGCGGATCCCAGAGCTCGGCGGTCTGGGACGTGCTTGCGCCGCTTCCGCCCCCCACGACCAGCACGCGGCCATCGAGCAAGCCAACGGCCCGGTGGCTCGAGCGCGTCTGACTCATCGACCCAGTGGGAATCCATTGTTCGGTGTTCGTATCGAAGACGTAGGCGGTGTCCTTCTCGCCATTGGGGACGGTACCGTCGTGGCCACCCACGAAGAGCGCGCGACCATCGGCGAGCACGGTCAGGGTCGCCCACGCGGCGCGTTCGGGAAGGCTTGCTGTGGTGGACCACGTGCCGGTGGCGGGGTCGTAGAGCCGCTCCGGCGGCTTGGTGGTCCCGTAGGAGCTGCCGCCCGCGAGGAGGACGCGCCCGTCGTCGAGGCGGGCGGCCGAATGGGAGTGGCTGACCATGGTCAGGCTCTCGGTGGCGCTCCAGGTGTCGGTGACGGGATCGTAGAGCTCGCAGCTGTCGAGGAAGTCGTTGGTGTTCGAACCGCCCACCACGAGCACGCGTCCATCGAGCAGGGTCGTGGCCGTGTGGTTTCCCCGGGCGACAGCCATCGACGCCGTGGCCGTCCACGCCGGGTCGACCGACACGGGATACGCCTCGGGCTCGACGTCCCAACGCACCGTCACCGTGCACGTGGACCGGAGCGGAGGTAGCGGCGTGCGGCCCCACGGCGCACGTGGGTTGGTGTCGACCAAGCAGTCCTCGACCCCCAGCTGAGCGCGGCGACGGTGGTCGTGTCGATCGATGAGGTAGGGCGCCGCAACCCTCAGTCGCGGGGTGCCATCACGGTCGAGCAGCTCGAGCTGGTTGGCCACGAGCCGCAAGCCAGCTACCCCTGCTTCGAAGGCGATGCGGTAGCGCAGCTCGGCCACCTCAGGGGCCACCGACAGGTCCACGAAGTCTTCCGTGCCGCCGGGCGCGAGCCGATGCCGCACATCGGCGACGCCACGCCACGCACGAGGATAGGTCACGACCTCATCCCGCACGTTGCCCGTCACCTCGCCGGCCCCGAGCAAGGTCACCGAGACCTTCATGCCTGCCTCGGTGAGCGCAAAGCCCTGCGCCGCGGTGGGATGCAGCGTCACGTTGTCGGTGGCAAGGGTCTGCGCCGACACGGGCGACGAAGCGGCCAGCACCCCAACCAAGACAAGCCCTGCCACTCGGATCCCCACCACGTATGGATCCTAGCCGATGCACCCATGTCCAACACGTGGGTGGTCCATGGCCCAGGGGTGGGCACACGGGGCATCACGTGGGGGCAAATGATTTCAAACAACTAGCCACATGACACAGTGGCCCACATTGTGCTCATGGGTGCGCGAAGCCAGCGCCACCAGGAGCAAGAGAGACCCCGTCATGAGCCGCCTTCGTTACGTCACTCGCCTCGCCGCTATTTCGTTGACCGCCCTCGGGATGGTCGC
>JAUHZF010000192.1 GCA_030426145.1 Polyangia bacterium
TGCAGTTGTTCCGGCAGCCGTCGAAGTTGTTGTTGTTCCCGTCGTCGCACTGCTCGCCGGGGTCGAGCTGACCATCGCCGCAGCTGGGCAAGGAGCAGTTGTTGCGGCAGCCGTCGTTGTCGTTGTCGTTGCCGTCGTCGCAGGGTTCTACGCCTTGCCAGACGAACCCGTCGCCGCAGCTCGCCATCGAGCAATCGTTGAGGCAAGCGTCGGTCTGATTGGTGTTCTGGTCGTCGCAGTCCTCGACCCCGATCTGCACGAAGCCGTCGCCACACGCAGCACTCAGACAGTTGTTGAGGCAGAAGTCCTCGTTGGAGGCATTGCCGTCGTCGCACGCCTCGGGAGGCTCGAGGATGCCGTTGCCACACGTGCTGGGTGTGCAGTCGTTGCGGCAATCGTCGAAATTGTCGTCGTTGCCGTCATCGCACCCTTCCACCCCAGCCTGAACGAAGCCGTCGCCACAGGCGGCCGCCTGGCATACGACGCAAGCATCGGTGTCGATGGCGTTGGCGTCGTCACAGTCTTCGCCCGTCTCCACCACACCGTTGCCGCAGACGGCGGGGCCGGCACCTCCGCCGCCGGCGCCGCCTCCTCCGCTTCCGTCATCGACGGGGTCGGCCTTGAGCGTGGTGCGACCGCAAGCGGCCGCGAGGACGAGGAAAGCGGCGTAAACGGCCGGACGGGACCAAGTTCGAGCAAGCATCGCAGCCGTCGAAGTGTACCAGCCGCGTCCAGGGCACGCGCTTTTTTGGGATCGACCGCGCTCGCAGGCCCTGGTCTCAGACCGGGGAGAGCATGATGGCCACGGCCGCGTCCTTGGCCAGGGCCGGAGCGGGTTTGGCCGCGAGGTGGAACGGTCGCCCTTCGACCTCGATGGTCTTGCTGAAGCTGCCGCCCTGCATGTTGGCGATGGGGTTCTGCTCGGCCACCGCGGCCATGTTTTCGTCCGGCGTAACCGAGGTTCCGTAGGCTTTGTCGCCCTTCAGGATGAAGTTGTAGAAGAGCGGCATCATCTGCTTGTTCTTCTCCGTCTCCTCCGTGAGTTTGGCCTTGAGCGTGTTCTCGAGGACTTCCGCATAGCGGCGCAGCGAGAAGCCGGTGACGAACGCACCCTTGAGCTCACCTTCGACGAGAACCGGGGCGCCCACGATCCACTGCATCTCGTTGCCCTTGTTCACCCCGCGCAGGCCCTCCATGTAGCCGAAGACCTCGACGAGCTTCTCGCTCTTGTCGAGCATGGCCTTCGTCTCGGGGACCGCCTTGATCAACGACTTGTCCGCGGCGAGGTCGGGGTCGGATTCGGCTCGCTTCACGACCCCGTCGGTGCCCACGAACACGAAGAAAGTGCTCTTGGCGACCACGAGCTCTTTGATGCTCTCGCGCGCCTTGATGATCGCGGTCCGTAGGCCTTCGCGGTTGGCCCCGGGGTCGTCGTCGATGTGCTTCGCGATCTCCAGCGCCCCCTTGGGGAGGCCGTCTCGGATCTGCTTCGTGTCCCGCTCGATGACGGGGAGAAGCGCGTCGAGCGCGGGGTCAGCCAGAGGCTGCACCTCTTTCATCTTGTCGCGACACCCGACGAGGGGGGCGGCGAGGGCCACGCCCCCGAGGGCGTGAAGGAGATGGCGGCGGGTGAGAGCTGAGTCGGTCATGGGGCCTTCAATCGGCAGTGGCAGTCACGAAGACGATGTCGACGCGGTCGTTCTGGGCCGAATAGGCCCCGTCGGGGTCGACCAGCGGCTGGGCGTTGCCGCCGAGCGCGGCCTCGGCGACGCGTGCATCGCCGAGCGCCTTGCGCAGTGCCGCGACGACGCTCGCACCGCGGGCGCGGCCCGACTTGGTGGCCGCATCGTCGAGCGGGCCGTTCTGGTGCACGACCACCATCAGCGGCGCCGAAGGGAACTGCTTGGCCACCCCACCGACCGCATCGAGGGCCTTCTGACCCGACGTGGAGAGCCCGGTCCCCTTGTCGAAGAGGTCGTGCAGCGTGACCGTGACACCGCGCTCGTCGCGCCCGGTGCGCGCATCGGCGAGCTCGGTGGTCCCGAGGGCGTCGAGCAGCGCATCAGCACTCTTGGCCTTGCCGTCTTTGGCCCGGCGCACCTGCGTGAGCCCGAGCAGACAGGCCGCGCGCGTCCGCATCGCGAGGTCGAGCGGGGGGTCGTCTTCCTTCTGCGCCTTCACCGCCTCGTCGAGGGTGCTCAGCGCCTGCTTGGCCTCGGTGAGGGCGGCCGGCTTCTTGGCGGCGCCAGCCAACAGGTCGCCGGCCATGCACAGGAGCTGAGCCTGGAGGGTAAGGGTTCGCGTCGCTTCGGCGCGAGCCTTCAGGCGCGCTCCTTTGGCCTCCCCTGCCTCCTCGGGTGTGGTGAGGGTTTGCAGCACCGCCAGCCGCTTCTCGAGCGCCGCGATCTCGGCCGCCACCTTCTGGTGATCCGCTTCGAGGCCTGCCAGTCGCTCGTCGGCTTCGTCGGCTTTGGCGGTATTGGCCACCCGCTGCTGCTCGGCGCGAACTGCCCGCGCCACCGCGACGGCTTCCTCGTAGGCGGCCAAAGCCTGCTCCCCGAGGATCTGCGCGCCCGCGACGTCCCCTTCGTCGTAGGCCATCTGGGCGTCCTTGCGCAGGCGCTCGCCCTCCGCGTAAACGTCCGGCGCCGACTTCTTGGCGTCGGTCATCGCAGGCGCGGTGCGCACCTGGTCGAGCGTCGTCAGCACGTCGGGAGGCGGGATGCTGTGGCATGCCGACGCCAAGCTCAGCAGGGCGCCGAGGATGAGCGTGCGGCCCTTCACGGCGCTTTCCCCTTGGCGGCCTTGGAGGGCGCCCGCGTACCTTCGGGGGGCGTCGGGATGCGCTTCTTCGTGCGACGCGACAGGTCGGCGAGACCACCCGAACGCTTCTTCGCGGCGTCTTTTTCGGCCTGCTCGACCTGCGCCTGAAGTCGGCCGAGTCGGGCTTGCTGCTCACTGAGGAGCGAAGCCGCGCGCTCGACCTTTTCTTCGAGCTCGGTCAGCCGTTCGGCCGCGCCCGTCGCCGCACGCTCCGCCTGTGCGGCCCGCAGCACCGCTTTGGCGGTGCTGACCCAGCGCTTGGCCAGCTGCTCGAGCTGACTGCCGTGACGCTCGTCGCCCGCAGCCTTCGCCCCACGCATGCGCTCCATCGAGCGCAGGGCCTCGGAGATGGGGCGCTGGAGCAGCTCGTCCGAGTGCTTCTCTTCGTGTGCCGTGCGTTGCAGCGCCAGGATATCCTTCTTCACGGGCCCCGGCGGCAGCTCGGAGGCCGGCGGGACGGTCTCGCTCGAGGCCCCACCGTGAGCCCACGCCGGTGCGGCCCAGACGCTCAGGGCGATGCCGAGCAGAACCGGCGCCCAGCCCCGGCGCCGTGCGGTTTTGGTCCGGCGGGCTCCACTTCGACGTCGCATCATCACCAGAGCCGGGGATAGTGCACCGTTCCCTCGGTCGCAACGAATCGACATCACGTGACCCGTCCGAGTTCCCGTCCCCGAGAATTTCGGGTTGGGAAGCGCCGCGGCTTACCATTTGTGCGCCCGCTCATGTCGCTTCGACCCAAACGCCGCACCACCCTGGTGCAATCCTTCGGAGAAGGGTCTCTCTCGGCCTCGGTCGCGCCCTACACGCCGCCCCCTGAGGCCGACGTGCTCCCGCGCGAAGGAGACGTCGTGGGTGAACAATACCGGCTGGTTGAGAAGCTGGGTGAAGGCATGTTCGGGCGGGTCTACGTCGCGGAGCGCCTCGACGTGCCCGAGCATCGGGTCGCTCTCAAGGTGGTGCTGGCCGACCTCTACGCCGGGAGAAACGTGCAGCGCGAGCTCGTCATGCTCGCCGCCGCATCGCACCCGCACATCGTTCAGCTCAAGGACCACGGTCAAGGCTCGGGCTTCGTCTGGCTCACCATGCCTCTGTTCGAGGGGCGCACCCTCGAGGCGCGGCTCGAGCACGGCCCCCTGGGCCTGCGCGAGGCCTACGAGACCTTCCTCCCCATCTGTCACGGGGTGCAGGCGCTGCATGCGCGGGGGCTCCGACACCAGGACATCAAGCCCGAGAACATCTTCCTCGCCACCTTCGAGGAGCAGGTCCATCCCGTGCTCCTCGACCTCGGGGTGGCGGTCGAGCGCCACGCGAGCTTCGTGGCCGGCACGGCCCTCTATGGCGCCCCAGAACAGCTCGTGGCCCTCGGGGGAATGCAGACGCGAGACGAGGGGCCGACGCTGAGCGAGAAGATGGACACCTACGCCCTCGCCGCCACGTTGCTGCGCTGTCTGGTGGGGCCCACCTACTTCCACGGCGAAGAGGCGGTGAGCCCCTTCGACATCGCCGAGGCCTTCCGCCTGCGCGAAGAGGATCCCCTCCCCTACGGCAGCCGCGACGACCTGTCGGGCGAGGCCCGCCGCAAGCTGAGCGACGCCTTCTCGCGCTGGCTGGCCCGTGATCCGGGGCAACGGCCGAGCGCGGCCGACATGGCCCGCGAGCTCGAGGTCCTGCTGGAACCGGAGCGGGAGGCAGCGGCGGCCATCGAACGAACCCTCGGCCGCGAGCGGCAGGCCTACCGGCGCATGCGGTTCGCGCTCGGTGGGCTCGTCGCCCTCACCGCCGTGGGAGGCCTGGTGGGCTTCTGGCACCGAGAGACGCTGCGGCTGGCGAGCGCGCTCCAACAGGCCGAGGCCCAGGGTCGAGCCTCGTTCAGCCAGCTCGACACCTGCGTGGCTGCGCACCAGCTGGCCAAGACCGAAGCCGCGACCTGCGAGGCGGACCGCACCGCAGATGAGAAGGCGCACCAGGCCGCCATCGACAAGCTCCAGACCACGAGCGCCGCGACCGAGCAGGCCTTCGCGGGGCGGCTCTCCACCGTGAACACCCGCCTGCGGACCTGCCGCAGCGACGCCCGAGCCGCCACCGAAGCCTTCCAAACCGAGCGGGAGCTGCTCGTGTCCGAGCGCACCACCGTCGAGCAGCGGCTCGAGAAGGCCAAGGAGCGCTTCGCGACCACGCGGAGGAAGCTCGAGGCGGAGCGCGACGCGCTGAACAAGACCAAGGACAGCCTGGTCTCCGAGCGGGACATCCTCACCGAGGAGCGGGATGCCGCCCGCCGCGCGCACGTGGCCGCCGAAGCCGAGGTGGCCAAGCTCGAGGGGCTGCGCGACGAGCTCAAAGCGACCATCGCTTCCCTGGAGAAGGACAAGGCCTCGCGTGCCGCCTGCGCACCGTCAGGGCCAGCGCCGGCCACAGACGCCCCCGCGGCACCCGAGGCTCCACCAGCAGCCCCCGAGGCGCCGGTTTCACCAACGAACGAAGCGCCCGCTTCGCCCAGCAGCGCGGGCTGAAGCCTTGCGAGCGGGGCCGGCGACTGCTACCCGCCAGCAGCTGAGGCGGGGCCTGGTCTGGCTCGGCCTTTCGCAGTATCTTCCGGTACGGAACCTATGAAGGACGACGTCACGCGACGAGATGCCCTCGTGCGGCTCGGCAAGACGGCGGGGGTGCTCGGCGCCTCGGCCGTGGTGGGCCGTGGGCTGTGGCACCAGGGTGGCCTCGGGCTCACGAGCAGCGACGCGCGGCCTCAAACCCGTGACTTCCGCCTCCGCGATCGCGCCGCCGAGCAACCCGACTTCGCCGTCGCCAAGACCGGGACCGACCCCGCAGCCCTCACCCGGGCCGCCGTCGATGCCCTCGGCGGTATGGCCCGCTTCATCAGCCGCGGCGACGTGGTCACCATCAAGCCCAACATCGGCTGGGACCGCACCCCCGTTCACGCGGCCAACACCAACCCCAAGGTGGTGGCCGAGCTGGTGAAGATGGCCTTCGACGCGGGGGCCAAGACCGTCACCGTGACCGATGCTTCCTGCAACGAGCCCAACCGCTGCTTCCAGCGCTCGGGGATCTGGAAGGCAGCCTACGACGTGGGCGCCGACGTGGTCATCCCCGCAGCCCACCGCTTCCGCGGCATGCGCCTCGGGGGCGAAGTCCTGCACGACTGGCCCGTCTACCGACCGCTGGTCGAGGCCGACAAGGTCATCAACGCGCCCATCGCCAAGCATCACAACCTCGCCAAGTTCACCGCCGCGATGAAGAACTGGTACGGCCTGCTCGGCGGACGCCGCAACCGCCTGCACCAGAACATCGACACCTCCATCGCCGACCTCGCGACCTTCATGCAGCCCACGCTGACGGTGGTCGATGCCACCCGCGTGCTGCTTCGTAACGGGCCTCAGGGGGGCAACATCGCCGATGCGAAGGACATGAACACGGTCATCGCCTCCGTCGACCAGATCGCCGCCGACGCCTACGCCTGCGGCCTCATCGGCGTCGACCGCGAAGAGCTCGCCTACCTCAAGATGGGCCACGAGCGCGGCCTCGGCACCATGAACTGGGAGAGCCTCAACCACGTCGAGGTGTGAGGGCCATGGCCACCGCATCCCCCAACGCCGAGCGGGCCACCGACGGTCCCAGCTTCGGCCAGCGCATCAAGAGCCGCCTTGCGGTGAAGAGCCGCCTCAAGCGGCTGTTCAAGAAGAAGAAGCGCCCCGGCTCCGGCATCGAGGCGCGCCCCATCATCCGTCGCCTCAAATGGGCACGGCGGCTCTCGCAGTTCTTCTTCCTGTCGCTCTTCCTGTACCTACTCTTCGAGACGGGCTTCCGCGGTAGCTTCGCGGCCACCGACGAGCGGGTGCGGGTGGCGCTGCCCGTCGAAGGTTTCCTCCTCGCCGACCCATTCGTGGCCCTGATGACGGTCCTCTCGACGGGTCAGGTCTACCGTGGCCTCCTGTGGTCGGTGGGCCTGGTGGGCCTCACGCTCGTCTTCGGTCGGGTCTTCTGCGGCTGGATTTGCCCCTTCGGCACCCTCCATCACTTCTTCGCGTGGATCTTCCCGAGTCGCTACGGCAAGGGCAGCCACCGGATCGACCAGAACAAGACGCACAGCACGCGTCAGCGGGTGAAGTACTACCTGCTCTACGCCTTCCTCGGCGCGTCCGTCGCAGGCAGCGCGATCGGCGGCCTCTTCGACCCCATCTGCATCGCCGTGCGATCCATCGGGCTCGCGGTGATCCCCGCCACGCAGCTGGTCACCAACGCCGGCACCGACGTGGCGGCCAGCACCAACATTCGCGCGGTCCAGGGCACGTCCGACGCGGTGGCCGACTTCATGGCCACCTCGGTGTGGCAGAGCAAACAGTTCTACTTCCACGAGACCTGGTTCATCGGAACCCTGCTCGTGGCGATTCTCTTCATGAACCGCTTCATCCCGCGGTTCTGGTGCCGGGTGCTCTGCCCGCTTGGAGCGCTGCTCGGCGTGTTCTCCCGATTCGCGCTCTTCGGGATGGAGAAGGACCACACCAAATGCACCGACTGCAACCTGTGCTTGGTGCACTGCCAGGGCGCCGACTCGCCTCAGGGCGGCGTGAAGTGGCGGCAGGACGAGTGCCACATGTGCCTCAACTGCGAAAACGCCTGCCCTGAGGACGTCATCAAGTTCCGCTTCCTCCCTGGTTGGCGCTCGCGCGTGGGCAAGCCCGACACCGGTCGCCGCACCGCCCTCGCCACTGCGGCCGCGGGCGTGGTCGGGATCCCGGTCGCACGAGCGGCCGACGTCATCGACGCCAACTACCACGAGCGCGTCATCCGCCCTCCGGGCTCGGTGGAGGAAAAAGAGTTCCTCGAGCGGTGCATTCGTTGCGCCGAATGCATGAAGGTCTGCCCGAACAACGCCATTCACCCCGCCTTCTTCGAAGCCGGCGTCGAGGGCGTGTGGACGCCGATCCTCATCCCGCGCATCGGCTACTGCGAGCACTCGTGCGTCCTCTGCGGCGACGTCTGCCCCACGGGCGCCATCCAGAAGATCACCGAAGAGCAGAAGATGGGCATCGACCAGAAGCCCATTCGCATCGGCACCGCCTTCTACGACCGCGGCCGCTGCCTGCCGTGGGCAATGGCCACGCCATGCATCGTCTGCGAGGAATTCTGCCCCACGAGCCCGAAGGCGATCTGGGTCGACGAGGTCGACGTGCCCAAGCGCGAGCAGGTCCCCGAGGCCGACGGCAAAGAGCCGCCCATGACGACAGTCCACGTGCAACGCCCCCACGTGGACCCCGACCTCTGCATTGGGTGTGGTGCCTGCGAGAAGGTCTGTCCGGTCCAGGACGACCCCGCGGTCTACGTCACCAACGTCGGCGAATCGCGTAGCAAGACCAACGTCATCCTGCTCGAGAACACAAACTACAACCAGACGTAGGGCGGCTCGAGGCCCACTCGGTTCGAGGCCTTCGAGGTTCCGGGTTCGAGGTTCCGGGTTCGAGGTTCCGGGTTCGAGGTTCCGGGTTCGAGGTTCCGGGTTCGAGGTTCCGGGTTCCGGGTTCCGGGTTCGAGGTTCCGGGTTCCGGGTTCCGGGTTCGAGGTTCCGGGTTCGAGGAGCGAGAGCGAGAGCGAGAGCGAGAGCGAGAGCGAGAGCGAGAGCGAGGACGAGGACGAGGACGAGGACGAGGACGAGGACGAGGACGAGGACGAGGACGAGGACGAGGACGAGCACGAGCAGCACACTGGCGCGCCCCAACGACACGATGGCCATCGTTGCGTCCTCTTAGGGGCGCCTACGGCCCCTCAACGAGGGGCCATCGTGTCCTTCCGTAGCTGCAGTGTGCGGAGGAGGCCGCGTCGAAGCGCAGCCTCCTCTTGTGAAGCTCACCGCGTCATCTTCGAGAGCATCGCCCCGATGCGCCGCAGTTTGCGCTGCGCATCGAGCCCGCCCGGAACGGCGGCGCAATCCAGCACCGCGCAAAGCTCTCCGGCCTCGCCGAGTGCAATGCACAAGCTGTTGCGCCCCGCCCGCCCCCGCGGACCCTTGGCTATCCCTTCCGCGATGTTGCAGACGACCGAGTCGGCCGCCCGCATCCCTTGGTCGCGCAGGTGACTGCGTCCGTGAGGCATCTTCACCGACGCGAACCAACGGTGCACCTCCACTGCGAGCCGGTAGACGTCGTACCGCTCGAACCCAAATGCGTGCTGCTGCTGCACGCCACCATTGCTCTTCTCCATCGAGAAGCTCCTTCCGCCCCCGAGCTGCGACTCACCTCGAACCGCTTCCTCTCGCGGGCCCTCCCCCCGCCGCCTCGCGCGCAGCGCGGGTCAAGACTCGGTCAGAGGGAGCGAAGCGACCGAGGACCGAAGCGCGAAGCGCGGTGTCTTGACGCGCGCGAGCACGAGGCAAGGCTGGGAGGGCCTGCGAGAGGAAGCCCCCGAAGCTCCAGCCGCCCACGTTCTCGACGTCCTCGAGGTTCGAGGTTCGAGGTTCGAGATTCGAGGTTCGAGCACGAGACCGAGACCGAGCACCAGACCGAGACCGAGACCGAGACCGAGCACCAGAACGAGAACGATTGCGCGCTGCCGCCTACGCGCGCGTCACGAAGGCCATTGGTGCTAGGCTCTGACGGATGAGGGCTTATGTTGCGATGGCGTGCGTCGCCATCGGGTTCTTCGGCTGTTCGAGTGACGCCACGACCGAGGACGATGGTAGTGGCGGGGGCAGTACTTCCAGCAGTACGAGCAGCGGCAATGGTGACCCTTGGGCCAAACCCGAGTGCGACGACCCCAACAAGCCCCTCGGCGGCACGCCGGATCCGCGAACCAAGCTCAAGGGCGGTCTTTCGCCGGATGGCTTGCAGATGATGGTGTTCGGCGGCGACCGCTCGCCCGCCACCTGCGCCGACCCGTTCCCTCCACGCGACATGGTCGGTGAGACCTGGGTCCTCGACGTGGCTTGTGGGGCCTGGGAGCAGCTCATGATCGCCGGTCCCTCCCCGCGGACGCGCAGCTACGTGGCACAGGATCCTGCCCGAAACCGCATCTTGCTCTTCGGGGGTCGATTCCGCATGTCGGGGGCGTCCTCAGGTCCCTACACGCCCTACAACGACCTCTGGGCCTTCGACTGGGAGAGCAAGACCTGGACTGAGCTCACGACCACGGGCGACGTCCCCGCCGCCCGCTACGACGGAGGCGCGGTCGTCGTGGGCGACGAGCTCTGGATCCTGGGTGGCAACACCTCGGCCGACGGTCTCAACTCGACGCCACAGGGCGACGCCTACGCGCTCGACCTCAACACCAACGCGTGGCGGCTCGTGTCCGCAAACGGCGCTTACCCCGGACGCCAATACCACTCCGCGCACTACGACGAGGCCAGCAACCGGATCATCGTGCTCGATGGTGACGACTCGGACATCTTCAACTCGACCCTTCTGCAAACCTGGGCCTACGACCTGGGTGGTGGACAGTGGAGCGAGCTCGTCGGCGCCGGGGCCGACGTGAACGAGCGCGCCCGCTTCCTGGGCGAGGCCATGCTGCGCCCGACCAGCGATGCGGGAGGGCCGGCGCTCTTCACCTTCATGGGTCACGACGTTACGCCGGTGGGGCTGCGCAACGACGTGCAGAAGCTCGACCTCGGTCCCACACCGACGTGGACCACCGTCTCGGCCGGCGACACTTTCGCCAATCCGCCCAATGGCATGTGCGACTTCCCCCCCGACTTCGTGAACACCGATCTCGGAAGTCCCGAGCGCCGTCAGGGGTTCGCGATTGGCACCCTGCCCGACGGAGGCGCGGCGGTCATCGTGGGCGGCGACAGCGATTGCGGCCGCCTCAACGATGCGTGGTGGTTCAACACCGGCACCGGTGCGTGGACCCCCATCCGCGAGACCCTCTCCGGTCTCGGCTGCCCCCGCACCGGCAGCACCAACTGCGTCAGCTTCTGCCAGTAGCCGTCAGCGGTTGCGGAAGCCGTCGGCGGGGCGGAGATTGGCGGCGTAGAGGCTGGGCACGATCGTCGCGACCAAGCAGATGATGATCGCGAGCACACCCGTGATGATGAACTCCTCGGGGCGCACCAGGACCGGTAACCGCGAGATGAAGTAGACCTTCGGGTCGAGCGGGAAGCCGTAGACCAGTAGCCCCTTGCAGACCGCAAAGCCGAGGAGGAGCCCGGTAAAGGTGCCGGTGACACCGATGATGCCGCCCTGGTAGAGGAACATGCGCAGGATGGCCGTATCGGTCGCGCCCATCGCCTTGAGCACGCTGATCTCCTTCTGCTTGTCGAGCACCACCATGATGAGGGTGGCCACGACGGTGAAGGCGGCGACGATGATGATGAGGGCGAGCACGGCGCTCATCCCGATCTGTTGGATCCACAAGGCGGTGAACAGCCCGTGGTTGAGCTCCTCCCAATCCATGGTGTGGTAGAGGCCGCTCTCGAGGCGCCCTGAGATCTCGTCGGAGATGGCGCCGGCGCGGTTGATGTCCGACACCTTCATCTCGACGCCGGTGACGGTATCGCCGTGATCGTAGAAGCTCTGGGCTTCGTAGAGGTCGGTGTAGACGAGCTTGGAGTCGTATTGGTCGAAGCCGGCCTCGAACACGGCGATGACGCGGAAGCGCTTGGCCACCGGCGGCTTGATCTGACCCGATGCGAAGGTGAACCCGATGGTGGGCGAGGTGACGGTGACGCAGTCGCCGAGCTTCCAGTGCGTCTCGCCCTTCTCATCCTCGACCTTGGCCAGGTGCAGGGTCTCGGCGAGGGAGACCCCGACCACGATGCCCGGCATGTTGGCGACGGCTTCTGGATCGATGCACGGATCGGGGTCGGCGTCCGGGGGAAGCACGTCTTCCTCCGGCAACTCGGACATGCCGTCCTTGAGCTTGAAGTCGGCGTCGTCGATCTTCTCGTCCGCGCCCGTATCGGCTGGCCCGAGCTTTCGCTCCGCAGGCGCGTCGGCCTCCTCCTCCTCGCCGCCGAGGAATCCGTCGGTGTCGAGGTCTTCCACGGGCGGGACCGTGCTCGAGGGCACGGCGGTCGCAGACGGGGCAGCCGTGGACGAAGGCACAGCCGAAGGGATCTCATCGGGGAACGGCGGCGGCAGCACGTCGCTTTCGTCGGGCGCCATGCGGGGCCGAATCGGCTCGTACTTGCTCCGGGCCGGCTTGGCCCCGGGCCGGCGCAAACCCTTGAGACTCCCGTCGACGACGTACTGCGGCAGGTCGAGCACGGCTTCGAGCTGGTCGTATCGCCCCTCCCACTCGTCGCCCTCCTCTGGTGCGACGTGCAGGCTCAGCCACGGGTCGACCCCCTTGACCAGCACCCCAGTCGCGGTGGCGTCGCCGTGCGCGAGCATCATCGGGTTGATGCTGAACGGGGCGACCCCGACCACACCATCGACCTCGGCGACCTTCTCCATCACCTGGCGGTACTCGCGGAAGTTGGTCGAGTACTTGAGCACGAGGACGTGTGCGTTCACGCCCAGCACCTTCTGCCGAAACTGCTGATGGAACCCACCGGTTACGCTCATGATGGTCGCGAGCGCCGCGACACCGAGGGCCACCCCGAGAATGGCGAAGGCCGTCCCGACCGAAATGCTGGCCCGCTTGCGGGCGCCGAGATAGCGGAGGGCGAATTGGAGCGGATATCCCATGGGTTACGTGGTCCCGGGGCCGTCGTACCCTGAGAAACGCGTCGGAGGCTTATCACTTACGCCCGTCAGCCGCACGACCTGCGGCCAGCGGACGATGCAGGGGACGACGTAGGTGAACGGAATACCTAATGTCCTTCAGCTCTTAGCTACTCCACCCTGAGCTTTCCGGGGGTGTTTCCGGCTGCTACACTTCACGGTGATCATGGGGGGTCCGCACCCCCCCTCCTCATGGCCACCAGCACCGACGACGACGGCGCCACTGCGCCCACGCTCCCGCAGGATCCACCTAGCGGTGAGCGCGTGCTGCCTTCGACCAAACGCAAGGCGCGTGGGGGCGCGCTGCTGGGCAAGCGACGAAAGCACAAGGCCACCGTCGCCTACCAAGACGCCTCGAAGCTGCGAGCCGGCACATCCCACGATGCCGACCTGCCGCCAGGGCCTACTCCGTCCGATGACCTCGAGAGCGGAATCCAGCCCCGCATGCGCAAACTGGACGCGCCGCGCAAGGCGCCCACCACCGAGCCTTCGCCGTCGGGACCGCTGTCGTCGGGGATAGCGGTTCGGCCTCCGCGGTTGCGAATGCCTTCGGCCCTCGACGACGACCCGGCCTTCGCCCCGCCGAGCGACCTCGGCACCGACCAACGCACGAGCCTCGAAGCCCCGGGCACGGTCGACGCGCCGCTCGCCGATCTCCCCAGCATCGACGAGCAGAGCGTGGACCGACCGCGTCGGCCCGAGATGGCGTCGCGCCCCGAGTTCGCCGACCCGGCCGACGTGATCGGCGGGATCCCCAGCACCGAACGGTCGCCATCGGAGCCGGGAGGGGCTATCGACGGCTTCGGCGACGACTACGACGATGAGCTCGACCGCGAGACGGAGGAGCCCGACCCCTACCTCGGTCGCACGGTGGCCGAGCGTTACGAAATCGTCGGGATCATCGGCGAAGGAGGCATGGGCCGGGTTTACCTCGGCAACCACAGCCGCCTCGGCAAACAAGTAGCGCTCAAGATCCTCCACGCCGACCTCGCCCGCGACAAGGCCGCCGTAGGGCGCTTCGTGCGCGAGGCCCGCGCCGCGTCCAGCGTCGGCAACCCGCACATCGTCGACGTCTCCGACTTCGGCGAGCTTCCCGACGGCTCCACCTACTTCGTGATGGAGTTCCTCGACGGCGGCACCCTCGCCGACCTGCTCGATGAGAAGGACGTGCTCGACCCGGGCTTGGTCATCGACATCGGATGCCAGCTCTGCGACGGCCTCGCCGCCGCCCACGCGCAAGACATCATCCACCGCGATCTCAAGCCCGAAAACGTGGTCTTGGTCGAACGCAACGACAACCCGCGGTTCTGCAAGATCCTCGACTTCGGCATCGCGAAGGTCTCGGCCGGGACCATCGACGGCCAGACCAAGCTCACGCTCGCGGGCACGGTCTTCGGAACCCCTCACTACATGTCCCCGGAGCAGGCCGCCGGCAGCAGCGTCGACCACCGCGCCGACATCTACTCGCTCGGCGTCATGCTCTACGAGATGGCCGCCGGCGACCTGCCCTTCGACGCCGACAACTTCATGGGGCTGCTCACCCAGCACATGTACAAGGTGCCGCCCCCGATTCGTGGGCGTAGCCTCGGCGAAGGCTGTCCTCCCGGGCTCGAGGCGGTCATCCTCAAGTGTCTCGCAAAGCGGCCAGAGGCTCGCTACGGGTCCATGGAAGAGCTCGCCGGCGACCTCAAGCGCGAAGCCCAAGGGCTACGTCCCGAGGCGCTCGACGACGACACCCAAGCGACGGCCCGCATCGCCATCCCCGCCGAGTTCCTAGAGCGAGCCCGTCTCACCGCCGAAGAGCTGGCTCCACCGGCTCCTCCCCCGACCACGCCTTGGACCAAGGTCGCGGGCATCGGCCTCACCGTGGGGCTCGTGGTGGGGGGGCTGGGCTACACGCTGACACAACGCTCCGAGCCTACGCCGGTCGCCCAGGCCGCCTCGAGCACGGCGCCCGCGCCCCCGCCGCAGTCGGCCCCCGTGGCGTCGACCACCGCCGTCGCGCCCGTGACGAGCGCCGCCGCACCCGTCCCCGGCAAGCGGCAGGTCCTGGTGCACAGTCCCATCCCAGGCGCCGTCGTCTACATCGACGAAGAGCCCGTGCTGCTCCCGACCAACATCGAGGTCCCCGAGGGAGAGACGCGTGAGGTCGTGGTCGCGGCCAAGGGCTACCACCGACGCAAGGCCGTGCTCGACGGAAAAGAAGATCGCGTGACCGTGGTTCTCGCCCCCGTATCCGCGGCCAGGACCGACCCCTACGAGAACATCCCCCCCGCTCCAGCCGCCCCACGGCCCAAGACGAAGCGACCGTCTGCAGACGTCATCGTCGAGCCCTGGGAGTGAGGCCGGCGGTAGCGAACCGAAGAGCACCCGTCTAAAGAGGTTCCCATGGGGCCCTCGCCCCAGGGGAAGGCTCCTCCCCTCGCTGCGCGAGGGACCCTTCCAAACAGCGTCGCCTCGCGACGATTTGTAGCGAATGCACGCTTACCTATCTAGGCTCGGGTCACGATGACGGAGGGGATCTTCGACTCCATCCCGAACGACGTGCTGAAGATCTGCCAGCGCCTCCGGGACGAGGGCCAACGCGGCTGGGTGGTGGGCGGCTGCGTGCGCGACCTGTTGCGCGGCGCGCCGGCCAAGGACTGGGACATCGCGACCGACGCCGAGCCGAAGCGTGTGCAGAAGCTCTTCCGCAAGGTCATCCCCACCGGGATCAAACACGGAACCGTCACCGTGCTCATGAGCGGCACCCCCTACGAGGTGACGACGCTCCGCGGCGAAGGTGCATACGAAGACGGCCGCCGTCCGACCTCGGTGGTGTTTCTGCAAGACATCACCGAAGACCTGGCGCGTCGTGACTTCACCTTCAACGCCATCGCGCTCGACCCGCTCGATCGCCAGATCATCGACCCCTTCGGCGGGGAACGCGACCTGCGCGACCGGCGACTCCGCGCCGTTGGAGATCCCCACGCCCGCTTCTGCGAGGACGGCCTCCGAATTCTGAGGGCGGCGCGCTTCGCCGCCACCCTCGAGTGCGAGGTCGACCCCGCCACCCTCCTGGCCATGGGAGCCCCAGAGCCCCTGGCTACGCTTGCCAAAGTGAGCGCAGAGCGCATCCACGACGAGTGGCTCAAGACCATGCGCGCAACCCGTCCCAGCATCGCGTTTGATCTCATGCAGACCCGCGGCGTGATGACCATCATCGCGCCCGAGCTCGCAGCGCTCGCCGACGCCCCGGCGTGGACACGCGGGCTGCGGGCCATGGACGACCTCGGGGGCGCCGTGCGCCGGCTCGCCGCCCTCCTCGCGGGGCTCGGCGCCGAGAGTGCCGAGGGGCTGCTCGAGCGCCTGAAGTTCTCCAACGACCACCGCAAGGCGATCACCATGGCCATCGCGCACCACGACGTCGATCCATCCCTCGAGGGGCCCGATCTGCGCAGATGGCTGCAGTCGGTCACGGCCGCCCACCTCGACGACGCTGTCGCCGTCGCCTGCGCGCTCAGCGACGATCGCGACCCTATCGACGCGCTCGGCGCCCGCGCTCGGGCCGAGCTCGAGGCTGCCGTCCCCCTCACCACCAAAGACCTCGCCATCACCGGCAAGGACCTCATGACCGAGCTGTCGCTGAAGCCCGGGCCGCAGCTCGGCGTGCTCCTCAAAGGGCTGCTCGAGGCCTGCATCGAAGACCCGAGCACCAATACCCGCGCTCGCCTCCTCGAGCGCGCACGACGGGAGGCGCGATGAAGCGCGCCGTCGCCTTGAGTGCGATCTGCGTCGTGGCGTGGAGCGCGTGTAAGGTGCGCATTCCGCGCGGCGAAGGCAGCGTGCAGGGCGACTACCCCTGCGAAGACGCGGTGGAGTGCCCGACGCCCCCCCAGCCCTGCTTGCTGAGCGCCTGTTGGGAGGGACAGTGCGTCTACGTCCCCGCCCCCGAGGGCTCCCTCCCGGCCCAGGACCAAGTCATCGGTGACTGCCAACAGCTGCATTGCGACGGCAACGGGGAGGTCGCGACCTATGCCGCCCCGCGCGACCTGCCCCGGGACGACGGCAACAGCTGCACCGAAGCCGTGTGCGATCTCGACATCGCCCGACAGGAGCCCAAGGTCGCGGGTACACCTTGCGGCGATGAAGGCGTGTGCACGGGAACCGGTGTGTGTGGCGTCTGCCTGCCCGAGACCACCCATTGCGTGGACTCGGCCATCTCGACCTGTGACGAGGAAGGCCAATGGACCGCGCCGGTGGGTTGCAACGTCGACCGCCCGCGCTGCCACGAGACGGGCGACGCGGCAGCCTGCGTAGCGGTGCTCGAGATCGCGGCCGGGGCGCACCATGCCTGCGCCCGCTTCGAGGACGGAAGCGTCACCTGCTGGGGCGCGGGCGGCTTCGGGCAGCTGGGGCGCGGCACCCCCATCGCCCCTACCTGG
This sequence comes from Polyangia bacterium, assembly GCA_030426145.1. GTDB lineage: Bacteria > Myxococcota_A > Polyangia > Polyangiales > Polyangiaceae > JAPYTK01. The sequence goes on from JAUHZF010000192.1 coordinate 16,916, forward strand.
GCCACCGGCTTCGCCGAGCTCGCCGTCGGCTTCCGCCACGCCTGTGGTCGACGTGCCGACGGCACCTCGTGGTGCTGGGGCGCGGGCGACTTCGGACAACTCGGTCAGGGCAAGCTCGACTCGTCGGACGGCGAGCTCCAAGTGAGCGTGACGTCGACCATGGCGCTCGCGGTAGGCCGCGACCACAGCTGCGCCCTCGATACGAGCGGCGTCGTGCGGTGCTGGGGTCGCAACGACCGTGGTCAGGCTGGCAGCGGACAGCTCGCCGCCACCCCGGCTGGCCCTACCCTACTGCCACCTCCGCTGGCCGGGGCACGCCGCCCCATCGCCGTCGAGGGCATCGTCGACGCGGCCGCATTGCGGCTCGGCCCCCATCACAGCTGCCTGATGCGCGATACCGGTCAGTCCGCTTGTTGGGGACTACGCAGCTTCGGCTCCCTGCCCACGCTCGAGCTGCCCGTGGTGCCCGCCGGTGCGCCCCCCGAGGCGCAGCCCTCCGAAGAACAAAAGGCGCGCTATGCGGAGCGCAAGAAGCTGAGCCTCCTGGTACCGACGCCCGTGGTCGGCCTCACCGGAGCCGCTCGGCTCGGGTGTGGCGAGGACCACTGCTGCGCCCTGCGAACCGACGGCACGGTGAGCTGCTGGGGCGCGGGCACGGCCGGCGAGCTCGGCGACGGCACGAAGAAGGACCGGGCCGAGGCGGTGACCGTATCGGGCCTATCGGACGTGAAGGTGCTGGGGGTGGGGCGCGCCCACGCCTGCGCCTTGCACGGCGAAGGACACGTCTCCTGCTGGGGCGACAACGCGCGCGGCCAGCTCGGCGCCGCGGGTGACGGCAGCACGCCCCGCGAGCTCGCATCCCTCGGCGACGTGCGACACCTCGCCGTCGGGGGGGACTTCGCTTGTGCGCAGCTCGCCACCGGCGCCGTGCACTGCTGGGGCGACGGCGCGGTGGGTCAGCTAGGTCGCGAGGCCCCTGGGCCGGGCCCCGCTCCCGTAGCTTGGTGAGCTCGTCGGCGAGCTACTTCACGTCGCCGCGAGCGTAGATGCTCGCCACGTAGTCGAGCACGTCGCGCGCCGAGACCTCGTTGTAGCCGAAGTACTTGATCATCCGGCTCTTGATGATGTCGATCTTCTCCTGGGTCTCCTTGTCGATGACGTTGGAGACCAGGGTCTGGAGCTTGATCGAGTCCTTCTGGTCTTCGAAGAGCTTCAGCTCGAGTGCGCGGCGCAGCCGGTCGTTGGTGTGCCACTCGAACTTCTTCCCCTCGACGGCGAGCGCGCCGATGTAGTTCATGATCTCGCGGCGGAAGTCGTCCTTGCGGTTCTCGGGGATGTCGATCTTCTCCTCGACGCTGCGCATGAGGCGCTCGTCGGGCTCGACGTCTTGCCCGGTGAAGCGATCGCGGACCTTCTCCTTGAGGGTGTAGGCCTTGACCGAGTCGATGTAGTTCGCGGCCAGCTTCTGGATCGCGTCCTCGTCGGCGCTGATGGCACGCTGGACCTCGTTCTTGACGATGTCTTCGTACTCGACCTTCACCATCGAGATGCACTCGCGGAACTTCTTCTTCTGGTCCTCGTTGGTGATGAGCGAGTGGTTGTTGAGGCCCTTCTCGAGCTCGTTGAGCACCATGAAGGGGTTGATGGTGCCGTTGCCGGACTCGCTCACCAGCGTGTTGGAGATCTTGTCCTGCACGTAGCGGGGGCTGACGC
>JAUHZF010000585.1 GCA_030426145.1 Polyangia bacterium
CCAGAGCCTTCATTCCTTCCATGCGGGGCAAGGCCACGCCATCGATGTCGAGATGCAAGTGGCGAAGCCGCGTCAGGCGACCGAGCCCCTTCACGTCACCGCCGACGGAGAGGTGAAGGGTACGCAATCGAGGCAGGGTCGCGAGCACCGCGACGTCGAGGTCGCTCTCGGCCGTGCACCAGACCTCTCGAGCGTGCACCGACCAGTCACGCCCGCAGAACGCGACCTCTCGAAGCGGATCGTTGGAGGGCGCAGCGGGCTGCGTTGCCATCGCATACTGTCCGCGACACCCGCCGAGCACCAACAGACACATGCACGTCAGGAGGGTCGGGAGGCGCGTGGACATCGAGCCCATGTACGAACGAGTACATCAACCGATCTCGGCGCTCGAACAGAACCTCGTTGTCGCATGGATCCGACGCCACGGCATTCCGAGCGCGCGCCCAGGCGCTCTGGTCTTGGGATAGACTGACGTGGTGAAACGGTTCGCGGTGTTGGCGGTCGTCGGGGCGTGTGCGCCGGCGCCGGCGCCTCTTGCCGCGGATGGCCCGCCCTCGACGACGGCACATCCATCGGACCACCCCACCGCTGCCGCCACCGAGCACGCGAGGTTGTCGGCCGAACACCATTGTGAGCAGGGCGCCCACCAAGGCTGCACCGCCATGGGCTACGCGCTCGAGAACGGCTGGGGCATCGAATCGGACCCCCAACGCGCCCAACAGTTCTTCGCCAAGGGCTGCGCCCTCGCGACCGCGATGTGCTCAGGTCGTGTGTGTTGGTTCGCGAAGGATCCCTGCGACCGCGCCGCACGCCTCACCGCCCCGGAGCCATGACGACGCCTGGGAGCGTTCGGTCACGGAGCCGAGAAGAGTCCGCAGAATCCGTACTCCGTCATCCCATCGCCGCTCATCGCCGCAGGACTGAGGGAGAGGCAGGACAAGCCTTGGCAAGGGGTGCCGCCGATGGTGCACCAATCGTAGCACTTCGAGTTGTTCCAGCAGACCAGTCCCGGGGCACACTGGTGGTCGACCGAACAGTCCGCGTTGTAAGGAAGACCGTCGCTCGCCTCACAGTCCATGCCGTAGCTCTTGCGGACGCAAGAGACGCTCTCGGGGCTCTGGCTGCAAGGGGTTGCACCCACCGGCTCACAGTCGGCGACACACACCATCAGGTTGGGGATGTTGCCGTTGCCGAACTCCGCCTGGATGCAGTTGCCGCTTTGGCAGGTGGCGTTGGTGCACACGGGCTTGCACACCTTGAGGATGAGGTCGCAGAAGGTCCCGGCTTCGCACTGGCTATCGACCGTGCATGCGGACCACGGCACACGTGGTCCCGCCGGCACGCAGCCGGGGGTCCCCGTCTGCACGTTGGTGACACTGCACTTCATGTTGCTGCCACATCCGCTCGCCGTGCCGAGGGTACTGACATCGCACACGGCGGGCACGCCACCTCCCCCGCCTTGGTTGCCACCGCCTCCCGTGGAGGAGGAGGAGGAGGTCGCGCCCCCTGCGCTGCTCGTCGAGGTGCCGCCGCCCGTGCCGCCAGAAGCGGCGCTCGAACTGGAGCTCGAAACGGTCTCCGTGGGCAGAGGCTCGACTTCGTCGAGACCAAACAGGGCATTGCAGCCGGTGATGAGGCCGAAGGTCGCGGTCATCGCCAGCGGCCATCGAGACAGTCTGAAGTTTCGCCTCATGGGGCAAGACTACTCGAAACCGAGCACATCGTGGCATACCTCATAGACCACACCGTCCCTCGGGAGGGCACAGGACGACCGTTCTCGTCGCGTCCCAGCGAGCTCGTAGGAGCCGAAGCCAGAGTAGAGTGGGGAGCTACGAACGATGTTGCACCGACCCGACGAGACGGAGCTGGATGCCTTCTACGCAGCGGTGACGGCGATCGTGCACGTGGACCAAGACGCCCTGGCCGCGGCGGGAGCGCTCCTCCGCGTCCGCAGGATGAAGCGCCACGAGCACCTGCTGCGCGTCGGCGAGGCGCCGCGCCAGGAATACCGTCGCGCTCACGTAGGCGACGACGAAGAGGTCGTCGACGACCACGATCGCCCTCAGCCAGGTGGCATCACGCACCAAGTCGTGGGCGTAGGACGACGGCGCATGCACCCACTCGAAGTGCTGTTGGCTCACGCCGCTGGCTGCACTCATCACGCACAGAACCAGGAGCAGAATCGCCGATGCGAGGGAGGCCTGACGAAGGTGGTTGGTCGACATGCCCCCAGCCTGAGGCCATGTCGCCCGGCGACGCCTTGACCGAGGTTAAGAAATGGGGGCGAGGCCGTCGCGATGGGACCCGCGACTACTTGAAGGTGAAGGTGAACTGCACGCCCGTCGGATCCGCCGTGGGCGTCTCCACCCGACCTCCCTTGATGGCATCACGTACGCACTTCTGCGCTTCTTCGTTGAAGTCGTCGGCGCTCATGACGTCGACCCCCTCGGCACGTGCCCGGAGGCTGACGAGGAACTGGATCTTCATCTTGCCGCGCGCTGCGGGATCGTTCGCCACGATGCAGTCGGCCGCCTTGGTCTTCATGCGTTCGAGGAAAGAAGCCACCTTGGGAACCTCGCCACCGCCCACGAAGGAAGGCTCGCTCACCTCGACCCGGGGCGGTTCTGGCTGGGTCGCGGGCTGGGGCGCCGGTGGAGCCTTCGGCGTCTCCGGAGGGAGCGGGTTGGCGCCGCCAGGGGCGGGGTTTCTACCGGCGGCCATTCCGTCGCCGGGCTCGTCGGGGGTTGCCGCGTCACCATCGACAGGCATGCCACGAGGCGTCGCCGTCGGCGGAGCTCCCGGCTGGGCGGGTGGGGGCGAGGCCGGCCCACATGCGAGCAACAGAACAGAAGTGAGAACACTGAGGCACCTCATGAGGAGAGCGTTTTGTCCCGTCTGCCCGCAGCTGGCAACGGATGCCGGACTGCCCCCCCAGGCACGGCTCAGATGGTCATGTCCTTCTCGAGCGCGGCGACCTTGTGACGAGCCATGCCGAGGTTGCCCCGCTTGCGGTCGATGGCGACGTACAGGAAGAGATTCCCGATGTTGGGGAGCGGTCGGATCAGGTGGTACTGCGTGTCGAGCGAGATGAGAATGTCGTCGATGGCGCCCGAGATCTTGAGCGCCTCCATGACACCCATCTTGGATCGCACGACCTCCGTGTTCCCGCTCGCGGCTACCTCGATGTCGAAGCCATTCACCGTGCAGCGGGTGCCGAGCGTCATGCCGCTCTCGTAGTCGACGACGGCACAGGCGAAAGCGCCTTCGATCTCCATCACGCGGTCGAGAGATTCGTTGATGTTACCCATGTGTTCCTCCTTCTAGATGCACCACCCCGGCGCAAGTTGCGGCCGGTTGGCCAGACTCCTCTGTGCTTCTCTCGGCGCCGGACAGTCCTCAAGCGAAAAACTTGCCGCGCGGGCTCACCCATTCCGCCCTGTTGGACCTCATCTTCCCGATGACCCTACGTCACCTAATCTCTGGCGACTGGGTAGCGGTACGGCCATGCTTCGCCCTTGGCGGTGAGAAAAGACCTTGGCGAAGCGAGCGGGCCGCAGTTAGCCTGAGGGCGAACTTTGGGGGAAGTTTCGGTTCGACATGTCACGCGTGCCCCCCTCGCAGAACCGCCCCAACGAAGGTGAAAACCGCAAGCCCGACACGCTGCGGCCCAGGGGACAGTTCCCTGTGTGCCAACGTGATGTGAGACAGCTTCCCTCCTAGAATTAATGAGCAACAGGGTGGAGACTGGAAACATCATCGTGCCCAAACCACGGAAGAACAGGACCACCGAAGAAGGCAGCAACG
>JAUHZF010000193.1 GCA_030426145.1 Polyangia bacterium
TGAGCGACAGCACCAAGATCTGACGCGTCTCATCGGCGCCGCGTGCCTCGGGAACGTTCCACCACCACATGGCGATGACGATGGGCGCCACGCTCCAGTACGGGTCGTAGAAGCTCGAGTTGTCGTAGGCCACGCTGAACCCGAAGATGACGAGGGTCGCCACGACGTCCGCCGCTGCGGCCTTCCAGTAGGGGCTGGCGATGGGCGCGTAGGCGATCGTCACCGCGGCGGCGATGATGGCCACGACGTAGGCCACCGCGCATATCCGACGCGCGCGTCCGAGGTCTTCGGGCTGGGCCGATGAGTCGCTCACGCCAGGGGATATGCCGGCCCGCGACGCCCGTGGCAACGGCGGTAGGCGTCAGCGCCCCCTTCCGCTAGGTCGACAGGATGACCAGCGTCGCGACCTTCAACGTCAACTCGGTCAAAGCCCGGCTCGCCTTCGTGCAGCACTGGCTCGAAGCTCGGCAGCCCGACGTCGCCTGCCTGCAGGAGCTCAAGCTCGAGGAGGAGAACTTCCCCTTCGACGTCTTCGAGGCTGCCGGCTACCACGCCTACGTGCACGGCCAGCCGCGTTGGAACGGGGTCGCCGTTCTCAGCAAGACCCCCGGCGAAGTGGTGCAGAAGGGCCTCCCCGGAGCCGAGGACCAAGGCGCCCGCCTCATCACCGTACGCGTCGGTGAGCTCGACGTGACCAGCGTCTACGTGCCCAACGGCAAGACGGTCGAGCACGAGGACTACGGCCACAAGCTCACTTTCCTCGAGCGCCTCGTCGACTACGTCGGTGAGCGCACCAAGAGCGACGGGCAGGTCATCGTGGGCGGCGACTACAACATCTGCCACCGCGACCGAGACTCCCACGCTCCGGAGCGGCTCGCCGGACACATCTTTCACACCAAGGCCGAGCGAGATGCCATCGACGGGCTGCTCGCTCACGGGCTGCACGACCTCTATCGAGAGAAGGAGCCCGAGGGCCCCATGTTCAGCTGGTGGGACTACCGCGCGGGTGCGTTCCACAAGAACCACGGCCTGCGCATCGATCTCCTGCTCGCCGACGACGCCGTGCTCGCCCGCACCAAGGGGGTGCTCATCGACCGCGACTACCGGAAGAAGAAGGAAGGCGAGACCCCCAGCGACCACGCGCCCGTGACGGCCGAGCTGGACGGCTGATCGTGCCCGACGGGTGACGTCGCGCGTGAGCTGGTCCAGAATCGACGTCATGGCGGACGTGCGGCTCTACATGCCCAGCTTCGACACCGTGCAGCTCATCCGCTGCTCACCGCCCTCGTGGATGGTGCGCCTGGGGCTCGAAGAGAGGGGCATCGACTACGACCTCGAGGAGCTCGACTTCGGTGCACGTGAGCATCGGCGTGCCGATCTCCTCGAGCTGAACCCGCGCGGCACCATCCCCATCTTGAAGCACGGCGACCTCGTTCTCACCGAGGCGCTGTCGATGCTGCAGTACATCGACGGCCTCGCCGATGACCCCGCGCTCATGCCCACCGGTATCGAAGGTGCCCGTGCCGTCGATCTCCTGCATGCGAGCGCCAGGCTCAAGAGTGTGGGCATGGAGCTCTTCGGCTACATCATGCGCATGGCCGCCGAGGAGCGCGACCCGATCCGCGTCGACGCGCTCATCGGTCAGCTTCAGGGCGAGCTCGAGCATTGGGAGCAACACTACGCGGCCGCGGCCGAAGACGCGCCGCTATCGCTCGTCGATCTGTCAGTGATGACCTACGTCGCCACCTCGGCCCAACTCGGGCTTCAGCTCACACCGCGCTTCCCCAAACTCGCGGCGGCCTTCGCCAGGTGGAAGGCGAGGCCGGCGGTGACCCGAACCTGGCCCTCCGGCTGGAGTGAACGCCCCCTGAACGTGCTCAGCGGCTGAACCCGAGGACCCCACCATGCACGATCGACACTTCATCATCACCGGCGGTGCAGGTGGCCTCGGGGTCACCGTGGTCGAGGAGGCGCTCTCCCGTGGTGCGCGCGTGACCGTGCCGCATCACGCAGGACACGGCCTCGACCGCCTGAAAGAGCGCCTCGGCGAGCCGGAGGCGCTCGCCCTCGTCGATGCCGATCTCACCCAAGAGGACCAGGTCGCCGCCATCTTCGCCAAGCCACACGATGGCCTCATCCACCTCATGGGTGGCTTCACCATGCAGCCCCTGCACGAGATGTCACTCGCGGACTTTCGGGCTCACATCGACCTGCAGCTGACCGGAACCTTTCTCTGCTGCAAGTACGCCCTGCGCCACATGCGCGAGACGGGCTACGGCCGCATCGTCACCGTAGGCTCCAAAGCCATCGACACCCCGATGCCGCACGTGGGGGCCTACGCCGCGGGCAAAGCGGCGGTCGTTGCGCTCACACGGACCATCGCGGAAGAAGCAAAAGAGCTACCCGACGTCACCGCCAACGCCGTTCTGCCCAGCGTCATCGACACCCCTGCCAACCGCGCGGCCATGGGCGACGACGCGGCGCACAAGTGGGTGAACCCGACGCACCTCGCCGAGACCATCTGCTTCCTCGCCTCCGAAGCTGCGAGCGACCTGCGGGGCGCCGTGCTCCCCATCTACGGCAAGCTCTGAGCGCTCAGAAGCCGTGCAGCACGCCGCACTCGATGCAGTAGGTCGTGCCGAGCAACACTTCGTGGTCGCAGGCATCGCAGCGGGCCATCTCCGGGTCGTCGCTGACCTCGGTCTTGGCTCCGCACATCCCGCAGAAGAACTCTTCGGGCAGGAGTCGGTGGTGGCACGCGCGGCAGCGACGGGGCAGCGACTCGGGTTGTGCCTCCATCTTGGGGCCGAGGCCGATGACGGGCATCACGAGCACGTCTCTGCTCTTCGTCGGGTGTAGCTGCTTGGCGAGCTCCACCGCGTCCTCGTAGATGCCGATGTCGATCGGTGGCGCGACGAGCTCGCTGATCGGCCGGTCGAGCTTGCGGGTCTCGTCGTCGTCGTCCCAAGCGAGGGGAGCGTGGTCGCCCCCCGTGTGGATGGCGGGGCCATCGTCGAAGCCGGCGTCCTCGTAGCCTTCGATCGCGAGCTCGGCTTCGTCGTCTCGGGAGGCCCGAACCTCTGGCGAAGCGGCGGGCTCGCTCTCGATGACGACGAGGTTCTGGCCATCGGGGCCGGACACGGGGACGACGTTTTCCGCGTCTTCGATGCGTACGATGACGGCCGAGACGTTGTCGCGCCCACCCGCTTCGTTGGCCATGGAGACCAGCATCTCGCTGCAGCGCTGCGGGTCGTCGCCGGCCTCGAGCATGGCCGCGAGAATGTCGTCGTCTTCGACCTCGCCCGTGAGGCCGTCGGAGCAGAGCATGTAGATGTCGCCCTCCACCATGGGCTCGGTGCTGACGTCGGGGCGCACCGACTCCTTGGTGCCGAGGGCCCGCGTGACGACGTTGCTCGGGAGCTGCTTGAGGATGTCTTCGCTGAGGTCGGGGTTGAGGCGGAGCGCCTCGTTGATCATGGAGTGGTCCTCGGTGAGCAGCTCCAGCTCGCCCGCGCGCAGCCGGTAACATCGGCTGTCACCCACGTGACAGATGTGAACCGACTGCTCCTCGGGTGAGCAGTAGATGGCCACCACGGTCGAGCCCATGCCGCCCTGGTTGGCGGAGCGGCCGCTGTGGGAGAAGACCTCTTCGTTGCAGTGGTGGATGGCGGCCATGAGCTGGCGCGCACCCTGCGGCAGGCCGTCGATCCCCTCGATGTTGGGGTTGATCTCGCCATCGCTCCAGAAGAACTCCTCGAGCGAGGCGGCGGCAATGGCGCTGGCCACGTCGCCGGCCTGGTGACCGCCCATGCCGTCGGCCACGGCAAAAACCCCGATCTCGGGCGAGATCAGGATCTGGTCCTCGTTGTGGTCGCGACGACGACCGACGTCGGTCGTGCCTGCGCCAACGGGCAACAGCGTGGGTTGGACGGATTGAGGGACGGAGGTCATGGGCGACCGGGCCACATTACACCGCGAGTTTCCCCGTGGCGCAAAGGGCTGTCGTTCTCCTGTGCTCGACCGCTCGGAGAGGGGTCGCTAAGGTCCCGGGCGACCATGACGAAACCCGTGCGTCTCCTCGGTGCGATGCTGCTCCCAGCGTCCCTGGCCGCCCCCCTCGTGTTCGCCACAGCCTGCGAGCCAGCCTACGTCCCCACGGTCAGCCCGGAGGACGCCAGCTTCGAGATCGTCTGCGCCAAGGGCTGCGGAGAAGACGGCACGTTCGATGGGGTCGCGGTCGACGTGCTCTTCGGGGGGCAGACCCAGCGGCGGTTTGCCATCTGCTGTGAGGACAGGGCCGACATCGTCGCCCGGCTGCAGGTCGTGAACGACATGTACTGTGACGGGCTCGACGTGCCCCCCAAGCGGTACGGCAATACGGTGGTGGGCACGACGACGAGTCAGGCCACCAAGAAGCGCGGGGCCACGCTCGACCAAGGGGACGGCTACGTCGCGTTCAACTGCGGCGACTGGCTGCCCGAGCTCATCCAGCGATTGTCGTCCACCCCTTGCTGTCGCGCTTCCCACACCGCGCCCAAGGCGGCTCCCCCGCCCGTGAACGCTGAGGGGTCCTGAGACCACGAATCCGTGCGTCCGGCCCTACAAGCCGCTACATGCTTGCGATATGGCGTCGGTTCGGCGCCCCCCACCACGACATAGGACCATCCATGCTTCGTAGAGCCCCTTCCTTTCGCGCGACTGCCCTCGGCCTTCTTCTCTTCGGTCTCGCCGGTACCATGGCCTCGGCGTGTGCTACCGGCGTAGGTGGCGAGGACGAAGACGACGCCGGGCCCAGCTCGGGGGCGGGGGCCAATACCGGCACCTTCACCCTGGTGGCGCCGATCGACATCATGACCGCCCCCGCGGGTTACACCATCCCGGTGTCGTTCGACCACGGCACGCTGGTGGCCGACGGAAAGTCGCTGGCCAACGGCGACGACGTTCGCGTCGAGTTCGACGACGGCTCCGGCCCGGTGGAGATCGACCGCATCCTCGACGACGAGTCCGCTTGGGACACCATCGAGACGACCATCTTCTTCAAGGTCCAGGACACGCCCGGCACCTACCGCCTCAAGTACGGTAACCCGCTGGCGACGGATCCGCCCGCCAACGGCGCCAACGTCTTCATCTACTACGACACCTTCGACAGCGGCGTCGTGGACGAGGGGTGGACGGACAGCCCCATGGGCTCAGCCCTCACCATCGACCCGACGCCCATCGAGCAAGGTGGTGACGGACCGCCAATTCGCGTTTGTCCCGGGAACTGCGGTCTTAGCCAAACTGAAGGAACACTCAGGTACACGGCTGACACCGGAGGCATGGGCGACTTTGCCGACACTGCGACGAATGACGTGGACAATGTCTCCTTCCTGAATCGTGGCGTGGCAGGCGACTTCATCTTCGAGACCAAGGTCACGAGCCTCAGCGGGAACCTTTCAGGAATGTCTCGGGTGGGTGGTGCGATGGTGCGGGTGGCCGCACAGCCCGACGCTGTGATGGGAGCCGTAGTGCGAAACGCGCTCAATGGGCAGCAGACGGTCATGGCTCGAGCCAGCCTAGCGGGACCCGTAGACGCCTCAGCGGCGGGTGATCAGAATACCCTTCCAGCATTCTTTCGGGCTCAGCGTTCGGGCGCGTCGGTCTCCTTCGCGGTCTCGGCCAACGGCCGTCTGTGGACCAACGTTGGCGCTGGGGTTGCCATCGCCGACGACCAGGTGCTTGTCGGCATCCCCTTCGCCAACCCTGCCTCCGGCTCGGCGCAATCGGTCGACATCGACTGGGTTCGCATCCGGCTCGGCTTCGACAGCGAGCCCATCGCCCAGCTCGGCGCCGAGTCCGCGATCTAGACTTACAGAAGCCTACACTGCGGCTCGGCCGTTTGCGGAAGACCCACCGCTCTGGAGCCCGTGGTACGCTGAGTGTCCCTGTGCCCAGCGCAGGGAGCTTCGCCTCATGGGTGAGTTGCGACCCGGGACCGTGATCGCCGACAAGTATCGGCTCGAGCGCCCCCTCTCGAAGGGCGGCATGGGCTCCGTTTGGCTTGCCGACCACCTTCACCTCGAAGCCCCGGTGGCGGTGAAGTTCATGCGGGCATCGCTCGTGACGGACAACGTCGCGCGTTCTCGCTTCGAGCGCGAGGCGAAAGCGGCGGCGCAGCTTCGCTCGCCCTACGTGGTCCACGTTTACGACCACGGTCTGCACGAGGGCAGTCCATTCATCGTGATGGAGTACCTCGAAGGGAGTGACTTGCGGGGCCACCTTCGCGGAGGTCGAGCGCTGGCTCCAAGCGAGGCCGTTCAGATCTGCGACCAGATCTGCAAGGGCCTGCAGCGTGCGCACACGGCCGGCATCGTCCATCGCGATCTCAAGCCGGCCAACGTGTTTCTGTCGGCGCCGGACGACGGGATGGTGAAGATCCTCGACTTCGGCATCGCCAAAGAAACCGGAGCCTCGAGGGTCGTTCAAGGGGAGACGACCACCACCGGACAGCTCCTCGGTTCGCCTCACTACATGAGCCCCGAGCAGGCACGGGGAAAGCACGTAGACGGTCGCAGTGACTTGTGGTCGCTGGCGGTGATCCTCTACCGCTGCCTCACTGGCCATCGGCCCTTCGACGGCGACGACATCGGTGATCTCATCGTGCGGATTTGTACCGATCCCGTGCCCCCGGCGACCCGCTTCCGGCCCGAGCTCGGGGCTGAGGTCGATGCCTTCTTCGCCCGGGCTTTTCAGCGTGAGCTCGACCTCCGCTTTCCCGATGCTCGCACCTTCGCCGAAGCTTTCCGTGCCTCGCTCAGGCTTCAGCTCGGCCCCCACGCCAGTGGCGCGTGGGACCGCCATTCGCAGCCGATGGCGTGGAACGAGATCAACGTCGACACCCACCCGACCGGCTCCGGCATCAGCTCGAGCTCGGAGAAGATGGACGCGATCCTTCGGCCCGGCGCCGACACGGTGGACACGCTCGCCGCTACCACTGGCCCCTCCCGCTCACGTGCAGCCTGGGTCGGGGGCATGATGGCCCTGCTGGCCGTGCTCGGAGGCGTCGGGGCGGTGCTCGCGACGTCGCGAGGCACGTCGGACGCCGCCGCGCCCGCGAGCGCCGCAGCCGTCGACGGCGCCGAACCAGCGCCTGCCCTCGACGAGCCCCCCGAAGTCGACGAACCCACCGCCGAGGAGCCAGAGCCTGAACCGGAGGCTGAACCGGAGGGTGGGCCCGAGGCTGGGCCGGCCGCGAGCGCCACCGCGACTGCGACGGCCAAGCCCGTTCGGGCCGTTCCTCCGCGGGGGCCGGTTCGCGTACCGGTGCGACCTCCTCCACCGCCTCCTCCTCCCTCTCCCAAGGGACCCGACCTAGGCTACTGACGCATGCGCATCCTCCGGTTGCTCCTCGCCCTGTTGGTCTCGATGCTGCTGGTCGTTCCCGCCGCCGCCGACGTTCGCGACGACGCCCGTGAGCTCGCGCTCGAAGGCATTCGACTTCTCGACGCCGACCAACCCGAGGAGGCTCTCGTCAAGCTCGAGCAGGCGGAGTCGACCTTCCACGCGCCGCCCCATCTCCTCTACATCGCGCGCGCGCAGCGGCGCCTGGGTCGTCTCGTCGATGCCCACCGTACGCTCGTGAAGGTGATGGCCGAAGACGTGCTGGATGGGGCGCCGCCCGCCTTCGCGAAGGCCAAGCAGGATGCGGTGGTCGAAGCGACGGATCTCGCCACCAAGGTGCCGAGCCTCACCATCGAGGTGACGGGGGGGGCACGTCCCATCTCGGTGGCCGTCGATGGCACCCCGATCCCCTCGAGCCACCTCTCGTACCCCGTGGCCGTCGTCGCTGGCGCGCACGAGGTCGTGGCGAGCGACGGGGAGGGGCGTCGTCGTAGCAAGACCGTCGAGGCCTCCACGGCGGGGGTGAAGGTGGCGGTGGTGCTCGACTTCGACGCGGCGACGCCGTCGGAGCTGCCCGTGGGTCCAGACCCCGAGCCCACGGGGGACGTGCACGTCTCGTCCGATGGGAGCTTCCCCATCGTGGGCACCATCCTCATCTCCCTCGGGGCGGCGGCCATCGTGGGCGGCGCCATCACCGGCGCGCTCACGCTCACCGAAGCGGGCGACATCAAGGAGTCGTGCAACCAGAACGTGTGCCCACCCGACCTCGAGGACGATGCCGACGGCGCCAAGACTTTGGGCCATCTCTCCACCGGCCTCTTCATCGCTGGGGGCGTGGTGGCTGCGGCCGGGATCGTGGTGCTCGTGGTGGAATTGAGCGAGGGCGACGACGACGCGCCCGAGCTCGGGCTCCAGGTTCGGCCCGGGGGCATGTCGCTCGTCGGTCGCTTCTGAGAGACCGTCGACACGCTCCGGGGGAGGCACTAGGCTCGACGCCCTATGGGGAGGAGCTTCATGCTTAGGCGCTGGTCGACCCTTATTCTGGCCGCCGCGGTGGCGACCGCAGCCGTAGGTTGCAAGCCCAAGCCCAAGCCGCCACCGCCCCCTGCGCCGGCTCCGGCACCGCCTCCGCCGCCGCCACCGGCTCCCGTGATCAAGGAGATCACGGTCAGCGAGCGGATCCAGTTCGAGACCGACAAGGCCATCCTCCTCGAACAGTCGAAGGTGGTGCTCGGCGAGGTCGTTCGTGTGCTCCAAGACAACCCTCAGATCCGCCTCGTCGAGATCGGTGGCCACACCGACTCCACCGGCGATCCCGGTAAGAACCTGCTCTTGTCGGACCAGAGGGCACGCTCGGTGAGGGAATACCTCATTAGCCAAGGTATCGACGGCAACCGTCTGCGTGCGCGCGGCTACGGCGACCGGGTTCCGATGGGGAGCAACGACACGGAGGAAGGCAAGCTCCAGAACCGCCGCGTCGAGTTCCGCATCATCGAGCAAGGGAACTAGCGCGACCATGGCGCTGACGATCGGCCAGCTCCAACGCTGGCTGTCAGGTGGCGTTCAGAGTGCGGCCGAGATGGTGAGGCTCGGCCGCCTCTCGGTCTCCGACGAGGACCGTGCGGGGTACACCGTCGTGGACCAGATCCCACAGTGCAAGCTGAGGCGCTATGGGACCGGGGCTGACTCGAGCCCGCTCGTGCTCGTGCCGCCACTCATGCTCACGGCCGAGATCTACGATGTGGCCCCGGACATGAGCGCGGCCTCTGCGCTCGTGGCCGCCGGCATCGACACCTGGGTGGTCGACTTCGGAGCCCCCGAGCACACCGAAGGCGGCATGGAGCGCACGCTCGACGACCACGTCCGGGGCGTCGTGTGGGCGGTCCGTCGCGTAGCCGAGCTCACGGGTCGCGACTGCCACCTCGGCGGCTACTCACAGGGCGGCATGTTCGCCTACCAAGCCGCAGCCTACCTGGGTTCCGAGCACATCGCGAGCGTGCTCACCTTCGGCTCCCCGGTCGACATTCACCGCAACGTTCCGGCCATGGCGAGCGGGGTCGTCGCCAACATGGTTCGGGGCGTACAACCGCTGGTGAAGGCGCCGCTCGAGCGCATCGAGGGGCTCCCCGGGTACCTCACGAGCATGGGCTTCCGCATGCTCACCCCGCGCAAAGAGCTGGATCAGATGGTCACCTTCGTGCGCAATCTGCGCGACCGCTCTGCCCTCGAGCGCCAGCGTCGACGGCGCCGCTTCCTCGCCGGCGAGGGCTTCGTGGCATGGCCAGGCCCCGCCCTCGTGCGCTTCTTCGAGGACTTCATCGTGCACAACCGGCTCGTCTCGGGCGGCTTCGTCATCGACGGTCGAAGCCTCACCCTCGCCGACGTCAAGTGCCCTGTGCTCTGCTTCGTGGGCGCGCGCGACGACTTCGCTCGACCGGCCGCCGTGCGCGCCATCTCCGACGTCGCGCCCAAAGCCGAGGTGCAGGAGATCCTCTTGCAGGCGGGCCACTTCGGTCTCGTCGTGGGCTCGCGGGCCATGCGCGACACCTGGCCCGCAGTGGCCGAGTGGATCCGCCATCGCGACGGCACGGGCCCGGTTCCACGTTTGCTGCGTGGTCCGGCCAGCATTCCGCCCGATCCCGACGTCGACGTCCCCGACGTGGGCGACGAGGTCGAGCTTCTCGGCGACGAGGTGATCGGTACCTTGCGCGAGGTGTGGGGGCGGCTCGGTGACGCCTTCCGTGAGACCACGGATACCGCCCACACCTTGCGGCACCAGCTGCCTCGGATTTGGCGTCTCGAGGCCATGACCGACGGCACCCAGGTCAGTCCCAGCCTCGCGCTCGCCGAGCAGGCCCGTGCCCAACCCGAAGCGACCTTCTTTCTGTGGCAGGGCCGAGCCTTCTCCTATCGCGACGCCGACGAGAGGGTCACCAACGTCGCGCGTGGCCTGCTTCATCTGGGGATCCGCCCCGGCGACCGCGTCGCCGTACGCATGGGGCCCCGCCCGAGCCTGCTTTCGCTGGTAACGGCCATCGGTCGCATCGGCGCCGTCGTCGTCTTGGCCAGCCCCGGGCTCGACGCCGACGCGTGGCGTCAGGTGCTCGACAGCGAACCCATTCGCGCGGTGATCACCGATCCCGAAGGGGCGGCGGAGGCGCGCCGCACCTTCGACGGAGAGGTGATGGTCCTCGGTGGTGGCGGACCGAACCGCGACCTGGTCGAAGGCGTGGTCGACCTCGAAGCGATCGACCTCCGGCTCGCGCGATGGCCCGGCGATGTCGAGGCCGACGCGGGTCAGGCCCGCGACCTCGCCTTCATCATGGTTCGACCCGGCGCACCGGGCCGCCCGCGCGTGGCACGCGTGACGAATGGTCGCTGGGCCTTCTCCGCGCTCGGGGCTGCCTCGACGACGGCCCTCATCCCCGAGGACACCGTCTACTGCCCGTTGCCCATCCACCACCCGACGGGGATCATGGTCGCGGTGGGAGCAGCGCTCGTGTCGGGGGCGAGGCTCGCCATCGCGCCGGGTTTCGCCGTCGACACCTTCTGGCGTGACGTGCGCCGGTATGGGGCGACCGTGGTCTTCTACGCGGGTGACATGGCGCGACCTCTCGTGCTCGCTCCGTCGTTGCCCGGCGAGCGCCGGCATTCGCTGCGCACATTCGCCGGCAGCGGCATGCGCCCCGACGTCTGGTGGAAGCTGCAAGAGCGCTTCGGTGTGAGCGTGGTGGAGTTCTACGCCTCGACCGAGCGCAACCTCATCCTCAGCAACGCAGCAGGCCGGAAACGCGGCGCCATCGGCAGGCTCCTTCCCGGGAGCGTCGAGATCGCTCTCGCCGCCTACGACTTCGAGAAGGACGAGCTCGAGCGTCGAGGCGGCCGCTTGGTGCGCGCCGACGCGGGAGAGTGGGGCGTCGCCCTCGCGCGCGCGCCCGGGCACGCCGAAGGCCCCGACGTGGTGGTGGGAGCTTTTGCGTCCGACGACCGTTGGTGGCGTACGGGCGACGTGCTCTACCGCGATGCCGACGGGGACTACTGGTTCGCCGATCGTCTCCCTCACATCCTGAGGACCCCGGCCGGACCCCAGCGATCTACCGAGGTCGAGCAGGCCTTGCTCGAGGGCCTGCCCCGCGCTGCGCAAGCGGCCGTCTTCTGCCGTGACCACCAGGTCGTGGCGGCCGTCGTGGGGCCGGAGGTGACACCGGCGGCGCTCGATGAAGCGCTGGCCGACGTGCCAGCCGCGGCTCGCCCGGAGCTGGTGCTCTGGGCGGAGAGCCTGCCCATCACAGACGGCTACCGACCCCTCAAGTCATCGCTCCGCGATGGGGAGCCGCTGATGCTTCGGGCCAGCTTCGTGCGCGCTCCCGAGGGCTACCGCGCCCGTTGAGTCGAGGCGTTTCGCCTCGTCGTGACGTCCTGCCTCGGCGGCTGTCGGTCTAGACGCCTGCGCATCGCCCATCCAGCTGGCACGAGATTTTCATCCATGAAAGAACGTGTCAGCCCGCTACTGCGTCGTAGGTGCGATGGCGTCGGCACTGCTTGCCGATGACGTCGTGGAAGAGCTCCGTGCCACCGGAAACCGGTCGGCGGAGATCACCGCCGTGTCCGATGGCGAATCCCATGACCCCACGGAGATCGTCGCCCTGCTCACCGAGCTCGGTGTGCCGTCTGCGCGTGCACGACGCTGGGCCGCTCAGTGCGCGGTGGGGGCGGTGCTGCTCATCGTATCGACCTCCGAGGTCGCGATCCGGCGGCTCGCAGAGGTGACCTTCGCCAAGTACGGCGCCGAGACGGCGCTGCTTCGTGCGGGGGACTCAGCTCGCGACTCAGCTCGCGACCAGGGTCAGCAGTTGCTGCAATGAGCAGGGCTTGAGCGCGAAGCCGTCGAACCCCCCGTCGAGCGCTGGCTGCTCCATCTCGGCTGCGCCACTGAGCGCGATGAGCCGAGGGGCCTCACCACCCGAGGCGAGCTTCCGAGCGAGCTCGATGCCCGAGCCCGACGGTCCGAGGTTCAGGTCGGAGATGACGACGTCGGGACGGTTCTCGGCCACGGCTGCGAGCGCTTCTTCCACCGTGTGTGCGACGCGCGCCTCCCACCCCTTGGCTTCGAGCCCGAGCTGGAGGAGCTCGGCGTTGTCTGCGTCGTCCTCCACCACCAGTACGCGCCGCGGTGCAACCTCACCAGGCTTGGCCTCGATGAGGCGGGCGACGGTGCGTTCGAGGTCGCCGAGGTGGATCGGTTTGGGGATGAAGTCATCGCACCCGGCCGACAGGCACTCCTGTCGGTCCTGCCGCAGCGCGCGAGCCGTGAGCGCCACGATGGGCCGCGTGAAGCCCTCGTTGCGGAGCCGGCGGGTGGCGGCCAATCCGTCCATCACCGGCATCTGCACGTCCATCAGGATGAGGTCGGGGGCTTCGGCGTCGACGATGGCGAAGGCTTGGTGCGCCGAACGCGCCTCGAGGGTGGTGGCGCCCGCGTTGCGAAGGTGGACCCCGACCAGCTCCCGGATGTCGTCGTTGTCGTCGACGACGAGCACCGTGCCCGCGATGCGCCGCGTCTCGGGCACGGAGAAGCGCCCTGCGCGACGGTCCGTGCTCACCATCTCCGCGCCGAGCGCTAGGTTGAGGGGAAGGCGAAAGGCGAAGGTGCTCCCCATGCCGAGCTTCGAGCTCGCCTCGAGTTCACCGCCCATCATCTGAGCGAGGCGGGCGGAGATCGCCAGGCCGAGCCCGCTTCCCTGGTGGCGACGCGTGCCACTCGAATCGTGCTGGTGGAATGGTTTGAAGAGCTGGCGTGCCGCCTCGCTGGGAAACCCGATGCCGCTGTCGTCGACGACGAGGACCACCTCCGAGGAGGCCTCGTGCCACTCGAGTCGCAGCGTGATGTGGCCCTCGTCGGTGAACTTGAAGGCGTTGTTGAGCAGGTTGTACAAGACCTGGCGGATTCGCAGAGGGTCACCAATATTGGGCTCCGGTAGCGTCTCAGGAAGCTCGAGACGATAGGTGAGCACCTTGTCGGCCGCGTGGATCTGGAACGACTCGTAGACGTCCCACACCACCTCGCTCAACGAGAACCGCTCGCGCCGGGCCTCGACGTTCCCCGCCTCGATGTTCGACAGGTCGAGCACGTCGTCGACGATCGACAAGAGGTGTCGTCCGTTGCGGCGAATGGTCGCGAGGAAGCGCTCGGCGTCCTCGCCTTGGACTTCGGGGGCCAGCAGATCCGCGAACCCGAGGATCGCGGTGAGCGGGGTTCGGATCTCGTGACTGATGTTGGCGAGGAAGTGCGACTTGGCTTCGGACGCCCTCGCTTCGACTTGGCGGGCGCGTTCGAGCGCGATGGCCGTCTGGTGGCGATGGGTGATGTCGGCGGCGGTGACGTAGAATCCCTGGATCTCGCCGTCGTCGCGGTAGGGCACGTAGTTGACCAGCGTGCGACGCGGCTCGCCTCCGATGGGGAGATCGATCTCGAACTCGACGTGTACGCCACGCAGGGCCTCTTCGACGTGCCCTTCCAACTGGGCGTAGATCTCAGGGCCCACCAGCTCGATGATTCTCCGCCCGAGGATCGCCTCGCGGGGGCGGTTCCACGCCTCCTGATAGCGGTCGTTCACGAAGCGGTAGCGCTGGTCGCGGTCCACGAAGGCCACCAGCATCGGGAGCGCGTTGGTGATGCGCGCGAGCCGCCGCTCATGGGGCGATGGTTCCGGGGACCGACTGTCCGGCATACGCCCTAGCTATGCAGAATTCGGGCCCATTTGGTACCGCTCAAGGCCGCGAACCCAGGCTGGGTCTCGTGGCATCTTGCACCGCGCGTGGCAAAACGCCCCGACTGGCTATGGCGCCTCAGGTCCCTCGAAGACCTCGGACACGGCTCCGGCGTCCATGTCGAAGGCTTCGGCCAAGGCCCGCACCACGTGGCGTTCCTCGGGATGCAGCACGCCATCCGCGGCGGCCATGTCGGTGGCCAGGATGAGGGCGACCTGGCGGAGCTCATCGGTGGAGAGCCGCAGACGCAGGGAGGCGATGGTCTTGTCCCGCTGCGTCGCGCCGAGGCGCTCGATCACGTGGTCGAAGCCGTCGCCAGCCATTCGACCGTTCGTCAGGGTGCATACACAGCGCTCGAAGTGCTCACGCTCGTCGGGCCCGTAGGTGCCATCGGCGAAGGCGACGAGGAACATCGTCTCGACGAGCGCCTCGAGCTGTTCTGGCGCCAAGCCGGTGACGTAGCCTTGCCCTGGGTCCTCCATGGGACCTTCAGTATCCGCAATGTGACCGACTGGGGCCAAGTGGCGAGAGCAGGGCGGGATCAGGTCATGATCACGTCCTGATGGCGCTCGAGGGTGTAGCGCAGCACCAGCGAAGCCGTTCCACGAGGTGCCATCACCCGCTCCCAGTCGATGAAACCGTCGGTGTCGGGGCTCACGTGGTCCGTTGTGCGTCGCGCATCGACCTTGATCTTCAGCTTCTCGACCTCGGAGACCGGGACCCGCTCACGAACGCGTAGCCTCGGCGTGGCATCGCCCAGGTTGGACAGCTTGATGCGAACCTCGTGATGGGTGCGCACCCAGCTGCTGATGCGGAATGGGTCGTCGCGCTTCTGCTCGGTCTCCCGGTGGACCCGGATGTTGGCGTCGGGGCCGAGGCCGAGCTCGAAAGACTCACCGCTACCGACGTAGCCCAGCTGCGTGCGACCGGAGAGCCCCCCATCCAGTACGAAGTCGACTGGGCCCGCGAGCACCGCCGTCGAGCCTCGATTCTCGAGCTTGGCGATGCGGTGCACCACGGGAGCGAGCTCTGGATAGGCTACGCGCTCGATGGCGGCGGCGGCGGTGAAGTGGCCGAGCGGCACGCGGTAGGGGTGTCCGTCGCTCGGCACCGTGACGGCGGTCTCGACGCGACGCACCTGCGGTTCGCCTCCATCGTCGACGCCCGCGAGCCCCTCGGTTTGGGGCGCGCCCTCGACGTCGACGGCCTCGATGGTTTGCTCGCGTGTCTCGACCCGCATGGTGGTGGGGCGGCGCCGGACGTAGAGTTGGTCGGTCTCGAGCCGCGGAGGCTCGACCCCCAGCGACCGTCGCTCCGTCGATAGAGATAGGGTGACGTCGCGCCAGGTCTCGCCCGTGTTCTGCCAGATGCAGCCGTCGGTCTCGAAGGTCAGCTCGTCGCCCTCGACGGTGACGCGGTGGTATGGCCGCCAGCATGCATTGGCGACCACGTAGTCGAGGTGCAGCTCGAGCTCCCCGTCGCGCTCGGTCGTGATGTCGATCTCGGCCACGGCGGCGACGGTCTCGTCGGGGCGCTCGCGCCGCAGCGCGAGCCGGCGGTCGAGCTCGTCGAGGGTCTCTCCGTGCCGTGCGACCTCGGCGTCGAGCGTCGCGAGCTCGGCGCTGAGCGAGCACCGCTTCCGCAGCAGCTGGGCCATCTCATCGAGAAGGTCACCGGGCGGAGCGCGGTCGAGGCCGACATCATCTCCGAGGTCGGACAGGCGCTGCTGCGCGATCGCACCGAGGTCACCGAGCTGCGTGGCCACGCGCTCACGACGTCTTCGTCGCGCCGTCTGCGCCTGACCCAGGCTTCGCCGTTCCTCTTCGAGCGCGACCAACGAGGCGTCGCGCGAGGCGGTGTCGAGCTGATCGCGACGCTGCCGCCGCACCCTGACGTCCACCACGCGTGCCTGCTCTCCGGCGCGGGCGACCAGCGTTCGGTCGCAAGCGACCGGCGAGAAACCCACGATGCGGAGTCGGTGGTGGCCGGCGGTGAGCGTCACCTTTCCCGACCGGGTCACCTGAGCGCGGTCCTCGAGCACCGTCACCGTGCACACGGGGAGGGGGATGGCCTGCTCTCGTCGCATCAGTCCTCCCTCCGGTTGCCGCCGAGCAGCTCATTTTTGCTCGCGATGCGAATGTCGTAGCCGAAGTGGAGCCGCTTCGTCTCTTCGGGCGCCACGGTGAACCGCCATCGGTGGCCGCCGCGCAGCTCTGCATCGCTCGGGTCGTAGGTCTCCCAGGCGGGGGTGACCTCGCGCAGGGTGAGCTTGATGTCGTCCTCCTTGTCGCGGAGTACGGGGACGCGCTCGCGAACTTCGACGAGGTGAGGGCGACCGAGGTGACTGCGAAGCTCGATGTCGATGTCGTGGTGCAGCACCGTCGAGCCGCCCATCAAGCCGGCCGAGGTCTCGTGGAAGCGCGCATTGCGCGCGACCTTGAGGCCCTGCGCTACACCCAGCCCCAAGCGAAGCTTGCCTCCGGGGGGCGTGAACCTGACGCGCGTCGACGTGAGGAAGTCGCGACCCACGTAGACGTCGGCGGGACCGGCGAGGAGCGGCCCGTGAAGCGGGTTGTCGAGCTCGCCCTGCCGATAGGCATCGGTCGAAGCGCGAGGCACCACGATGAGCGATGTCGACATCGATGTGGTGGCGGCCCGAACCGGCACGTTGTGGAAGGCTCCGTCAGCGGGAACGTCGACCGGCGCATCGGACGCGTAGGCGTAGTCGTAGGCGTCCTCGGGCTCGGGCGCCGCGAAGCGTGGCCCGAGATCTTCGACGTCGGTCGCGGTGGCGGTAGCGCGCCGCATGGCGATGCGCACCACCTCGATCTCCACGTCGAGGGTTTCGATGTAGAGCTCCTCCCACGTCGCGGCGGCCAGATGCCCGGCCGTGTCACGCGGGGCGGGCATGCGAAGCCGTCCGTAGTCGAGCCAGTCGTCGTCGGGTCCCGTCGGTGCGGGGGCGTCGAGCACGACCTTGGCTTCCGCGACCACGCGTCGCGCCTTCGCGGCACCGCCCCCGAAGAGCCCGCTGCTTCTGGCGCGCGGGGCGAAGTCCTCCATCATCAGTCCTTGCGCCGCCAGAGAAGCCGCGACCGGCATCCCCATCGCTGCGGGTGGTGCGCCGGGAGGGGGCGGCGGACCCATGCCTGGCGGCGGCATCGCCGCGCCCGCGACGGCGAACTCGGCGTAGACGTCGTCTTCGGCCGCTTCCGGTTCGTCGAACGCGGTCGGTGCTGGCTCGACCTCGCTCAGGCTGCGGCGCGCCCTCGCATAGTCTTCGAGCAGCGTGGCGGTGTCTGCGGGGGGAGGTCGCCAGCCGCGGTCGCGCGCGCGCCGCTGGGCACGTCCGATACGCTGGGACCGGAGCTCGGGCACGTCCACGAAGCGGGCCGGCGAGGCGGTCGAAAGCGCCAGCTCGACGGACGTCCAGTCCTCGCCCGTGCGTTGCGCCACCATGGCCCGCATCTCGAGCCGCGCCTCGTCCGCGTCTTCGTCGATCCGCAGCACGTAGCTCGGCGCCCAGCGTGCGCCCGGTACCTCGTAGCTCACGAAGACCACCGCCGCTTTGCTCGGCCTGGCGTCGAGGTCGATCCATACGGCCTTGCGCAGCTCGTGCTCCGCGCGCTCGCGAGCTTGGGTGTCGCGGCGTCGCCGGTCCTCCAGGACCTCGAGCCGCTCGGTCAGCTCTCTGCCTCGCTCGACGACCTCGGCGAGCTCTTGGTGGAGTGCCTCCAAGCGCTGGCTTCGGATCTCCGCCAGCGCGAGACGTGCCCCATGCGGACTCGGGCCCGGCGCGCCGTCGCGGGGAATGGCGCGGGCGGGAATGGCAAGCCGCTTCCACGCTTCGATGCTCTCACGCAGCACCGCTCGTTCGGCGCGCCACCGTTTCATGGCCAGCTGTGCCGCACTCAGCTCCGCGTCTTCGGCCGGGGCGAGGTTCGGTCCGTGCTCGGCGCCTGATGCCTCGAGGGACACACGTACCCCGGTTGCGTGTACGCCGCCCTCCACGCGCACGCGGACCGTGCCATCGTCGAGACACAGGGGCAGCCCGTGGATGGCCACGCGCCGCGTCCCCGCCGGCACGGACGCCCGCCGTGTGACCTCAGCCCCTTGGCGGAACACGCACACGCGCTCGATGGTGGTCTCTACGCTCGTCGATTCGCCCTCGTCGCTCACAGTCGTCATGTCGTGGCTGGCTGCGGATTCTTCTCCGCCATCATCGTTTTCCTTCCGGCTCGGTTAGGGACGCCGGGCGGCGCCGAACGATCTGAGCACAGATGACGACGCGCCTGGGGGATGCTCCGCGGCGAGTGAGTCGTGCTGGGCCTCCGTGTTCATGTCGCGGGCATGAGATCCTCGTTCTGAACACGACGGCGCTCGCTGAGACCGTCAGGCCCCC
>JAUHZF010000194.1 GCA_030426145.1 Polyangia bacterium
AGCGATTGGAGGAAGGAGTGAACAGGGGGTGTGTTCGCGGAGCCTCGACTCGTCCTCGCTCCCCCAGAAAGAGACAGAGCGGGGCGAGTCGAGGTGTAGCGAGCCCATGGGAACGTATTTAGTCGGTTGGGCCGATTTCGATTGGGGCGAGGGCGCGGAAGCGGGTCTTCACGGGCTGCTTCAGGAGGGCGGCGCCGTCGCCCACGACGTCGTCGTCGGGGCCGACGTTCCAGCGGCGCGCGGCGAGAATGATGAGGGGGGAGCCGCCGTATCCGCCAAGCTCTCGCTTTAGGGTAGGGTGCTCCCACAAACCCAGCAAGCGCGAGACCACGCGGTCGACCCGCACGGGGTGAGAGCCGCCGACGGCCACGAGGTTCTCTTCCGGCAGGAGCAGATCGAAGCCATCGCCCATCATGCGCGGCGCTCCTTCGACGAGGATGGCGTCGGGCATCGCGACCTCCATCACGTCGAGCACCCGTCGACTGAACTTCTCCAGTCCCTCCACGTAGGCGTCGCGGTCTTCATGGCCCTCCTTCTGGAGGCGCAGGTAACGATGGAGCTCCCGGTGCATGCGCCACTTCTGCATGTGCGCGGGGAAGGCATCCGAGCGCATCACCACGCCTTGGGTACCTTTGATACCGGCCGATACGACGCTGTAGCGATGGGCTTTCATCTTCGGTAGCGACAGGAAGAGTCCGCGCTCGAGGTGCTCGACCAACACCTTGGGCAGCAGCAGCGTCGGGACTTCGGTCTCCTCCATGCCCGTCACACGGAGCGGACGTCCGGGCTTGTCACCCACGGCATCGAAGACGGTGTCGTCGTCCATGCCGACCAGGGGCACCTTCTCTTCCTTTGCCAGGGCGGCGTAGCCGCTCAGCGCAATGACCTTCTGAAAGCTCCCGTGCGGTACCGCGCAACCTTCCGCGAGGGTGATCGCCGTGTGACCCCGCTCGCGGAGGCAGTGGATGACGCCACGGGTGAAGGCGGGATCGGTGATGCGTCCCGCGATCCCGTCGTCGTCGCCGGGCTGGCCGACCTTCTTGATGGCGTGAAATCCGCAGATGTTGGGCTTGATGAGGACTGGCGTATCCGCGGGTCGTTTGGGGACCACCGCCTGGCAGAGCTTCTTGCCGAGCGAGTAGGCATCCGCGCCCTGGACGACGACCACCGGCCAATGGTCCTCCTTCATTCGGGCGAGGTGACGCTTCCTGAGCGCGGCCCCGTCGACACTGCCTTTCACCACCACCGGCGCACGCCGTACGGTCGGCGAAGCGCCGGTCCAGGTGTCGGGATTCCAAGGCTCCTGGGCAGTGTTCGTCGCGGCGGTGGTCGTGGCCACGGCCGATGGGATGGGCGCCGGCGCTGTGCTCGACGGCGTAGGGTCGGGAGGACGACGCTGGGGAGGGACGCCCGGCGAACAGCCGAGGAACCACACGAGACCCATGAACGAGGCGAACCTGCGACCCTTCACGTAGGCGGCGGTAGCTCGGTCGATGACGTCGATCAAGCGCAGGCCATCCCGACCTCCTGCTAAGCTGCGGGCGTGGGAGAAGAGGCGATCGCCGCGGGGACCGTCCTCGACGACAAGTTTCGGATCCTCCGCCTCCTGGGGCGGGGCGGAATGGGGGAGGTCTACGCCGTTCGGCATGAGCTGACCCAGCACGAACGCGCCCTCAAGCTGCTCCATTCCGAGTGGCGTGAGCACGACGAGGTGGTGCGTCGGTTCTTGCGGGAGGCGTCGGCGGCCGGTCGCATCGACCACCCTCACATCTGCGAGACCTACGACGCTGGATACCTCTCCACCGGCGAGCCCTACGTCCTCATGGAGTTGTTGGAGGGGAGGTCGCTCGAGGACTGGCTCTCCGAGGAGCACACCCTGCCGGTCGCGGTGGCGGCCGACCTCGTCGCCCAGGCCTGTCGCGGCATCCAGGCTGCGCACGACGCGGGCATCGTTCACCGCGATCTGAAGCCCGAGAACCTGCTCGTGGTGGAGAAGAACGGAGAGCCCTTCGTCAAGCTGCTCGACTTCGGGATCAGCAAGTTCGAGGACGCGCTCAACACCTCCCGCGCCACCCAGGCCGGCGCGTTGATGGGCACGCCCTATTACATGTCGCCCGAGCAGTTCGCCGATGGCCACGACGTCGATGGCCGCGCCGACGTCTACTCGCTCGGCGTCATTCTCTACGAATGCGTGACCGGTCGCCCCCCCTTCGTGGTCGACACCCTGGCGCAGCTCGCCAAAAAGGTCATGCTCGACGAGCCCGAGCCCCCGAGCACCTTACAATCCGCCCTTCCGGAGTCGGTCGACGGTGTGGTGATGCGTGCGCTGCAGAAGGACCCGGAAGGGCGCTACCCGACCGCGTCGGCCATGGCGCAAGACCTCGAGCAGCTGACGCGAAAGTTCGGGGTCACCTTTCCCCAAGGGGGACGCGCGTGGGAGCCGTCCGACGCCCCGGCAGTAGGGCCAGACACGCTCGTCGAGCAGCCGGCCATCTCCCTCGAGCGGCCGTCCGCCGCGAGCGAGCTCGCAGGTGACACCATCGTCGATCCCCCGGTCAGCCTCGCACCTCCCACGTTGGCGTCGGTCGAACCGGAGCACGCGCCGTCGAAGATGGGATTCGTCATCGGAGGCCTGCTCATCGCCGGGGTGACCTCGATGGGCGTCGTGTGGCTATCGTCACCAGGCACACCCGCGACGCCGACGACGGACGCGCCGAGCGCCTCTGTGCCGGCGGCGCCCGCTTCCGCCGCCACGGTCGATGGTGAGCCCAAGCCGACGGCGGCGACCGCATCCGCCCCGGTAGACGCTTCCCCACCGCCGACGGCATCCTCGGCGCCTAGCGTCTCGATCCCCACCCCGCCGCGCCCTCAACCTGTCGTGCCTGCGCCCACCAAGAAGCCCGAGCACGCCACCGCCGACGAGTTTCCCGACTGATGCGCCCGACCTCGACCTTCTTCGCTTCACTGCTTGCCCTCGGCCTGTGGTCGAGCAGCGGCGCGGCACAAACCGAAGACGCCAAGGCCAAAGCCAAGGCGCGCTTCGTGCGCGGCATCGATCGCATGGAGGCCGAGGACTACGCGGGAGCAGTGGGAGAGTTCGAGCGGGCTTACGAGCACGCTCCCTTTGCGGTGATCCTGTTCAATCTGGGGATCGCCTACGCCAAGCTGGACCGGCCGGTGAAGGCCGTCGAGGTGCTCGAGCGCGTCGTCGCCGAGCCAGGCTCGCTCTCGCCGCAACGCGTGGCGCAAGCCAAGGAGACCATCGCCGCTCAGGGCGCTCGCATCGGTCGGGTGGCGGTGAAGGTCGACGTCGACGGCGCCAAGGTGCGGGTGGATGGGGTCGACGTCGGCGTGGCGCCGCTGACGCTCTCGCTACGCAGTGGCCTGCACTTCGTGGAGGCGGTGAAGGTGGGCTACGCGCCCTCGCGCCGCGAGGTGTCGGTGGCCGGCGACGCCCAGGCGGAGGTGACCTTGTCCCTCGAGGCGACCGCCGACGGACTGGGGCAGCTCTGGGTTCGCTCCGACCTTCCTGGCGCCGAGGTGCTGCTCGATGGCAAGCGGGTGGGTACCACACCACTGACGTCGTCCATTCCGGTGGTCCCGGGCGACCACGATGTCGAGCTCAGGCGCGAGGGGTACCGCCGTGCGTCCAACCGGGTGTCGGTGGGGGTGGGGGCCACGGCCGAGGTCTCGCTCGAGCCCCGACCGGACCGTTCCGCGATCGCCAAGGGCGGGAGCCGGCTCGCGCTGACGGGTGACGAGGCGAGCGAGCTGGTGGTCACCCTCGACGGTGAGCGGGTCGGTCTCTACGCGAGCCCCATCGCCCTCGCCCCGGGGCCCCATGCCATCTTGATCGAGCGCGGGGGGTACCTCGCGACCGAGGTCGAGGTCGATGTCCCGAAGGGCGAGACGCTCACGCAGGTCGTCTCGCTCGAGCCCACACCCGAGACCATCGAGGCTCACGACGCTTCGGTGACCGACTACCGCATCGCGGCCTGGTCCACCCTCGGCGTCGGTGTCGCGCTCATCGGGGCAGGGGTGGGCTACACCGTCTACAACGAAGGCGTACGCGCCGACAAAGAGGACGAGTTCGAGGCGCAGCTCGCGCCCGGTGAGCGGTGCAGCATGGCCGGTCTCGACGACCCCTATTGTGTCGGTCTCGCCGAGGACATCGACGCGGCCGGCGCGCGCCGGCCCATCGGCTACGCGCTCATGGGGGCAGGGGCAGCCTCCGCCATCGCGAGCATCATCGTCTTCGCCGTCATGCCCGACCCGGATCGTTTTCGCCACGAGCTCGACGAGGACGCCGAGCAGGTCTTCGGGGGGCTCCAGCCGACGTGGTGCGTCACGCCGAGCGCGGCCACCCTAGGCGTCGTCGGCGTCTTCTGACCTTCGAGCTCGGTATCGGTCTCGGTCTCGGTCTCGGTCTCGGTCTCGAGCTCGGTCTCGAGCTCGGTCTCGACCTCGACCTGGAACCTCGAGAACCTCGAACCCTAAATAGGTGACCGTCTATTCGCTACAAATCGTCGCGAAGCGACGCCGTTTTGGGGAGGGCCCCCTCGCGTAGCGAGGGGAGGGGCCTTCTGAAGCTTCTGAAGGCCCCTAGTGAATGAGGAAGGAGTGAACAGGGGGTGTGTTCGCGAAGCCTCGACTCGTCCTCGCCCCGCCCCCGGGGCGAGTCGAGGTGTAGCGAACCCATGGGAACGCATTTAGGGCGTCATCGCCCCCGCCTGCCCCAGACCACCGCTACCGGATACGCTGGTGGTCGTGGTGGTCGTCGTCGCCATGCCTCCACCGCCGGTCGATGAGGCGGAGGTGGAGGTCGAGGTGGTGGTGGCCATACCTCCACCGCCGGTGGAGGAACTCGAGGAGGTGACGGTGGTCGTCGTCATGCTGCCGCCGCCGCCGGTCGAGGATGTGGAGGAGGTGACGGTGGTCGTCATGCCGCCGTTGCCCCCCGTACCCGAGGAGGTGACCGGCATCATGACGCCGCCCATACCCAGCCCACCCATGCCGCTGACGGTGCTCATGCCGCCCATGCCGCTGACGGAGCTCATGCCACCACACTTGCAGCTCAACCAGTTGCCGTCGTCGCTGCAGCGCTGTGCGCCGGGGGCGGTTCCGCACATGCAAGCTTGCTGCGCGCCGGGGGTGCAGTCCGGCTGGTCGGGGTAGCAGTAGTTGTCGATGCACTGCTGGGACGGGCAGTCGAGGTTGTTGATGCACTCGAAGAGGCACTTTCCCTCGATGCACTTCTGGTCGGTCGGGCACTGTGAGTTCAGCGTGCAGGGCGTGCCCTCCGACAGCGTGCCGTTCGGGGGCAGTTGCCCGTCGACGAGCTCGTCCTCAGTCGCACAGCTGCCGTTGACGCAGATGTGGCCGACGACGCAGTCGACGTCCTCGCGGCATGCATCGCGACATTCGCCGTCGACGGCGCAGGTCTGGCCGTCGGGGCAGTCGCTGTCTCTCACACAGAGCAACATACCCGCCTGCTGACAGACATTGCCGGCGGGGCCGCCGCGAACGCATCGCTGCCCGTCGGGACAGTCGCGGTTCTCTCCGCAGATGTCGTGACACACCCGGTGAACGCAGATCAGCGCGCCCTCACACTCCGAGTCGAGGATGCAGCCGTCGCCCAACTGAGACACGGCGCTCGGCTCCGACGCGCAGGCTACGAAGAGCCCAGCTGCCAACCACCACCGCTGATCCATGCCCTGATGCTATCGACCTCGGTCGGTCTCGTCGACAGTGCTTGTCACCGGGGGGGCGGCCTGTTGTGATCCCGGGGTGCCAACGAGGAGGCAGCGACTGCGCCTGAGGACGGGCTCGAGCATCCTGGGCCTGGCCCTCATGCTTTCGGGCCCGTTCGCATGCAGCGACGAAGGCAGCGCACTGCTGCTGCTCGGCGATGGATGCAGCCTCAACTCCGATTGCGACGAGGGCCTCATCTGCGCCTTCGGGGTCTGCCATTCGGTCTGCGCGTCGTCGAAAGACTGCTCTGGGGGCCGCTGCATCGTCGACGAGCGTCGGGGCCGGGTGTGCCAATTCGACGAGGCCGTGGGCTGCTCCTTCAACAGCGAGTGCCCGCCACCGCTCCTCTGTGGTCGTGACGGCGCATGCCGCAACGAATGTGCGGCCGACCGCGACTGCGTTCCCGGCCAGGTTTGTCGCGTCACCACCTGCGCCGACCCCGAAGAACTCGAAGACGACACCCTGCCTTTGAGCCCGGCCGTCGACCCCATTGGGTCGCCTTGCGCGCTCAGCAGTGACTGCCCACCGGGCCCTGGGGGCGAAGTGCTCGAGTGTCGTTCCAACCGCTGCAGCTATGCCTGCTTCACCACCGTGGATTGCGAGCGGTTCTATCGCTGCACCACTGACGCCGACGCGGCAGCCCCCGGGGACTGTGTGCTCATCGGCGAGCCGGGCATGCTCTTCTGCGACCCGGCCAAAGACCCGCCGCAGGAGTGTGATTGTCCGGGCGGGAGTAGCTCGACCCAAACCTGCGTCGAGGATGGTTCCGGCTACGAGGAATGCCCATGCTGAGCTCACGTCCCCACGTCGTCATGGCACTGTTCGTCTTCATGGGCATCGGTGCCGTCACGGCCAGCGCCTGTGATGACGGCGAGAGCGCGCTCATCCGTCTCGGGGATGGCTGTCTGCTCAACTCGGATTGCGACGAAGGGCTCTCCTGCGTCTTCCGGCGTTGTCACATTCAATGCGCCAGCAGCCAGGATTGCCCGGTGGCCGACGACGGCACACAGCTCCGATGCGTCATCGGCGAAAAGCCCGATCACGTCTGTCAGCTCGCCGATGAGCGTGACTGCAGCTACCACAGCGAATGCCCGGGAGCACAGCGCTGTGGACCCGACGGGGCCTGCCGCGATCAATGCCTCGACGACCGCGACTGCGTCGAGGGCCAGACCTGCACGGCCCAGGGGGTCTGCGCCGACCCCGTCGAGCTCGATGGGCAAGGGGCTCTCGCGGAGCGCCCGGCGCCCGGCGGTCAGGAGACCGGGTTCCCCTGCGCCTACGACTCGCAGTGCGTGGGCAAGGGACCGGAAGGGGGCCCCGAGCTCGTGTGCCGCAATGGCGGCTGCGCTTTCGGTTGCTACGCAACGGTCGACTGCGACCCCAACTTCGTGTGCATGCCGGACGACGGCGACAGCAGCACCCCGGGCAAATGTGAGCCGGCGGCAGGGGGGAACGTCGTGTGCGTGCCGGGCTTGCAGCAGTACTGCGAGTGTTATCCTTCGGGCCCGGGGATCCAGGTGTGCAACCTGCAGGGCACGGGCTTCGAGCCGTGTCTCCGCGACACCGGGACGGGCGGGTCAGGCGCGGAAGACTGCAGCCCGCCCGGCAACTGAGGCTCAGTCGTACTTCTTCAGCTTGCGGGTGAGCGTGTTGCGGCCGATCCCCAGCCGCTGGGCGGCGAGGGTGCGATTGCCCTCAGACTGCTCGAGCACCCGGAGGATGTGGCGGCGTTCCACTTCGGCCAAGGTGAGGGGCTTGCGTGTGGAATCGACCAGCTCTTGCTGCCCGCGCGACGACGGCGGTGGCCGGGACGGGAGCGGCAGGTCGTGGTGTTCGATGTGGTCCCCGTCCATGACGACCACGGCGCTTTCGATGCAGTTCTCGAGCTCGCGCACGTTTCCCGGCCAACGATATGCTTGCAGGGAGGCCATGGCGTCGGGCGAGATCCCGGGAACGGGACGACCGTGGCGGCGTGCGGCCACGGCGATGAAGTGGCGCACCAGCCGTGCGATGTCCCGGTCGCCGCGCTCGCGCAATGCGGGCAGCTTCACCTCGACCACCTTGATCCGATAGTAGAGGTCGGCGCGGAAGGTGCCTGCTCGCACCATGTCTTCGAGCGGGCGATTGGTGGCGGCCACGACGCGGGCGTCGACGGGTAGGGCCTCGTTGCCACCTACGCGGAAGAAGGTGCGGTCCTGTAGCACGCGCAGGAGCTTGCCTTGCACGTGGGCGGGCAGCTCGCCGATCTCATCGAGGAACAGCGTGCCTCCGAGCGCAGCATCGACTTTACCTTCGGCGCGGCGGTCTGCCCCCGTATAGGCGCCGGCTTCGTGACCGAAGAGCTCGTTCTCGATCAGCGACTCGGGGAGCGCGGCGCAGTCCACTTTGACGAAGGGTCCGTCCGCACGCGGCGAGTTCACGTGAACGGCGCGAGCGAAGAGCTCCTTGCCGGTGCCGCTCTCGCCGCGGATGAGCACCGTAGCTTCGGTGGCGGCGGCCTTGCTCACCAACCGGTAGGCCTCGCGCAATCCCGGGGCCTCCCCGACGATGCGGTTGAAGTGGGCGCCGAAGGCCTCGCTGTCGGCGGGGCGCGGCTCATCGGAGCGCAGCTCGTCGTAGAGGGTGGTGGCCTCGATGGCGAAGGCGGCCTGTCGGGCCAAGCGTGCGAGCCGTTGCTCGTCCTCGGCATCGAAGCCACGCTCGCCTCGCTTGTTGAGCAGCTGTACGACGCCGAGCACCTCCCCGGCCTGGTCGCGCATGGGCACCGCGAGCATCGAGCGCGTCTGGTATCCCGTCTGGGCATCGACGCCGCGATAGAAGCGACGCTCGTCGTCCACGGTGGGCACGTTGACCGTATCTCCCGTGCCCGCCACGTGGCCCGCCACGCCTTGGCCCATGGCGAGGCGGATCTCCGACAGCTCCGGGAGATGGGCGACCCGGCTGAACAGTTCATCGGTGCGCCGGTCGAGCAGGTAGATGGTGCCGCGGTCGGCGCTCATCGCGGTCGCGATGTGGTCGACGAGCCGCGCGAGCAGATCGTCGATCGCGATCTCGCGGTGCAGCACCCCTCCAAGGGCGAGCAGGATGGCGCTTTCACGGTCGACCTCTTCCTCCATGGCGCGGAGGGCCATCCTACTGCGCATCGTGGCTGGGCGCGTGCTCACACCGCGATCGGAAGCTGCTCACGCGCGGCGCGGCAGGCGGTGAAGAGGGACTGGGCCTCGCGCTCGATGGCCTCGACGGTCGCATCGTCATGGGTCGGATCGTGGTGGGTGAGCACCAAACGCCGTGCACCCGCCGCGCGCGCGGCCTGCGCCGCCGCGACGTAGGTGGAGTGGCCCCAGCCCTTTCGCGAGGGGCCCTCGCGCCCTTCGTATTCCGCGGGGGTGTACTGCGCGTCGTAGATGAGGAGGTCGACGTCGCGCGCGAGCTCGACCAACGCCTCGTCGACGCTGCCGTCATCAGGGTGCTCCACGTCGGTCGCGAAGCAGACCGAGCGCCCACCCGCCTCGATGCGGTAGCCGAAGCAACCTTGTGGGTGAGAGAGCGCGCGGCAGCGAACCTCGACGTGCTCGACACGAAACCCATCGCCCGAAGTGAGCGTGTAGAACCGCTTGTCTGCCGCCATGACGTCGAGCCCGATGGGAAAGCTCGGCGGCTGCATCTGCGCGTCGAGGGCACGCTCGAGCGAGCCGCCGCCTTCGAGGTCGGGGCCGTAGAGGAAGAGTCGGTTGTTGGGGGCGAAGCCGGGCTCGAAGAAGGGGAAGCCCTGGATGTGATCCCAGTGCAGGTGAGTGAAGAGCAGATGGGTGCTCGTGGGGCGCCCGAGCATGCGGCTCTCCTGCGAGAGCTTGCGGCCGAGGCCACGGATGCCGGTGCCCGCATCGATGACGATGCGCTGGCCGCCGGCTTCGACCTCCAGACACGTGGTGTTGCCCCCGAACTTGGCGAAAGCCAGACCGGAGGTGGCGATGGACCCTCGAACTCCCCAAAACGTGACGCGCATAGGCATGCCTCCTCGGCAGTGGCCGACCCCAGTGGCCAGCTCGCCCATGGCCATTGCGATCAACGTGCCACGACTCAAGTGTCTGAAATGACGAGAATGGGTCGCAGGCGTGCCCCAAAGTGGTGCGGCGGCCGCTCAAGAATGGGGCACCGAACTGGGGAGGTGGGGAAGGCGCGGCTCAGAGCCAGTCGAGCACGGTGGCCCAGTCGGGCGCGACGGCGTCGCCAGGGGTCAGGTGTGCGTCGGCGTCGGTCCATTCGCTCATCTCGCGCAGGAAGATGAACGGGACTCCGAGGGCGTGGCACGCCTCGAGGTCACCGCGGCCGTCGCCGATCATCAGCGCATCGCCAGGGGCCAAGCCTCGCTCTTCGAGCACGCGGCGCATGTGCGGGACCTTCTTGGTCGGGGAGCCGAGAACGTCGGCGAAGCACCCCAGGAGATCATGCTCGGCGAACACCTGCCGCAGCTCTTCACCGTCGGAGCCCGACACCACGTAGACGGCCTCGGTGCCCCCCATCGCCTCGGCGAAGCGCAGGGCCTCGGGCCGGGGCTCGAGCGATCGGTAGCCCGCGACGGATGCCTGCGAGAAGCGTTCGAGGGCGCCGGCGATCGCGGACTCGGGCTCATCGCTGGGCACCATCTCCGTGTAGAAGCGGCGAAGCTTTTCGTACCGGCTGATCCCCCCCGTCTGCTTGTGGTGGGCGATGAGCTCGGCCCGTGGCCCGGCGGGCTCGTCGGCCAGCGCCTTCTCGAAGGCGGCCACCTTCACGCCGTTGGCGTCGAAGATGATCCCGTCGCAGTCCATGAAGGTGACGCGGGGATGATGGAGGCCCGAGGGCAGGCTTACCTTCGGCATGCTTCGGGCCCCCGCTCGTCGCCTACTGTTCGACGCTCAAGACCAGGAGCGACACGAGTGACTTGCCCTTGGTCTTGGGGGCCTGCACCACCAGCTGGTAGCGGCCCTTGCTCTTGATGGTGTGGCGGAAGCCAGGCACGGCGTCCTTTTCCTTGTCCTCCCGGACCGTCTTGCCGCTCCGATCCTTGAGCACCAGGTCGATGTCGACGGTCGACTCGTCTCCCGATGCCATGAAGACATGCTGGCCCTCCATGTCGACGGCGAAGGTCGCCTGCTCGTTGGTGTCGAGCACGGTGCTGAAGAAGGCCCAGTCGTGCTCCGAGAAGACGAGCCCATTCTGGCCTGCCTTCATCAGCGCGTTGGAGAGGCGGCCTGCCTGACGGGTGATGCCGAGCACGGCGTCATCGATCCGCTTGGGCGGGATCCGCAAGCAGCCGTTGCACATGGTGGAAAAGGCGATGAAGCCGGTGCCCTTGGCGCTGCCGATGAGGATCCCGTAGGAGCCCGTCTTGGGCGGGGTGAACTTCACCACCGGGAGCCCATCGTCCTGCGTGTCGCTCGCGAGGCGCTTGCCGTCCTCGTCGACGACGTGGAGGTCGATGTCGTTGTTCGGGTTGCCCGCGGCGCCGATGAAAACGTACTCCTTCCCGCCTTCGAGGCCGCGCCGAAAGATGCGCTGCTTCCCCTCGTGAAGGAAGGCCCCGATGATGGTGGTGCCGCCTTCGAAGCCGAAGCTGCTCTCGTTCATGAGCTTGAGCGACGGCCGCACCAAGTTATGCAGAGCCTGCTGCATGAACTTACCCGGTCGCCACTCGGCAGCCGGCGCAGGGGTCGGTGCGGGGTTCGGCGATGGTGGGGTGCGCGAGGTGGGCGTGGGGTTCGGAGGCTTGGGCGCGTCCGCGGTGGGCGCCGGATCCTCTTTGCTGGGGCCATCGTCGGCCAGGATGTCGTCGATGACGCTGGCCACTTCCTGCTTGGTCGGCGGCTCGTCGGGCTTGTCGACCGGGGTCTTGGGCTCGTCGGGCTCCGGCGGCGGGCCACAGCCCACGACGAAGAGGGCGGCCACCGCCAAGCACTTCCACATCATCTGTTTCATCTTGCTCTCCCCTGTCTTCTCTTCGGCGTGCAGCATCCCGCGCCGCGCAAGCGGGGCCGAGATGAGACGTCAGTCATGGCTCGTTGCCCCCGGTGATGGAGGACTTGGGATGCTCTGATCCTTGGCTCTGGCCCGCGGGTGCGGACCCGAGCTCGACGGTCAGGGTCAGCTTCTCTTTCCCCCGCACGACGGCCAGGACCACCTTTCGGCCTGGACCTCCCGTCGCGATGAGGGTGCGCAGTCGGCCACTGGTCTCGACCAGCTCATCGTCGATCGAGGTGACGACGTCACCGGTGCGGAGGCCACCAGCGTCGGCGGGGCCAGACGGGGTGACGCGCCCGATGAGCACCCCTGCGGCGAGGCCGAGGGACTCGGCCATCTCGGGGTTGAGCTCCTGCGCGGAGGCTCCGATGTAACCGCGCTGGAAGGCACCATGAGCCTTGAAGAGCTCGAGGATGCGTCCGGCGACGTTGGAGGGGATGGCGAACCCGATGCCTTGGCTTCCCCCCGAACGCGAGAGGATGGCGGTGTTGATCCCCACCAGCTGACCGGCGCCGTTGATGAGGGCGCCTCCCGAGTTACCGGGGTTGATGGCGGCGTCGGTTTGGATGAAGTCTTCGAAGTCGAGCAGGCCCACGTCGGCGCGACCCTTGGCCGATACGATGCCCACCGTGACCGTACGGCCGAGGCCGTAGGGGTTGCCCACGGCGAGCACCCACTCTCCGAGTCGAAGGGCCGAGGAGTCACCCACGGAGATGGGCGTGAGCTTGCTGGTGTCGCCGAGCGCGCGTAGCAGCGCCAGGTCGACCCGATCGTCCGACCCTACGACCTCGGCGTTGTAGAGCCGCCGGTCGTAGGTGCGGACCTGGATCCTGGATGCGCCCTCGATCACGTGGTGATTGGTGACGATGGCTCCCTCGTCGTCGAGGATCACGCCGGATCCGGCACCGGCGGGCTGGTCGCGCCCGGGCTTCCAAATCGCGATGCTCACCACCGACTGACTGGCGCGCTCGGCCACGGTCGTGAGGTCGGGGTACCCGCCCCGGGTCGCGGGCGGAGGTGGTGAGGCCGGCGCGTCCATGGGGGCCGGACTGGAGTAGGGGGCCGGCGGGGACGCTGGCGGCGTCCCGCCGCAACCGGCAGCGACCAGGCTCAGAAGGCCGGTGAGGCGACGGAGAACCATGATGTTCGTCGTCAGAGGTCGCGAACCTTCCCCGCGATGGGCTCGCGGCAGGCCTTCTTCACGCCGCCCTCGCAGGCCTTGTTCAAGAAGCCCCGCGCGCGGTCGGCGTCGGGCTCGCCACCGAAGCCGCGCTCCGAGGCGATGGCGGCGTTGTAGCAGGCGAGGGCGGTCGTGGTGCCGCCGTCGCAAGCGCGGCGTGACGCACCTTCGCCCTCGTGTTTGGCGCCCGAGATGCCGAGCTGGTCGGTGGTCGGGCACCAGTAGGTCTCGGACATTCCGCACCCGCGTTCGTAGAAGCTCTGCGCCTTGCCGGCGGCCTTCTCGCTCTGCTCTTCCATGATGAGGCCAGCGCGCACACAGGCGTAGGGCATGCCCTCCGTTTCACAGAGTTTGGCGTATACCTTGAGCGCTCGCGCGATGTCGACGTCACCGTCGATGCCGTACTCGTCGCTCGCGACCACGAGGCCGAGGCAGGCCTGACCGTCGCGTTCGTTCTTGCAGGGCGAGGTGAGGTACCGAAACACCTCCTCGGCCTTGGGGGGGCTGCCGTCGACGCCGTAGAGGGCCGTGAGCCCCGCGGTGGTGCAGGCACCAGGGCTACCCAGCACACATCCGCGCTGGGCGAGCATCTCGGCTGCCTTGTCGTTGCTCTGCTTCATGCCGAGGCCAAGCATCACCTGGATCGCCAGGCTTCCGCAGCCCTCGCCATCGCCCATCTTGCAGGCGTCGCCACGACGCTTGGCTGCGTCGCGCCATTGGCCTCGCTTGGCGTGGAGGTCGCCGAGGCGCGAACAAGCAGCCGCCACGTCGCCCTTCTCACACACCCGGGTCAGCAGCTGGAGGGCCTCCTGGTCTTCGCGGTCGCCCGCGAGGTGCATGCAGGAGGGGAGGTTGCCCTTGTCGCACTGGGTCCGGCACTCGGCCTCGTTGGTGGGCGTGCACTCGTAGGCCGGTGCGGGGGCAGCCGTGGTCGCCTTGGGGTCGACGCACTGGTTTCCGTCCCACTTGAGGCCCGCCGAGCACGTCTCCTCGGGGCGATCGGTGGTGGTGGCGGTGGTGACGACCTGACGCTTGCCGAGGGGCTGGAGGAGGATCTGCACCGGTGCCGCACACTGCTGTGGCGCCGCCTCACCGTCGGGGTTGGCGTTGGCGCATGCATCGACGTTGCCGCTCTTCTCGTCGACCTCGTGGCGACCGCCACCGCTGAGTCGCAGGATGCCCGCCTCGAAGCCCCCTTCGCCCCACACGCCCGACTGGAGGTGGAAGGCGCCGATGAGCACGCCGGTCACCACGTGGGTGGCTTCGTCGCAGCCATCGCCGCTCAAGTCGCTCGCGGTGAGAACGGCGTGCTCGAGCTGCTTGCGGCCCACGACGCGAAAGCGCGCCTGGAGCATGGCTCCGGCGTCGAAGTCGGCCGAGAGTTTGAGCGCGGAGACGGGGAGGTTGGTCTCGAACTCGGCACGGTTGCGGATCTTGACCACCCGCTCGCGTGTCTGCACGCCGACCCACGTGTAGCGCACGCTGCTCGCGGTGCAGTGGGGGAGGACCCGAAGCTCCTTCTCGTCGAAGTGGATCACCACCGCGCCCGACTGCATCTGCGCCTCCAGGTTCACTTGGTCGTCGAGCGACCAGTCCACCACGAAGGGGCGCGCGTTCTTCTCCACCAAGTCCTTGGGGAGCATGAGCTTCTGGGGCATCGTCGAAACACATCCAACGAGGCAAACCGCAAAGGCGACAACCATCAGGTGCCCCAGCGACCAACGGATCCGCAATTCACTCACAGTAACCCCAAAGGCTATTGGACCCTGGGTGAAGGCGTCAACGAATCACGTCGCTTGGTGAACACGCAGCAGACTCTCCTCGGCGGGCACCCCGAGGCGCAACGGGAAGCCGTAGTGTCCGGTCCCGCGGTGAACCCACAAGCGGTTGTCGTGCTGAGCCCAGAAGCCGTGGTCGGGCGAGCTGGTGAAGAGGCTCACGGCGGTACCGGCGATGCCGATGCTGACCAGGCCCACCTGACCGCCATGGGTGTGACCCGAGAGCACGAGGTCGGCCCCGCCTGGCGGTACGTAGCGGAAAGCAGCAGGATCGTGCAACAGCAGCAAACGCAGGCGTCCCGCCTGACGAGGATGGGCCGCCAGTAGCTCTTCCAGATGCGCCTGGCGGTTGCGATAGCGAAAATCCGCTCCGATGACCTGTACCGGCCCCGCCTGGGTGTCGACGGTGCACGCCGCGTCGACGAGGAGCTGGGCGCCGGCCCGAGTGAGGGCTTGGCGCACCGTCTCCGGGGCTTCGTGGTCGTGGTTGCCGAAGCAGGCGACGACGGGGCCGTCGAAGTCGCGCAGCGGCGCGAGCGCCCCGCCGAGCACCTCGGGGTCGCTCTGTGACTCCATGGTCAGGAAGTCGCCGGTGAGCACGATGAGATCCGGCGAGGATGCGATCGCACGCTCGACGATGCCGCGAAGTCGCTGCTGCGACATGAAGGGCCCGAGGTGGGTGTCGGTGAGCTGCGCGATACGAAGCGGGCGCTCGACGCGGGTCGCGCCGTGGGGGTGGCGACCGAGCTGTGGGATGGCTTCGACTTCCCCTACCACGAGGTCGACCTCGTCTCGACGGGCCGACATGCTCTGGAGCCAGCCCACGACCGCCAGCGCGTAACTGAGCCACCATCCAGGCGGGTGCACGCCGAAGGCCGCGAGGATGGCGATGGGAAATCCGAGAAGGGTGCCCGCGCCGTAGACGGCCTCGGGCCAGCTGACCAGGATCCGGAAGGCGACCGGCTTCATGTGGGGACGGATGAGGGCCACCGACCCCACCATCATCGCCGCGTGGCCGTAGATGAAGAGCCATCCCAGCTGAGGGGCCGCAACGAAGGCTTGCGTGTAGAGCCCCCAGGCGCAGAGCCCCAGCACCGTGAAGAGCACGGCCCGGAAGACGACGAAGGCCTGAGAGCGAATCCGGGCCAGGCCCACGACCACGAGGCTGACGATCGCGAGCCCGAGGGCGAAGGTCGACGGCGCGGGGGCAGGCGGCACCCGCCAGGGGTACACCAAGCGTCGAGGCGGAGCATGTGTCGTTTCGTTTCGACACCTACCGGGGGCGGCCCTGCGCAATCCACGTCTCGACGAGCTGAATGTCCTCGGGCGGAAGGGGAGGGAATCCGAGAGGCATCCCCCGCATGGCGGGGAGCTCACCCTGGACTTCGAGCTGTCGGTTGAGGAGCGCTTGCAGCAGGCGCGGTGTTCCGTCTTCGCTCGGCGTGAAGAGGCTCACGAGCTCGCCGTCATCGTCGAGGTAGCCGCTCTGGATGGCTTCGTAGGTGCTGAGGTCGAGCTTTCGTCCGGGATAACCGAAGCCGCCCGACATGCCAGGCCCGCCGTCGCCGCGCGCAAAGTCGGGTTGCGCGTGGCAATGCCAGCACACCTTGCGAAAGACCCGGTCGCGCACCTCGGGCCAGCCCACCCGTCGCGACAGCACCGGCAACCTCGGCGGGGCCGATGGCGGGGGCACGGGAGCCAGCGAGGCGAAGAGGATGAAGGCGGCGAGAGCCTCGCTCTCGTCGTCCGTCATCTCGATGCGCGGCATGGTGGCGGAGGGGACCACGGATCGTGGGGACCGAATGAAGGAGGAGAGACGACCCGCCACGACGCGGTCGCGCGTATGGCGGAGGTCGGGGGCGAGCACGGCCCCGGACGGGGGCTCGGACGGCGTACCGTCGCCGGTCCCGGTGAACGCGTGACACGACCCGCAGCCCTTGGCGGCGAAGAGACGTCGACCTTCGGGCACGAGGTCGCGGGATGGCGCTTCGGTCGGAGCCCGGGTCGGCGCGAGCTGTGCGGCCAGGTCGACGGCATCCTGCGGCGTGAGGCCGAAGCGCGGCATCGTGGCGTCGAGGTGCGGGCGCAGGTCGTGGGGCTTCAGCAGGTAGCTCGCGAGCCAATCTCGTCTCAGCATGAAACCCGCGACGTCGAGAGAGGGCGCCGCTGGCAGCCGCGCCACCCGCGGTCGCCACTCGGTCAGCATCGAGGGCGGAGCGTCGAACCGGCCGGCGAGGATGTCCGCGTGACAGCCCACACAGCGCT
This sequence comes from Polyangia bacterium, assembly GCA_030426145.1. Lineage (GTDB taxonomy): Bacteria > Myxococcota_A > Polyangia > Polyangiales > Polyangiaceae > JAPYTK01. Next base: position 16,975 of record JAUHZF010000194.1, read on the forward strand.
TCGCTGCCGGTGGCGGCTCGAGGCGCTCGCCGGTGTGACAGCGTGCACATTCGTACTTCGCGAGCCATGCGGCCCCACGCTCCGGATGGGCGACGGCGGGCAGGGACGCGGGGGGCGTGCTGGCCGATGAGGCGGGGAGGGGTGGACTCGCTTTGCGGTCTCCACACGCAAGCAGTAGCGCGAGCACCAGATAACGTAGCGCGGCCAGGCGCATCAGCTCTCGAGCGGCATGCAGATCGTCTGGGCCTCACCCGCCATCCGACGGCAGCGATCATCGGCGAGTCGTTGGCGGCCGAGATTCAACGTCATGCGCGCGGCGTGGAGGAAGGCTGGCGTGCCCGGCTCTTCCACGGGTTCGTAGAGGCGCGATAGGGTCGCGTAGCCCTGAGGGCTCGTGAGGAGATCGGCCCGCGACAGGCGCGTGAGGATTCGCATGGCTTCGGCCCGGCGGGCCGGGCTCAAGGCGATGGCCTCGGCATAGGCGGTCTCGGCCGCGGCGTCGCGTCCGCTGCGTTGGGAGAAGGCGCGGAGCATCCGCTGGGCCCAGACGAGGTTGCCGGCCCGTTGCTCCTGCGTCGCCCCAGAGAATCCCGGCTTCAGGTCGAGCTTGGCTTCAGTGCGAACGATGGCGAGCGCCATCGTGCGCATGGCGCGGTCCGACGGACCATTGCGAGCGGGTTTCAGTTCTCGAAGATTGGGGTAGGTGGCGAGCACGGTGCGCCCCGCCTGCAATGGCCGCCCTTGGTTTACGTCCCGTTCGGCCTTCGCGAGGTTGGTCACGATCTCGTTCAAGCGCTCCTCGACCCCGTTGCCACAAGCCTGAACCTCGTGTGGTGCGAGGCCCACACCCACCAGTCCGAGTCCAAGCACCAACATCCATCGCGTCGTTCCCATGCACCTCCGACCGCATCGACGGCGGGAAGTTCCGAACCTTCTCGTCCGCGAAGGGTCTGCCCTACGAATGATGCGTACGATTATTCATCGAGGTGGGATCATTGCCGTGTGGCTGCTCGTGGCTTGCGACGAACCGCCGCCCGTGGCTGACGCGGTCCCGAGCGCTACCGCTGAAGCCCCAGCGGAATTTTGCCAAGCGCTATGCGCTCGCACGGCGGCGTGCAGCTTGGAGCTGGCGAAGGGACAGGCCCTTCCTGCCGACGAACCCGCCCTGGAGGCCTTGGCGAAGGAGCTCCCCGAACACGAGGCCACGTGTCGGGAGACCTGCAAGAACGAAACGCGGGATGAGCGCACTGCGTTTCAGCACGATCGAGCTCGCGTCTGTCTCGGAAAGGCCGACTGCAAAGCGCTCGATAGCTGCATGAACGCCCTGTAGTGCGATGGACCGTATCCAATTAGCAGAGCGTGTATTCGCTACAATTCGTCGCGAAGCGACGCCGTTTGGGGAGGGACTCCCCACCAACCGTCAAGCGGCTTTTGTGTGGGTGGGGTCGTATTTCGTCTGAAGGGTGAGCATCGCACAGGCGACGCGGAGTAGGCGATCGGCG
>JAUHZF010000586.1 GCA_030426145.1 Polyangia bacterium
GTGGCGTACTTACGCTGCGTGCCCTTCGGCAGAGCGACCGGCTGCCTCGCTTCTGGTCGCGCTTCGTACGTCGCTACACTGCCACCGTCGAGGCCGCGTGATCCGAGCGCAATCCGCACCCGACGTAGATCGCTGACTTGGAACGGGTTCGGTACGGGCCGCATAACATGTCGTTGGAGGCAGACAAGGCCGGCGGTCTTGCAGCTCAACTCCCGGTCGTTATGCGGACCAAACCCTGGTCCCGCGCGCGGTCGCGAACCTTGCTAGGCTTGAGGCGTGTCGTCTTCTCCGGGCACTGGTCCGGCGCCGCGGGAGGGTGGTAGCCGCCATCGTCCCGAGCTGCCGTACAAACGCGAGACATCGCTCGATGCGGTGGCCCGCCCGCCGTCCTATCTGATTGCCGTTGCCAGTCTTCTCGGACTCGGGGCTGGGACGGCAGTTGGTGTTCCGTACCTGGGCCTGCTGCCGCTCCTTATCGGGGGCGCTCGGGTTCTGCTCGCGCGAGAGGCGCGTTGGCCAGCTCGTCTACTTGACGCGGTATGTACGGGCGACCTCCCACCGTGGGGGACCTACGTGACCGGTACCGTCATCGCGGCGGAACGTTGGTCGGACAGCGTGGTAGTTCGGGAGCTCGACGGTCGCACCGTCCGGACGTCTTCCCAGCCCTTCGCGCTCCGTGACCGTATGGGGCGGATTGTGGTTGTCGACACCTCCAAGCTTGACGTCTTTCACTCGGCGGACGACGGCCATGTTCCAACGACTCCGGAGCTCCGCGTCGAGCGTGGTGACGAGGTGTTGGTGTTGTTCGAACAGGGCTCCAAGGTCGACACGCCCAGCTGGGTTCACGAGCGTGTTCTCGACGACCCTGGATTCGTGACTCTGGTTCGCGCCTTCGGACTTCCTGTGCTCGTCTTCAGGTTCTCGGAGGAGGCGAACGAGGCCGCATAACATGTCGTTGGAGGCAGACAAGGCCGGCGGTCGGCTCTCCGGTCGCAGGCTCCCTCCGAGCCTCCCTTCGTCCTTGCAGCTCAACTCCCGGTCGTTATGCCGACGGTTCTCGGCGAGGCGACTTCGGCGCGTGGTCTTGAGCCCTCGGCCCGCCGAAACATATCGCCTCTGACCATGACCGAGGACCAGGTTGAAGGCGGCTGCGCCGCGACTTCCTCCGATGGAACGTGCGCGTGTCGTCCAGTGACCTCACGCCAGTGTCGACCCACGTGCCCGGGAAATGGAGAGAGGACTCAGAGTGGGCGCCGTCCCTTGCGGTTGCTCGACGACCCGGCGAGTCGTACGATCTGGTTGTGAGTCAGCCACTCTCAGACCCGCCTCCTGGGTTCGATCTGCTCTCCGTCGAGCAAAAGCTCCAGTACATCCGGGTGCTTTGGGCGCGTACGGTGACTGACCACGGGGACGATGTTCTCTCCCCAGCACAAGAGCGCGAGCTCCAACGCCGAGTCGAGACCTACCATGAGGACCCGAGTGTGGCTCGTCCGTGGGCAGACGTGCGGGCTGAGCTCTGGAAGAAGCACGGCTCCCGAGGCGAGTAGCCCGCATGTACGACCTACGTGTGGCGCCGGATGCCGTCGCCGATCTCGACGAGGCCCTCGTCTACTTGGCGTCGGTCGATGTGGAGCTGATGTTCGACCTCCAGGACGAGGTAGACGCGTTCTTCTTGGCGATCTCTGAGCGTCCGCTGTCCTTTCAACAGCATCGCGGCGGACCTGCTCGACGGGCGTTCCTCATCAAGTTTCAGTACGGCATCTATTTTCTCATCGACGGCGACGCGGTCGTCGTCCTGGGGATCTTCCACTTTCGCGACGACCCAGAGAAGATCGCCGGGAGGGTCGGCGGCGCGGCATAACATGTCGTTGGAGGCAGACGAGGCCGGCGGTCGGACCTCCGGTCGCAGGCTCCCTCCGGTCCTCCCTTCGTCCTTGCAGCTCAACTCCCGGTCGTTATGCGGACTGGTGTTGCTGGTGCCCTCTGCAAGCTGAGCCCAGTCCTTCTCGGGACACTTCACCGCTCCTGGGCTAGACTTGGTCCATGGGTTCGCCCCCGAAGAACGGGACCCCCCGTGGAGTTGACCGACGTACGCTCGTCCGGGCGCTGGCGCGTCTCTCCGAAGATGAGCGTCACAAGATTGTGAGCGCTGCCGAGGAAGAGGCCGGGGCGGCGCCCTCGCTCAGCTGGAGCTCCCTTAGGCGTGCTCGTGCGGCGGTTCGCCTTGGCGGGGACGCCATCGCTGACTGCGACAGTTTGTACGATGGCTGAAGTCATCCTCGATGCAAACGTCATCGTCGCTTGGCTGGACGAGGGGGACTCGCAGCATTCCCGTGCGAACGGACTTCTCGATCGTATCGAGGAGGAGGGGCACACGGTCGCATTGCTCGACGTCCTCCTCTCAGAGGCCGTCTCCGTGATGTGCAGGCGTGCGCGAGAGCGTCGACATCCTCCAGACCTTGAGGTGGTGCTCGAGGTCGCGCGACGCTGGGTTGAAGAGAACGCCGTGAGGTTCGTGGCTGCTGAGTCGGAGGTTCTCTACGAGACCGTTCTGGGAGTGATCTCGGAGACTCGTGGCCGACTGAACTTCAACGATGCACTGGTCGTGGTCCTGCAACGCCAAGGTCTCATCGAGGAGTTTGCGAGCATGGACCGTGGCTTCCTCGATGTGGACGGCTTTCGCCTGATTGGGGCGTAGCCGCATAACATGTCGTTGGAGGCAGACAAGGCCGGCGGTCGACTCTCCGGTCGCAGGCTCCCTCCGAGCCTCCCTTCGTCCTTGCAGCTCAACTCCCGGTCGTTATGCGGACTGGTTGGCGAGCTGGTACCTTTCTCCGGTGATTGGCCGACTCATCAGCATGGTGGGTGCGACGCTCGCCCTTGCCTCTTGTGCGGGGGAAGCGATTCTCGAGTGCCAGACCTTCGTGGTCGCCGAGGAGTGTTCACAGCAGCGTGGCTGCTTCCACGTGGATGGTGTCGCCGTCACCGTGTTTGGCGAGCCGGTATCATGCCTTCAGGACTGCAACAGGGACCGACCCTGCCCAGATGAACTCTCATGCCGGAGTGTTCAGGTTCCCGACGGCACGGCCTTCTTGTCTTTGGACCTCTGCATCGACCCTTGAGCGTGCGTGCCGCATGGGTTTGGGTGAGGGGTAAGCCGTTGACTTACCCCTTGTTCAGGCTAGGCTGGAAGCGTGGAGTTCGAGTGGGACCCCAACAAGAACCATGAGAACCAGGAGAAACATGGCATCTCCTTCGAGCAAGCCTCTGAGCTGTTCAACGGGGATGACGACTACCTCGAGATCTACGACGTCGAACACTCTGACGAGGAGGACCGGTTCATCGCGATCGGTGCGATTGTCGATGGGGTGCTCGTAGTCGTGTTCACGGAACGGGACGAAGACGTTATCCGGATCATCAGCGCACGCCCTGCAACCCCACGGGAGGTGCGGACGTACCAGAGCTACATGGGACGCGAGTCATGACTGATAGCCGAGAATTGACCGAGGAAGACTTCGCTCGAGCGATCCCTGCGAGACAGCGTCGACGCCTCATGTCCGGGAAGTTTGAGGGAGGAAAAGATGTCGCCGCCCTGCGGAAGTTCGTCGGACTGAGTCAGCGTGAGTTCGCGAGCGCGCTTGGTATCAGCGTTCATACACTGCGTAACTGGGAGCAGGATCGTCGCTCCCCGGAAGGCCCAGCGCTCGCCTTGCTTAGGATCGCAGCGCGTCATCCGCGGATCATCCGTGAGAACGTGGAGTCAGCGGCGTA
>JAUHZF010000587.1 GCA_030426145.1 Polyangia bacterium
ACGAAGCAGTCCCCCTCGCAGGTCCAGTTGCACTGGCTGCCTGCGCTGCAGGTCCCGAAGGTGTTGTGACCGCCGAACACGGTGCAGAGGGTCCCCTCGCCGCAGTCGAGGATGCAGCCCTCGCCTTCACAGACGAGCTCGCAGCCGATGGGGCCACTGCAGGAGCAGGCCTCACCCGACGAGCAAAGGCACAAGGGCTCCATCACCGACGAGCACTCCCACCCTCCGGGCTCGGGCGGCACGCCGCTGCCCACCGTCTCCATGGTGCCGCCCGAGGCGGCGACGCTGGTGCTGTCGCTTCCGCCACCTCCGGTCTCCCCGCCCCCTTCGGAAGTCGTGCGACGCTCGAGCACGAGCGCATCGTCGTTGCACGCCACGCCGGGCATCACCCCGCAGAGACCCACGACCGCGACCACCATCACCCGCCTGCGCATCACGTCTCCCCCAGCTGTAGAGCCACCATGAGCTGGGTCCCGGCCCAGAAGCCATCGGCCTGCACCGGCTCTCCGTCGGACACGAGACCACGCGGCGCGCGAAACAAATAGCCCCCTTCGATGGGGAGCATCACCCGAAACATCCCCCCGTGCACGGCGGGCACGAGCTGGAGCCCGAAGTGACCGGTCGCCCCGACCGCGGTTCTCTCCGTGACGTCGGACGTGGCCGCGGCACCTTCGACCTGAACCACCGACAGCCCTCCGAGCGCAGCCGTGCGGATCGACCACAGCTCCGCGTGTGCGAGCCGCATCGCGACCTGAGCCCCCACATCGACGACGCGGAGATCGACGGTGCCCCCGTCGCGGCGCACCTGGCCGAAGGTCGCCGACGCGTAGGGCCCCAAGCCGAGCCAGGGCTCGATCGAGCCGAGGTAGCTCAGGGTGGCGCCGTAGGTGGGCACCGGTGCCACGAGGTTGCGGAACACGACCCGCGCACCAGCACCGATGAGGTGCCGAGGTGTCTTCGGCGCCAACGGCCGATCGCCTGCGGGCCTTGGAAAGCCCAAGAGGCCAGGTCGCGGACGGGGTACGAAGGCGCTTTGGACCCCTTGGGGCGGCGGCGGATTCCGAGCCGGCTGCGCGACGGGGGAACCAGGGTTGGCCGGCAACAGACCGGCGGGCTCAGGTGCCACGGGGACGGGTTTCGGCCCCCCCGCACCAGCGCCCTCTCCTGTGGGCGCGGGCAACGGCGTCACGGTCGTGTCGGGTGGTGGCTTCGCCTCCACGCCCGCCAGCACGGGAGCGGCGGCGCGAACGAGGCCCACGGTGAGCAGGGCGAGCTCACGCTCGACCTCGACCCCCTCGCAACACACGCCGTCCACGCGCCGCTCGACGCGAATCCCACGTTCGGCCGAGCTGAGCCCGATCGTGACGTCGTCCCCTCCGCAGGCGAAGTCGACCTCGAGGTCGCGAAGCTCCTCACGCAGCGACGCGAGCTCGAGCGCGATGTGGCGTCGAAGCGCCTCGTGATCGAGCCAGCCGCACCCGCGGATCTTGGGCGCCGCCATCGCGGGTCGGCCGGTGGTCCCCACCGCGATCGCGAGCAGTCCGGCGCACACAGCACGCCCGGCCAGCAAGGGTGTCCGCCTAGTTTCCATCAGCCAGCGCGCGCATCTGCGCCGCGTGTACACCCTCCGGATAGGTCGTGACGTAGCGCTGAGCCGCAGCCCGCGCCTTGCTCGGCTGTCCCGCCGCGATCCACGACGCGGCGGCCTCGGCCATGGCGTCGCCGCGGAGCCCCGCTCCGCACTGCTCGAAAGCCTGCGCCGCGGCTTGGTGATGGCCGCGCCGGCGCTCGACCCGTCCCAGGGAGAAAAGCGCCAAGGTCACCCTTGGATCGCGGGGATGTGTCGCGACCAAGCGGCGCAGCAGACGTGCGGCCTCATCGAGGCTCCCCGACGCCCGCGCGGCGTCGGCCCGCGCCAGTAGCGTGGCCGCATCCGGAGCACCACCGCCCGCCCCCTGCTCCGGAGCCTTCGGCGCCTCGACCGCGGGCAGCGCCGGCGCTCGAGGTGGAGGCGTCGATGCCGAGGCGACGGGCGTCGGCGGCACGTCCGCCTCGGCCGCGGGCTCCTCGCCTTCGATGCCGGCCGCCATCTCGACGCGATCGCCCGCGGTGAGGATGACCACCTGCTCGCCGCGCTCGACCCGAACCCGCCCCCGGGTCACCTTCACCTCGACCCGACCGTCGTGTACGTAGACGTCGAAGACAGTGCCGAGCACCGTGACCTTCACCCCCTGCACGAGCACGCTGAAGGTCCGCGAGGGTCGGGGCTCGATCTCGTACCGCACGCGCCCCTGATGCTGCCGCACCCGCACGGTGGCGTTCTCGTCCTTCAGGACCTGCACCTCGGCCTCGCCATAGAGCATCGAACGCGACCCATCGGAGAAACCCACGATGGACGCGACCGCGGGCGCGCTTCTCGAGGCCCTGAAGCTGGCCCATCCGAAGCCCACCAGCAGCATCGCCGCCGCGGCGGCCCAGATCCAGCGTGGCCACCCGCGCAGAGGCACGGTGGGCACGACCTCTTCGGGCACCTCGGGCTCGTCTTCTCGCACGAGCTCGGTGTCGCCGGCCGCCTCTTCCTCGCGGAACGCCTCGAGCGCACGGCGATGAACTCGGGCTTGGCGAACGTCGTCCCAGGGCACGTCGATCTCCTCGCGCGCCTTCTCGGCCAGGGCGAGGAGGTCGTTCATCTCCATCGGCTCACCCATGGATCCTCCTCAGTCGCTCGTCGGCTTGCTTGATGAACCGCTTCACCGACGTCAGCGACACCTCGCAGACCTCGGCCACCTCGGGCAGCGTCTGTCCCTCGATGCGATGCAGCACCCACGGCACCCGAAGCTTGGGTGGCAGCTTGGCCAGCGCCTCGTAGAGCGCGTGAACTTCGTCACGGGCACGGGCGTCGCCGACCCGAGGCTGAACGTCGCGCAGCGCGTCGGACAGCTCGCGGCTGCGGTAGCACTTGGCCAAGTGGCGATGGGTACGCCGCACCGCAATGGTGAGGAGCCAGCCTCGGAGCGCCGCCGGCTCCTCGAGCCGAGCCAGACTGCGCAGACCATGCACGAAGGTCTCCTGCACGATGTCGTCGAGCGCCGCGTCGTGGCCTAGGAGTCGGTAGACCCGGCCCGCCACCGCTCGTGCATGCCGGCGATACAACGCGGAAAAAGCGGCGTCGTCTCCAGCACGTACGGCAGCCACCAGCGTGGCGTCGTCCGGCTCGTCGGGCCGGGGCAGCGCGCGGAGGGCAGCCGTCATGAACCAAGAGTGCCGGGGCCGGGGTCGGATCGGTCCAACTTTCTTTGGGCCATCATTTTTGGCCTGATCTGGCCGCACCGGCCGCACTCCCCCACCGAACCCACGGGTGGATGGCGCGCCGAGACTTGGCACGACGCGTCTCGACCCTCGAACGACCCGCCGCCCAAACCGAGGGCGAGCGGGATGGAGAGCTTTGCGGGATGACGAACCAAACTGAGACGGATGCGAAGACGGGCACCAAGCGGGCGCCGCTGCTGATCCTCGGGCTTCTGGCTGCCTTCCTCACGGGCGCGGACGGCAATGGCTGTAACATCGACCAGACCCCGCCGCCGGAAGAGACGACCACCGGCGGAGGCCAAGGACAAGAGCTCTGCCCCATCGACCACCACATCGAGATCATCTGCGACGAGGTCCCGATGGAGGTGCCGCCCATGGAGCAGGGGGGCGGCGCTGGCATGCCCGGTCCTTGGACAGAGATGACGACCGGAGGCGGCCCCGTTC
>JAUHZF010000004.1 GCA_030426145.1 Polyangia bacterium
TCCATCTTGGCCCGCGAGAACTCGTTGATCTCGAGGCCCTGCACGATCTCGTACTTGCCGTCCTTGCAGGTGCAGGGGAAGCCGTAGATGACGCCGGGCTTGATGCCGTAGGAGCCGTCGGAAGGAACGCCCATCGAGACCCACTCACCCTCGGGCGTGCCGAGCGCCCAGGAGCGCATGTGGTCGATGGCGGCGGAGGCGGCGGAGGCCGCAGACGAAGCACCGCGGGCCTCGATGATGGCGGCGCCGCGCTTCTGCACCGTGGGGATGAAGGTGTCGGTGTACCAGCCGTCCTCGATCATGGGCTTGGCCGCCTCGCCCTTGACCGTGGCGTGGTGCACGTCGGGGTACTGCGTCGAGGAGTGGTTGCCCCAGATGACGATGTTCTTGATGTCGGAGGCGAGGCTGCCGGTCTTTTCGGCGAGCTGGCTCATCGCACGGTTGTGGTCGAGGCGGACCATGGCGGTGAAGCACGACGGGTCGAGGTCCGGCGCGTTCTTCTGGGCGATGAGGGCGTTGGTGTTGGCGGGGTTGCCGACGACGAGGACCTTCACGTCGCGCTTGGCGTGGTCGTTGATGGCCTTGCCCTGGGGTCCGAAGATGCTGCCGTTCTTGGAGAGCAGGTCCTTGCGCTCCATACCGGCCTTGCGCGGCATGGCGCCGACGAGGAGGGCGAAGTCTGCGTCCTTGAAGGCGACGTTGGGGTCGTCGGTCTGCACGATGCCGTGAAGCAGCGGGAACGCGCAGTCGTTGAGCTCCATGCAAACACCCTTCAGGGCGTTGAGGGCCGGGGTGATCTCCAGCAGCTGGAGGATGACGGGCTGGTCCGGGCCGAGCATGCTCCCAGAAGCGATCCTGAACAGCAGCGCGTATCCAATTTGACCGGCGGCGCCGGTTACTGCGACTCGTACGGGCTCTTTCATGATGTTGCTCTTACTCCATCTGGGCGCTGATGAGGGGGCGAGGCACGCGGGACGCGAGGGACCGGAGCAGGGGTGATGCGCTGGGCTTGCTGGTGGGGTCGAGGCGAAGAAAACCCGAGGGGGCGGTTGTCTCAGTGGACAGGGTAGAAAGATTTCAGGTGGTTGAGGTGTGCCGGAACCCGAGTGGGAGGGAGGGGTTCCTGGGCGTAGGCTGATGTGTGTCGGGTGCGCACATGCGGGAGAGCGGGATGTTTGGAAGCGACGTAGCGGGATGCATCGGGGCAGCCCTCCTCATGCTGGCTGGCCTCGGTTGCGTGGCGCCGGTGGAGCAGCAGGAGGCGGAGCAGGTGTCGCTGCGCAAGGTGTTGCTGTGCCAGCAGGGACTGTCGGATCGGGTCACGGGCTGGGACAAGGGCCTCTACGACTTGTGTGAGCGGGTCGAGGAGGCCGGCTTCGAGCTGGTTCGAGACGGCGATCATCCGGCCTTCGGTGCACTGGATGAGAACGGGGCGTACGAAGCCCTCTTCGACACGCTGGATACGAACGGAGACGGCTTGGTCGACAGGCGGGACCAGCGGACGGCGGTGCACTTGGTGGGGTTCTCGTGGGGAGGCGTGAACATCGCGGATATCGCGCGCCGTCTGAGCGCCGACAAGCGCACGGCGCCCGGTTCGGGTGGGGTGATGGCGATGGTGCTGCTCGACGCGTATCAGCCGTTCCACGGGCCGCTGGACATTCCGCCGAGCGTGTATTTGACGTGGGTTTACCGGCAGACGGAGACGACGAGCGACGACTGTTCGCATGACGTATCGCTGGGGTTTGGCTACCGCGGGTTGGCGCCGCGACAGGACCCGGACGCGTTGGGGTTCTGCGTGGATGTCGACCTCGAAGACGTGGACCCCGGCTTGGGGCACTGTGATGTGGTGGAGTCGGCGGCTGATGCGGCCTTCCACAACCTGACGACGCGTCGCGACTACGCGCCTTGGGCGGACGTGGCGCGCCCTTGTGACTGAGGGTTGACGCGGGGGTGCACGCGGGATTCTGTTGTCCGCGAGCATGGGGGCGAAGCCGAAGACCCTGTTCGGAGCCGCGTTGGATGGCCCCTTCGGTCGGTTCTTGCGCCGGATGCCGAAGCAGTCGCGGTCGCGGTCGCTCGTGGGCGCGGTGGTGCAAGCTTTGGATGAGCAGCTCCAAAGCGGCAAAGACCTGGATGAGGTCACGATCGAGACGGTGAGCGAACGAGCCGGGGTGAGCGTCGGCTCGTTTTACGAGTACTTTACCGACAAGGACTCGGCGCTCGGGGCGCTGGTGGGACGGGTGACGGAGCGCAACTTTCGTCATCTGTCGGAGCGACTCGAGGCTGAAGCGGCGCCATCCTTGGACGCGTTGGTGAGGCGGTTCAGCCGCGACATCGCGGAGACGTATCTGGCGCATCCGCGCCAGCTACGGGTGGTGACGCACGCGGTGGGCCGGTTGGGCCTGCTGTCGGTGGTCAACCGCGAACGAGACCGCTTTGCCGACGTGATGGTGACCCACGTACGACCCTTTCTGCCGGATGAGGACCCTCAGCACCTACGCCGCACGATGCAGCTGCTCGCCGATGCGGCCATCGGCATCCTCACCGCCGCCGCCGACCGCGACCCCCCCAACACCAAACACGCCGTCGAAGAGGAGCTGACCCAACTAGCCCAAGCCATCATCGCCCGCCGCCACCCGAACGAGGTTCCCGGTTGAGGCGACGGGCGTGTCGGGCGGGGCCGGGTGGTTTGGGCGGCTGGCGGCGTCGGGATCTTGCGGCTGAGGCGGTCTTGAGGGGCCGATCTGGGCCAGTGGACGCACCACTGCCTCGGCTCGTGGTCGCGGGGGCCATCGAGCCTGGGCTCAGGGCGCAGGTTCAGACCGGGTGACTGCTCACCAGCCCCAGGCGGACCAGCTCGTACGTGCCCGCCGGAAACAGCACGTCCCGCGCGCCTTCTCGTAGCCGCTTGAACGCCGCACGGTACGCCGCGAGCCACCGCGCGTTGCGCTGCAGCACCTCGATTCGCCGCCACTTGTTTCGGCCCGCCACCCGCGGCTTCAGGCCCCGGCGCGGGACCTCTCGCGCCGGCTTCCCGAACGGCGACTGCTTCATCACCGCACGCGCTCCCAGCACCTCGATCCCCAGCTCTCGCCGCTGCTCCGCCGCCTTCTTCTCGCGCTTGCGCACCTCGACCCGGACCAACCTCGCCCAGTCGGCGCGGCTCATGCCCGCGAACGCCGGCGGGACCTCGTAGCGCATCTGCACTTTCTCCGGCATCGGGCCCTTCTCATCGAAGAACCAGCCCGGCCGCCGCACCTCGAACACCCGGCCGTCCAGCGCGCCCCACGACGACGCCCCCGGCCACGCATCGATGCACGCCACCAAGTGCGCCATCGCAGGGTTCGCCAGCGTGTAGGCGATCTTGTCCAACACGCTCGCTGCGTCCGTCAGCTCCACCACCGACGCCTGCTCGCTGGCCCACAGATTCTCCCACCGGCCCCACCGCACGTTCAGCGTCTTCGCGATGAGCTTGTGCACCTGGCACAAGAACTCGGGGTAGTTCCCCCGCGTGTCGGTGATCACCATGTGCAGGTGGTTGCTCATCACGCACAGGGCGTGCACCTGCACGCCGTACCGCTGCGCGGCTTCGGCCACCAAGTACACCACGGAGCTCCGTGTCGCCTGACACGGTTTCAGGAAGAACCTTCGCTCCGAACAACGGCGCGAAATGAACAGGGTCTTTCCGGGCACGACACAACGGGGCACTGCCATCTCACCCATTCATCGAATCGAGCCCCCTCCCTCTCGCGCGCAATCGTGCTCACACCTCCCCCGCCCCTCCCCTACACCTTCGAATTCTTTCAGGTAGGTCTTCAGAACCTTTCAACCCGGGGCTCGGCTCCACTCCCTATCGTGACGTCGTGCCGTGCCGACGTGAGGGGAGAACTTCGATGCAACCACGTGCCGCCGTGCTGGCGCTCTCGATGGTCCTCGGACCAGCCTGCGCGATAGAGGGGCCAGCCGACGACGAACGATTCGGCCCCCAGCCTTGGGGTGAAGAGCAACTCCCAGAAACACGCGAGACGGCCCTGGCGGAGCAGAACTTCAACCGCCATGACGTGCTCGACACGGCTTCCATGGAGGACCACACCGCCATGACCCTGGCCCAAGTCCAGGACTTCCTCGATCACAATCCCTACGGGTGGCGCTCCGTCCTGGCCGACCATGTCAGCAATGGACGCACCGCCGCCCAAGCTTTCATCGACGCTGCCCAGACCCATCGCGTCAATCCCCTCGTGCTGCTGACCCGTGTGCAGATGGAGCAATCCCTCATCGGTCGGACCAGCGTCTCGTCCTCCGTGCTCGACAAAGCCATGGGCTGCGGTTGTCCGGACAACCAGCCCTGCCAATCGAAGTACAAGGGCTTCGACAAACAGATCGATTGCGCGGCGGAGAAGTTTCGCTCCTACCTCGACGACATGGACCAGACCGGCAAGACCATCGCCGGCTGGGGTGTGGGCGTGACCAAGATCACGCTCGACGGTCAATCGGTCACACCCGTCAACCAAGCGACGGCTGCGCTCTACACCTACACACCATGGGTGAGTGCCGCCAGGTCACACGCCAAGATCTGGGCCCTCTACACCGCCCATGTCGGCTACACCGGCCCGAGCTCCCCGCCCCCCGTGGAGGACCCACCGATGGCGCCTCCCAACGGTCCCATCGACGTCGTCATCGACGACGACCCCAACCAGAACCCGGTCAACGCCGCCTTTGATGCAGGCCCGAGTTGGGTGACGTCGAACGCTACGTCTGGCTATCAAGGAAGCGGCTACACGTACCGCACCACCGGTGCGTCCTCAGACCTCGCCAACTTCCGCGTCATGCTGACCCACCCCGCTCTCGTCGTCGTCGAAGCGTGGTGGACGGCCGGAAGCAACCGCGCCTCGAGCGCCCCCTTCCTCATCTACGACGGTGACGGCAACCACCTCGGCACGGTCCACGTCGACCAAACCTCTCAGGGCCAACGGTGGGTCACCCTCGGAACCTTCAACTTCAGCGCCGGCTGGAATACCGTCGCGCTATCGCGTTGGACCAGCTCGGGGGACGTCGTGATCGCCGACGCCATTCGAATCCACGCACCAAACTAGAACGACAAACGGTTTGAAGCCTGTGAACCCTTCGCCATCCACGCCCAACGAATGCGTGCTCCCTCCGGCCTCCTCGACGTAGCTCACTACGCCTGCGTCATCCTACGGTCCACGCCACGGACGCGACAATCGAGGGAATCACGACGACGTCAAACCGTTTGTCGCTCTAGGACCTGTCACGACCGACGACACCTCGTCGCCGGGGCCGCGTGAGGAAGGCCACCACGAGCATGACGCCGAGGCCGTAGGTCTGAATGAAATAGGCCCCAATCCGGAGGCTCAACGCCGTTTGCGTTCCGGGCGAGCTCGATGAGGCCTCCCGGACGATGGCGACGGGCCCGGCTTGGGCCCGCGACGAGGTATCGACGACGACCCACGTAGCCCCGCTCAGCATCTTGGCCCGCGTCCGAAATGGCGCCCCGAGGCCCTCGGAGATGGCGCTCGCGAGCGACACCTCCACCCGCTTCACCACCGCCCTCACGCCGATGACGCCTCGGTCGCCGCGGGCGCGTGGCGTAACCTCCACCTCTCGGCGCGCGCCGTCGCGTTCAACGGTGATGGTGGTGGATTTGTCGGGTCGCCCACCAACTTGCTGCGCAAGCTCGGAGAAGGACGTCGTCGTCTCACCCTCGACGGCGACGATGCGGTCTCCGCTCTCGACGCCCGCTTCGGCCGCCGCACCGTCAGACATGACCTCGACCACGGCTCCCAGCGCCTGGTCGTCGGCGACGCGGCCGGCTACACGTACGGCTCCTGCGTAGAGGCCGGCGCTCACGAGATAGGCCGCGACCAGGGCCGGCAACATGGCGATGGCCTGACGTGACCTCGCGAGGGGCGGCGCGTCGGGGGGCGCCGCCGGAAACCAGACGTATGGCGACACACCCAGCCTAGGGACCAAGTACGCCCGGAGGCCCACCGCTAGTGCGAGCGCCAGGGCGAAGGCACCACCGATGACGGCCATGGGCACCCTCGGCTCGTAACGGAGTCGAAGCAGCGGGACAATGGTTGCAGAACCTGGCCGCGCCCGTAACGTACGAGGTGCATGCGGTCTCGCTTCGTCGCCCTCGCGTTCATGATCGGTTGCGGGGGCCCCACCGGGGCCGCCGTGCCCGCGCCCAAGCGGCTCGAGACGGGTCTGACAGCACCGATCGCCTCGGCCGAAGCACCCCGAACCCCGGGGTACCACTACACCTTTGCCATCGACGAAGGCCTCACCCGCATGAAGGCGGAGGTGTGTTTCGTCGGTGGCGTGCCCGCCCGACTCGCGCCCCCCATGGGCGCCGCAGTGCCCTTCATCGAGGGGGCAGCCCATGGCGACCGCGTCCTTACGGTGAACGACGAAGGCATCGACCTGCAGGGAATCGAGGACGGCGACTGCATTCGCTACGCGGTCGACCTCGAGCGTGTCTTTGCCGAGGCCAGCGGTTGGGATGGCGTGGCCCGCGTCGGGGACGATGCCCTCATGTCTCCAGACTGGTGGCTGTGGCCGCCCGACCCGCGGCCAGAAGGCGTGCCGATCCGAGCCCGTTTCGCCGCCGGCACCGGGGCGTCCGTGCCGTGGCCCGTCGACGAGCAGGATGGTTTCACCCACCTCATCCCGGAGAGCTGCTTCGTGTGGAAGGCCCAAGCCGCCTTCGGTCAGCTCGAAGAGCACCGGGTCACCATCCCCTCTGCCGAGTTCAACGTCGCCGTCCTCGGAAACGGCTTCGGGTCCCGCACCCGCGCGGTGACCGACTGGGTGCGCAACTCGGCGCAGGTCGCCGCCGACCTCCTCGGCCGATTCCCCGTGGACCGCGCACAGGTGCTCATGGTGGCCGACGGGCGACGATCGTCCTTTGGGCTCGCGCTACGGGGTGGAGGCCCTACCGCCGTCCTCCTCGTGCGCACCGAGCCGAGCGACGCGGAGCTGGCCGACGACTGGACGGGCGTGCACGAGCTACTGCACTTCACGCACCCGCCCATGACCACCGCCGAGGCTTGGTTTTACGAAGGTGTCGTGACCTACCTCACCCCGGTGGCGCGCGCCCGAGCGGGCGACATCACCGAGGAGGCCGCCTGGACCGAGCTCTTCGACGGCTACCATCGCGGTCATCACAAGTCCGGGACCGGCCTTCCCCTTCACGAAGAGAGCCGGCGCATGCACGAAACGCGCGCCTACTGGCGGGTCTACTGGGCGGGCGCCGCGATCGCATTGATGTGGGACGTCGAGCTCCATCGCCAAGGGCGCTCGCTCGCCGAAACCATGCGCTCGCTCGTCGACCTCCGCCTGGACCCCGCTCGCAAGTGGACCGGACGGCAGCTCGCCGCCAAGCTAGACGCCGCCTGCCACTGCGACGTACATCAGCGCATAGCGGAACAGCATCTCGATCGGGCCGAGTTCCCCGACCTTCGCCCGTACGCCAAGGCCCTCGGCATCCGCTACACCCCAGGCAAGGCCCTCGACGGCACGGTAGCGCTCGATCCGCGCGCGCCTGAGGTCGCACTGCGGCGCGCCATCATGACGGCGCCGAAGTAACCATACACGCGACCGCGGGGGACCTTTTTGTGCAAGGATGAACGTTCCCCCTTTTTGCAGATGAACGAGCGCAAAACCCTGCTGCAGCGACGGCAAGCCCCAACCCAACGCGGCGTCGAAGCGGTCCCGGTCACCGAGCCCCGGCCGCTCACCCCCGATGAAGTCGATTCCGACAACCTGAGCGGCGCGGCCTGCTTCGTGATCATCGTCACCGACGAGCACGGCATCGAGCGCACGGAGACCTACGAGAAAACCGAGCTCATGGTCGGACGCACCATCGACAACGACGTGTACCTTCCGAGCGAACGCGTCTCTCGGTGCCACGCCATGATCACGCGTGACGGGCGGGGGGGCTGCCTCGTCGTCGACATGGGGAGCACCAACGGGACCACGGTCAACGGACAGCCCATCGGCAACGAGCCAACGCCGGTGAGCCCAGAAGACTTCGTCCAGGTCGGAGCCTTCGCGCTTCGTCTCTACGGCGTGGGCGAAGAGCGCACACCCAAGTCCACAGCGAGGCGCCCTCAGCGTCCCGCGAGCTCCAGCCTCACACCATCCCCCCCCAAGTCGGGCCCTGCGAGTAGCAACCGACGCCGCAATGAACGCGCCTCCATGGCCCCCGGTCCCCATAGCTCCGTGCCCCCATCAAGCGGGGGCTCACGACGGCGCTCGATGAACCTGCGCACCACGATCATCGACCCTCCTACCGCCACCAACGAGCTCAACGCCGACCTCGTGGCGGCCCTGGTTCGACGGGTGGCCCAGAAGCTCCAGCCCGGCATGAGCGAGGAGCAAATGAGGACCTACTTCGGAGAAGAGCTGGTCCACCTCACGAGCCGGGCCAACCTGGAGCCACAGGTCATCAAGCAGCTCACCGACACCGCCCACGCCGAGCTCTTCGGGCTCGGCGCCCTCGGCCCTAGCCTCGAGCGCCCCGGCGTGGAGCGCGTGCGGGTGCACCAGCGCAACGTGACGGTTCACGATGGCAGCAGCTGGCGTGAAGAAGACGACACTTACTCGTGCCAGGAGGCGGTGGAGCGAAGCGTCGCGCGCCTGCGCCGGGGCGGTGACAGCCTCGACGACTGGGAGGTCTCCTATGTCGAGCTCCCCGAGGACGAAGGCGGCTCCCTCATCGACCTTCGACGTCGCCCGCCCCTCCACCCGCTTCGGGCATGGGCACAGCACGGTGCGGCCTCCCCTTCGATGGTGCGCATGCTCGAGCAGGCCATGGTCGAGCGCCTCAACATTCTGGTCGTGGGCGATGCGCCCGAGCTTCTGGGCTCCTTGGCCATGACCACGCCTGCGCCCGAAGGACTGTGGATCGGCTCCCCTCCGGGAAGCGACTTCGATGGCACGGTGCTTCGACCTCGTGGGGCCAGCTTGGCCGAGACCATCACCTCGAGCGTGACGCGTGCCTTCGCCTACGTCTTCTTCCCCGACGCCCCGAGCGCGCTCGACCCCCTCCTCGAAGCCGTCGTACGCGGCCTTCAGGGCCTGGTCACCATGTGGCCAGCTCAGAGCACGGAGGTGGCCATCCATCGCGCCACGACGCACCTCGCGGCCGTGCGCAAGTGCGACGTCGAGCTGGCGTGGTCGCAGATCGCCTCGTGCTTCGACCTCGCCGTGGAGGTCGGTCCCGGCCGCGGCCTTCGTCCCATCGAGCGCATCGCGCGCTTCGAGGGCGACGGCAGCCTGGTCGACCTCCAGCGCCACGAAGATGGTCGCTTCGAGTCCTTCCACCCGCCCCCGGTAGCCTGATTTTCAGGCAAGCGCGTCCTCTTCCCCCGAATCGCGGAGGAAGAGACAAGCCGAGCGTGTGAGGCGCAACATGCGCTCGACGAACTCGCGCTCACGATCCGGAGGGAGCCCCAGCACGTTGAGGTCGGCACCGGGTGTAGCGTCGAGGGCGTCCTCCAAGGACGACGCCTGAATACTCAGCTCCGTGTCATCCGGAAGACGCGAGGCTTCGATGAGCTGTGAGAGGTAGGCCCTCGCCTGCTCCTCCTCCCCCGGCTCGACCGCACAGCACAGACGAAGCTTGGCGTGCCATCGCTCGTGGAGCAGGTAGGGCAGCAGGACGAGGAGGTTGATGTTGCTTCGACGCAACCCGGCCTCGAGGCTCCAGTCTGGCGCCTGCCGTCGCATCCAGATGTTGATGCGCTTCTTGCGCCCGAGGGCCGCCTGAGGATGTAGTGCCGCGACGACGACCCCCATGGCGTTCTCACCCGCTTGCCGCAGCGGCACCTCCAGCTCCTCGGGGCTGAGGCGCGCGCTCAGTGGCGTGAGGAAGAGCAGGTTCGGCCGCAGGAAGGCGCTTCGCAGGGTCTGCATGGCATGCACCAAGGCGCGGTCGACGTGCTTGGCCTCGAGCGCGGTCGCGGTGCAGTGCACGCCCTCACTCGTGAAGTCGTCGGCGAGGCGCTCGAGCTCGGACTCGAAGTCGGACGGGGTCTCGGCGGTCTTCACCCCGACCAGGGTGATGGCGCCGTAGGGCTTCGTGAGGTCGACGATGAGCGAGAACATACCGAGGACCTCCCGCACGTCGACGACAGGCACGAGAAGGTTGGCTTTCCACGCCTTCATCCGACCGTGAGGCAAGCGGGTGGCACGACGCGCCGCCCATTCGGCGAGCATCAAGAAGAGGCCACTGCGCACGTCGTCGTGCTGGGCCACGATCTTCCGCCGGGTCATGAGCCCATAACCGACGACCACCATGGCCACCGCCACCAAACTGAAGGCAGCATTGATGACGAACATGGTGAAGATGCACCCCACCGTGCCCACGAGAGGCACGATGACGGGGAGCCGAAGCTTGGGCCGAAAGCTCACCACTGCCAGCCGCTGCTCGAGCAAGACGACGAGGTTGATGGTGGCGTAGGTGATGAGAAAGAAGAGGGTGATGAGGGGCGCGATCGCGTTGAGATCGCGAAGCAAGATCGCTAGCCCTACGATGCCGGCCGTCACGAGCATCGCGCGCCGAGGCTCCCCTTCTTCGCGCGCCAACCAGCCCGCGCGTGGGAGCGCCTCGCTCTTGGCCAAAGCATGGAGGATCCGCGGTGCCCCCACCAACGACGAGAGTGCCGACGAGAACGTCGCGCCGAGCAACCCGGCCAGGACGACCGGCGAAAACGCGGAGCGGTCGATCATCACGCGATGGTCGCTACGAAGCTGTTCGGGGGTCGCGACCCGAGCGAACCAATAGGCGAGCGCCACGTAGATGAGGGTGCCCAGAGCCACGGCCGAGAGCGTGCCGAGCGGGATGCTTCGCCGCGGGTTCTTGAGCTCCCCCGACATGTTGGCGCCCGCCATGATCCCGGTGGTGGCGGGGAAGAAGACGGCAAACACCTCCCAGAAGCGTGGGCTCGCCGCCCCGGCGTCATGGCGCCACCACTCGACGGGTTGCCACGGCGCATCACCGAAGAGCGCCGCGAAGGCCGAGACGAGCGAGGCGCCGATGATCGCCATCACGAAGTACTGCACCCGAAAGGCGAGATCGGCACTGATGAAGGCGACGGCGAAGATGACGCCGAGCGCGGCGAAGTCGACGACCAGGGGCGGATGATGGGGAAAGATCCAGAGCCAGCCCGCGCGGAGGCCAAAGATGTACATGGCTACCGCGAGCGCCTGCGACAGATACTGGGGGATCCCGACGCTCCCACCCAGCTCTAGGCCCAACGAGCGCCGGATGATCGCGTAGGGCCCCCCCTCATCGAGCTGCACGTTGGTCGCGATCGAAGCGAGGGAGAGCGCAGTGCACACGGTGATGAGCGAGCCGCCCGCGATCACCAGCCATGCCCCGGCCAGGCCGAGCTCCCCCACCACCCACCCCTCTCGCAGGTACATGATGACCCCGAGGATGGTGAGCAGCGTGGGGGTGAACACGCCCTGGAACGCGCCGAAGCGACGCTTGTCCGAACGGGGGCGCTCCGCCGATTCCATCTGCATTCGAGTCATGCCCCGAAGGGCTCGCGGGGTCGAGATATTGCAGGTGCAGGGAGCATGCCCCACGAGCACCAGATCCCGCTCTCCGAGCTGCTTCAGCGGCTCGACACGCGGAGCGAGGGTCTAACGCAAGCAGACGCCCAAACGAGGCGGGAGCGCTACGGCCCCAACCGACTCGAGGCACGAGGTGCCGTGGCGCCGTGGGTGAAGTTCTTGCGCCAGTTCGGCAATTTCTTCGCCATCCTCCTGATGGTGGGGGGAAGCCTGTCGCTGGTGGCCGAGGTGCTCGACCCTGGTCAGGGCAACCTGCACATCGCCATCGCCCTGTTTGCGGTGGTGCTACTCAACGGGACCTTCACCTTCGTTCAGGAGTACCAGTCGGATCGAATCCTCGCCTCCTTCAGCCAGATGCTGCCTCCTCGGGCGACGGTACTCCGCGACGGAGAGCCCAAGGTCGTCGATGCGACCGAGCTCGTGCCCGGTGACGTCATCGAGTTGGCCGAAGGTGACCGCATTTCTGCGGACGGGCGCCTCCTGTCGCACGCCAACCTCAAGGTCGACCTGAGTAGCCTCACGGGCGAAAGCGAGCCTCAGCTTCGCCACATCGAGTGCACGCACGAACGCCTGCTCGAGAGCCGCAACATGGTGTTCTCGGGGACACTCGTGCAGAGCGGCTCGGGCCGTGCCCTGGTCTACGCGACCGGGATGGACACGCAGATCGGCCAGATCGTCGCGCTCACCGAGCGGACCGCCACCAGCGACTCTCCCATTCGTCGAGAGCTCCGCCATTTCATTCGCGTCATCAGCACCATCGCGATGGTCCTCGGCGTCCTCTTCTTCGCCGTGAGCGTGGTCATTGGCAAGGGGGTCATCCCGAGCCTCATCTTCGCCATTGGCATCATCGTGGCCAACGTCCCCGAAGGCCTCCTGCCAACCGTGACCCTGGCCCTGACCATGGCCAGCAAGCGCATGGCGAAGCGTCACGCCCTCATTCGCAATCTCGAGAGCGTCGAAGCCCTGGGCAGCACGACCGTCATCTGCACCGACAAGACGGGCACCCTCACCCAGAACCGCATGCGTGTGACGACCCTACTGCTCGAGGGAGAGGAGCACGCCGCGTGGGAGCGTGCCGTCCAGCAGGAGGAGAGCTTCTCGCTCGTGCTCGCTTTGGCCACGGCCTGCAACAATGCCTTTCGCAACGCCGAAGGCTACGAGGGGGACCCAACGGAGGTCGCCCTGCTCCAATACGCTCACGATCACGAGGTCGATGGCCCCCGGCGCGAAGAGCGCGTAGCGGAAGAGCCCTTCGACTCTGCGACCAAACGCATGATCACCCTCATCCCCCACGAGGACGGGTATCGGGCCGCCATGAAGGGAGCACCGGAGGTCGTGCTCGCCGCATGTTCACACGTAAGGGTGAGAGGCGAGCTTCGCCCCCTCGATGACGAGCGTCGTGCGCGCGTCGAGTCCACCTACCAGCGACTCGCGGCTCGCGGAGAGCGCGTACTCGCCCTCGCCTACCGCGACGTGGAGGTCACCGACGTCCCCGTCGACGGCTACGTCCTCGTCGCCGTTGCGGGAATGCTCGACCCACCCCGCCCAGAGGTCCCCGACGCCATTGATCGCTGCCGCCAGGCAGGCATTCGTGTGGTCATGATCACAGGGGACAGCCATCTGACGGCGGAGTCATTGGCACGTCAGGTGGGGTTGGTGCGAGGGGAAGGGGTGGTGGTGCGCGGTCCCGCGCTCGAGAGGATGAACGACGCACAGCTCGAGGCGGTATTGCGCGAGCCCGAGGTCGTCTTCGCACGCGCGACGCCAGCACAGAAGCTCCGCATCGTCACCGCACTGCAGAGCATGGATGAGGTCGTCACGGTAACCGGCGACGGAGTCAACGACGCCCCTGCGCTCAAGAACGCCGACATGGGTGTCGCGATGGGGATCATGGGCACGGAGGTCGCGAAAGAGGCGAGCAACATGGTGCTGATGGACGACAACTTCGCGACCATCGTCGCCGCCGTCGAAGAAGGTCGGACCATCTTTGCGAACATCCGCAAGTTCGTGGCCTACATCCTCACGAGCAACGTGCCCGAGATCACGCCTTTCCTCGCCTACGTGCTGCTCGACATCCCGCTGCCCCTCACCGTGGTCCTCATCCTCGCCATCGACCTGGGAACGGACGTGGTACCTGCGCTCGGCCTCGGCTCGGAAGCGCCGGAGACAGACGTGATGGCGCAACCACCTCGTGCCCGGAAGGAACGCCTGCTCACGCCCAACCTGCTCTTCATGAGCTACGGCATCATCGGTGTGATCCAGGCAACGGCCGGCTTCGTCGCCTACTTCACCATTCTCTTCGCCGGGGGCTGGGGCTGGGGGGAGGCACTCGCCTCCGATGACCCGCTCTACCGCACCGCCGTGAGCGGCTTCTTCGCGGCGATCATCGTGAACCAAGTCGCCGACGTTCTCATCTGCCGCACGCGCCGGGCGAGCATCCTCAGTGTGGGCGTGTTCAGCAATCGACTGGTCTGGCTCGGCATCGGCGTCGAGCTGGCCATGCTGGGTGCGATCCTCTACGTGCCCGCCCTCAACCACGTGCTGGGCACGGCTCCCCTCGCCCTCTGGCAACTGTCCCTCGGGCTGCCCTTCGCCATCCTCGTCCTGGTCGCCGATGAGCTCCGACGCTATCTCCTCCGGCGTGGGCAGCCGTTCGTCGAGAGGCGGCTCACCTGGTGAAACCGCGTCCAAATCCTGCCTCTCGAGCAGATGATCCCCATTGACGCGTCTACCCCTGGTAGATTTTTCCACCTTGGGCAGATCGAACGAGGGGTGGATGCGTCCGATGGGGATGGGCGTGTGGCGTTGGCTGGGGCCGTTTGTGCTCCTGCTGATGTGGACCGTGGAGTCACGGGCCGCCGAGGTGTGCATCGGGCCCGAGGCTCGCGCCACGGTTCGATGCGACGACCAGGCCCGTGTCGCCCTCGGAGCCCATCAACCGCTCGCCTTCGGGGTCCCTCGGCCCCTGCCTCCGGCCAAGCCGCGACCTCTCGCCAACCCACCGTCGTCGCGCACGCTGGGTTTCCTCGAGGCCCCCAACCCTCGGTTGCGGCGCCGAGCGCGGCGTCTTCTCGTGACGGAGATCGCGCAGGTCACCGCCCTGTTGCGCGCCACCCCGGTCGACAGCCCCGACCATCCCCGACTTCAGCGACGCCTCGCCGAAAGCTACGTCGAGCTGGGCGATCGACTCGCGCTTCATCCCGGCGACACCCCGAGAGAGAAAGAGCGCCTCGCCCAGGGCGTTGCCAAAGCGCGGCGCCTGGCCATTCAGTACTACCGCCAACTCCACCAAGAGCATCCGCGCTACTGTCGCTTCCCGCGCGCGCGGCGCGAGAACCGCAGCTGTGACGACGAGGTCCTCTTCTTCTGGGGCTACGAGCTCGAGAAGGCGGGCTACGCCGAGCACGCGCGCCGGACCTACCGCACACTGCTGCAGCGGTGGCCCAGCTCGCCTCACGCGGGACTGGGACGACTCGCCTTCGCCGAGCTGACCTTCGACGCGGCACAGCGCGACGCGAACCTGTGGCCCGAGGCGCGTAAGGCCTACGAGGGCGCAGTGCTTCACTTCCCGCGCGGCAGTGCGCAGTGGGCCTATGCACAGTACAAGCTCGGCTACGTGCACTGGCATCGGGCTCGTTACCCAGAGGCCCTGGCCGCCTTCCAAGCCACCCTCGAGCATGCCGTGGTCACGAAGGAAACGGCGCCCCTGCTGGACGCGGCGCGACGCGACGTCATCCCCGTGTTCGCCGAAGCCGGTGATCCAGCCCGCGCATGGACCACCTTCGCAGCCCTGAGTGGTTCCTCGGACGAGGAGGCTACCCGCGTCATGGTCGAGGATCTCGGCCGCAAGCTGATCGACACGGGACGCTTCGACGATGCCGCGACCCTCTACAAGAACCTCGCGCTTCGCCCAGCCTCGGAGGGAGCGCGCTGCCGCTACCAAGCAGCCCTGGTGGAAACCACCATCGCGCACGACCCGCTCGATAGAGACGCCATCGAGGGCGCTCTGAAGAAGGCCGTGCAACGCTTCGAAGCGGCGAGCCACGACGACGCTTGCGGGGCCCGCGTGGCATCGCTCGTTGCGACGACCGCCATCGCCTGGCATGTCGAGGTCACAGGCAATCCCGCTGGCGCCAAGCCCGTGCTCGGGACCGGTGACGCGACGACGGCGCAAGCGTCGCTGCGTCTGTACCGCCTGTTCACCCACTCCTTCACCGACGACATGCTGGGTCGCTACCGCTTCCCCCAGCTGCGCGACGAGGATCGGCCCACCCTGGCCCGCATGCACTACGCCCACGCCGACTTGCTATGGGCGCGCGCCGACTGGTCCACCTGTGGCCCCGTCTTCGAGGCAGCTCGCGCCGCCAACCCCTCCGGGCCGCTCGCCGCCCGCGCCATTCAGGCCAGCGCCCTCTGCTACCTCCGAGGCAGCGACGGCGCTCCCGCTTCGGAGGAGGTGCGACCGAAGCGCGTGCTCAGCTCCGGCGCCGCCGTCTCCATCGACGCATTCAGCCGCTACGCCTGTCGTGTCGAGCCCATCGGCGCTGAGGCCACCAAGGCGCGTGACCAGATGAGCTTCGCCCGAGCGAGCCTCCGCGAAGCGGCCGGGCACTACGAGGCCGCCGCGCTCGATTACCGCGAGCTCGCCCTGAGCGCGACCGCGGCGACTGAGCTCTCTCAACGTGCCGCGTCTCGCTACCTCTCGGTGCTGGAGGCCCTTCGCAAAAGAGAAGCGCGCTCGAGCTGTGTCGCCGATGCCCGGCGCGCCCTTCCCCAACTCCGCCAGCGTCATTGCCAGACCGACAACGCCATCTGCGCTGATTTCACCGAGACCGAACGTGACCTCGGACGGCGCGAAGCCGAAGCCCTGCTCGACCGTGGAGATCGCGGAGGTCCAGCGCGGCTCGATAGCTACCGCCGTGGTGCCGCTTTGTACCTTCGCTTGTGGCGCGACCACGGTGAGGCGGCTTGCGCAGCCGACGCCAAGCAGTGCGACGGCTACGCGCGCATGCTGCACGCCTCCGCCCGCGGCTTTGCCTCGGCCCACGAGCTCGCGCGCGCGATGGAGGTTCGGGAGCTCTTGATCGATCCCGAGCACCGACTCCACAACACGGCCGCCGGGATCAGCGCCCTTCGCGATCTCGGTCACGACCATCGTGCACTCGGGCAGCTGAAGCAGGCGGCAGCGCACTACGCGAGCTACGGCACGCACAACCCTCGGCGACCCGACGCCGCCCTCGCGCTCGCCGAGGCGATCGCCCTCCAGGCCCGGTCTGGGGATCCAAAGGTCGCGGCACGTACGTTCGCGCGCCGCTTCGCCCACACCGAGCCGCGCCTCGCACTCGAGGTGGCGCTCGACCTCGCCCAGCGTCAAGCCCGATTGGGACATCACCAGCAAGCCCTGAAACGCCTCACTCAGGCCCAGCGAGGATTCGAACGAAGCGGGCTCGTCGCGCTCGATCTCGTGGTGCGAACCGAAACCCTCTTGGGCCGACTCCACCATCGGCTCGGGTCCATCGACGAGGCCACCCAGCACTTCTCGCGCGCGCGCGACGCCCGCAACCAACGGCCCGCCCTGCGCCGCGCGGTAGCCCAAGCAGCGGCCGGCGAGAGGGGTCCGTGGCGTCGGAAGGTTCAGCGATTCTCGCTCGCCATCGACGCCATCGGGCGGGCCCTCGAACATTTCGCCGTCCGGGAACGAAACCGCATCGCGGCCCTTGGCGAGGGCGACGACACGGCGTGGCTACGGCGTCGCGAGCGGGCGGTGAAGGGTGCCGTCGAAGCCTACCGTCCGCTGCTCGACCTCGGCGCGCCGCACTGGACCGTATGGGCCGGCCTCGCCATCGCCGAGCTGCACGGCCAGCTGCTTGCCGACGCTGAAGCCGTGGCCGCCGTCGATGCGACCTCGTACCGCCGCCGCGCCAAGGCAGCCTACGAAGGCTGTCTCGAGCTGGGCGTCGTGCATCAACGTTTCGGCGCGCCGCTGCGCCAGTGCGAGGCATGGTTGAGCGAGCACTACCCGCTGGAGTATCACCAGCGCGACGAGATCGAGGCTCCGAGCCAACTCGTCGCCTCACCATGACCCTGCGTACCATCGACCACCGCCGCGACCCGGCCGCCTGGGCCCAGAGCCTCGGCATCTCTCGCGAAGCCGTCGAGCTCTACCTCGACTGCGACGTCATCGACCTTCACGTCGACTCGTTCATCTGGGATCGCGTCTTCGGCTACGACCTCTCACAGCGCCATGGCCACGGCGTTCTCGGCGCCCGCTTCTACAGCCAGGTCGACTTTCCCCGCATCCTCGAAGCCCAGGTGACCGGTGCGACCTGGGTCATCACGACCAACCCCGCGGTCCCAGGGGCCGAGAACCGCGCCCGGTTGTTTCAGCGCAACCTCGAGCGCCTGAAGTCGCTCATCACGGCCTTCGACGAAGACTTCGTCCTCGTGCGCAACACCGCCGAGTATCGCGCCGCGCGACGCGCCGGCAAGCACGGGGCCTTCATCGGCGTGCAGGGGGGCAACGCCCTCGATGCCCCTGGCGCGCTCGACGACCTCGACGAGAGCATCCTCCGGATCACGGTGGTGCACCTGTCGAACTCTTCGCTGGGCACCACGAGCGCTCCGGTACGCGGCGCCGACACAGGCCTCACCGACCGTGGGCGCGACTTCGTGCGCGGACTGAACCACAAGAAGGTATTCGTCGACCTCGCCCACATCAGCCCCAAGGGCTTCTGGGATGCACTCGAGGTCCACGACGCCAGCCAACCGGTGCTCGTCACCCACACGGGCGTCAAAGGCGCCTTCGAGCACTGGCGCAACCTCGACGACGATCAGCTCCGCGCCGTCGCCGATCTCGGGGGAACGGTGGGCGTGATGTACCAGTCGAGCTTCCTCGGCGACGGCTTCTGGGGCGGCGAGGCCAACTCGATCGTGGACCACCTCGCCCACATCGTGGCGACGGTCGGCGAAGATCACGCATCACTCGGTAGCGACTGGGATGGAGCCATCTGTCCGCCTCGCGACATGCCGACCTGCCTCGAGCTCCCTCGCCTGGTCCATCTCATGCTCGTGCGAGGATGGAGCGACACCCGCATCCGCAAGATCCTCGGCGACAATTTTCTCCGCGTGGTCGAGGAACTCCGAGGCTGATGAAGCTGAGAGAGCTCCTCCGCAGCGTGCCTCAGGTGGGACACCTCACTTGGATCGGGGTTCGCCCCATCAAAGGCCAGCCCATGGAGGTCGTGCGCGCCGGCGAGCTCATCGAAGGGCGTGGGTTATCCGGCGACCGCAAGGCCAAGCGCCGTGGAGGCAAACGACAAGTCAGCCTCATCCAGGCAGAACACCTGCCCCTCATCGCGAGCCTCGCAGGCCTCGAAGGCGTGGCGCCCACCATCCTGCGTCGCAACTTGGTGGTCGAAGGGATCAACCTCCTCTCGCTCCGCACCGCCCGCTTCACCATCGGCCATGCTTTGCTCGAGGGCAGCGGCTACTGCGCGCCTTGCGCCAAGATGGAATCCGCCCTCGGCGAAGGCGGCTTCTCGGCCATGCGCGGGCACGGAGGCATCATCGCCCGGGTCATCGAAGGGGCCACGATTCACGTCGGCGACGAGGTCCGCTTCGTCGACGTCACCGAAGTGCGCACGCCCGAAGCGTGAGGGTGGTCAGGCGGCTTCTTCGGGAGGCTGCACGCTCCCGCGGAGGGAGCGCCGCGAGGCGCCACGGAGCTCGTTGGCGAGGAGCTCCCGCACCACGTCGGCCCGGCTGGGTTCGATGAGCGCGCGGCGGTGAACGACGTAGAGGGGCTGCGGAGCCACGAGATGCAACGGCAACCGAACGAGGTGCCCCTCGCCGCGATGGGCCTCCGCCACGGCATCCGGCAACACGGCCAACCAGCGACCCGTCGCGCAAGCCTGCACCGCCAAGTGCAGCTGCGTGACGACCAAACCGACCTTTCGCTCGAGGTGCGGCGGCCAGTGGTCCACCACCCCAGGTGGCGGGCTCACCCAACCATGCTGAAGGGCCTCTTGGAGTCCGAGCTCCCGTTTGGTCTGGCTCTCGACGGCCAGGGCAAGCGGATGGCGGTCCCCCGCGTAGACCCCCCAGCGCAGCTGGCCGATGAGGTGGACCGTGAGGTCGTCGTGCACGTGCGGCGCGTCGGTGAGGACGAGATCGAGCCGTCCGTCGAGTAGGCGCTGGGTGTGCTCCCCGTTGGGTACGCTGCTCACCTGGGGAATGAGCTCCGGGTGCGCATCGGCGAGTTGTTCGAGGGCGGGAAGCACGAAGATGCTGGCGTAGGGCCCCGGAGCAGAAATCCGGAACGGCCCCGCCATGCCGGGCTCGAGCAGCGCATGAAGGCCATCGTCGACCCGACGCATCGCGTCCCGCACCGCTCCCAAGAGTCTTCGGCCCGCGGGACTGAGGACGAGGTGTCGTCCCTCTCGCTCGAAAAGCTGGGCTTCGACCTGCTCCTCGAGTTGTTTTACCGCACGAGAGAGCGCAGAGGCACTCACGTGCGCCTGCTGCGAGGCCGACGGGAGGTGCTGCGTTTCGGCCACCGCCCGAAATGCGGGAAGCCAATTCCATACTTGGCTGACCCGACGCGCGTGATCCATGTCGTCTCCTCGAAGGAGAGACCCTACTTCATCGCACCAAAGTGCGTCTCGATGGCTCATCGACGCCGCTTGGATTATCAGGCCGCCCCGGGGGCATCTTTCCGCCCTGGGAGCAATTCCGATGAAGGGCGTCTGCCCGCAACGGACAGTTTCGAGGAGGAGGGACGGCTTGGACCACGGCGGCGCACATCATTGCGTCCGCGCCATTCATCGTCGCGGATAACGCGATGGCTCGGATCGAAGTCGCCCGTTTAACTCCGGGGCGTCGCGATGGACCTGGGGGCCCCGCGACAGGAGGAGATGAACATGTTTCGACGCTCGACGCCGCGTCGCGGGGTGACCTGCGCCCTGCTCACGATGACCCTGGCTGCCTGCTCCGTCGACGGTGAGCAAGCGACCCAGTCGCTCGACGAGGCCCGCTCCGACATCGTCGGCGGCCAAACCACGTCCGCGCTCCCCGCTGTGGGTGCCCTCACCCGCTTCGGCAGTTCGTTCTGCACCGGCACCCTCATCGGTCCGCGCAAGGTCGTCACCGCCGCGCACTGCCTCGAAGGGGTCTCGGCGAGCTCCATCCGCTTCGCCATCGGACCCAATGCGCGGAGCCCCGAAGCGTCGCTAGGGGTGGCATCGGTGACGCCACATCCGCAGTACAACCGCTTCTCGCTGACGAACGACATCGGCTTCATCACCCTCGCTGAAGACGCTCCGGTCGCGCCGATGAAGACGCTGCCGAGCATGGACAGCTCGTTCGTGGGACGCACGTTGGTGTTCGTCGGCTATGGAGTGAGCAACGGGGTGTCGCAGACCGGCGGCGGGGTGAAGCGATTCGTCAACATGGCCATCTCGTCCGTGTCGGCCACCACGTTTCGCTACGACGATCCCAACCGGAACACCTGCAATGGCGACTCCGGTGGTCCCGCCTTCGCACAGGTCGGCGGCGAGCTCCTCGTCGCCGGTGTCACCTCCTTCGGCGATGCCAACTGCCTGCAGTTCGGCGTCGACACCCGGGTGGACGCCTATGCCGACTTCCTCGGGGTGAGCCCCGAGACCGACCCCTGTCAGGGTGAGACCTTCGCCGGCCGCTGCGACGGCGACACCGTCATCTGGTGCGAAAACGACCAGGTCAACTCGACCGCCTGCGGCGACACCCAGCGCGTGTGCGGCTTCTCGGCCGAGCAGCAGTACTTCGCGTGCCTCACCCCGCCGAACGATCCGTGTCAGGGCGAGACCTTCGAGGGCCGCTGCGACGGCAGCACCGTCGTCTATTGCGAGAACGACGAGGTGAAGCAGATCTCCTGCCCGGGGAGCTGCGGCTTCGACGCCGGGAACGGCTTCTTCAACTGCCTCTGAGCCGTGCTCAAGGTCGCGTGCGAAGGCCGAGGTGATTGGCCACGGGTCGCTCGCGACCGAGCACGCGAGTATGGATCGGTCGGTTGACCGCCTCCACCCCGCGTTCCGTTCGAAGGGCCATCGTCGTCGAACCGCCACCGTCGAGGTTCAACGCATCGCGGCAGCCGAGCTCGACCAGGAAGTCGGCGAGCTCGGACAGCCGCATGCCGCCACTGAAGCCCGGCTGCCGACCGTCGACCACCACGAGCGTGAGGGACTGCGCCGTCCAGCAGACGGCCGTCCGGGGATGTTGCCACCGCCCTCGTGCGTCGATCGGCTGCCCATCGCGTAGCATGCGCTTGCCCGAGATGGCGGCACAGGGCGCGCCACCCGGCGCGTCCCCCGCTTCACCATCGCACGAGAAGAAGAGGGTGTCGCCCGGCTGCCAGTCCCCGCCGTACGTGACCCCGTCACCAACGGCGAGGCCCTTCGGCCCCACGGGGTCACCTGCTCGGGGATAGAAGTCGAACGGGTGGTACGAATGCCACGGGGAGAAGAAGTCGCCATTGATGGCCACCTCCAGCTCTTCCGTCCGAGCGAAGTCCGTCGTCGTCTGGGCGCGCAGCGGGAGCTCGTCGTCCCCGACCGGCGGCGTGACGACGGGCACCGTTTGTCGAAGGTCGGCGTAGACGACGTGGGCCACGATGCGCCTGGGGTCATCGATGAGCCGCACCTCGTAGCGCATGCCCGCCGCGAGCGTCCGGGAAGCGGCATCGGGCCGCTCGGCATAACCCCATGCCGCGCCCGCGCCCCCGAGACTCATCACCACCACCAACGGCCGGTACCACCGCCCAAGGGTCGTCTTCGCCGCCGCGCGCACGCCGAGAACCTTAATACGTTCCCATGGGTTCGCTACACCTCGGCGCGGACACCACCAGCTGAGCCGTGAAGCGACCGGGTGAAGCCAATGACTCGCCCTACGACCCCTCCGTCGGGGTGTCGCCCGAGCCCTCGGGTCCGATGCGTGCGTCTTTCCAACCCACCCAATGGGGACCGCCATCGCCGTGCTCTCGTTTCCAGATGGGGACACGGGCTTTCACCCGATCGATGAGCTCGCGACAGGCGAGGAAGGCCTCCGCGCGATGAGCAGAGCTGGCCGCGCAGACGACGGCCGCGTCCCCGACGTCGAGCACACCGACGCGATGGAGACAAGCGACCTTCACGCCTTCGATCTCGGCTTCGATCTCGGCCGCGATGTCGGCCATCTCCTTGTTCGCCATGGTCTCGTAGCAGTGATAGTCGAGCTTGGTGACGCCGAGCCCTTCGTTGTGGTTGCGCACCACGCCGAGGAAGCTGGCCACGGCTCCCGCCTCGGGACGCTCGACCGCGTTCATCACCTCTTCGAGCGACAGCGGCGTCTGACGAATCCCCGTCAAGCTCATCGTGGTGGCTCCTCTCGTACGAAGCGCCCGCTCTTGCCCCCCGTCTTCTCGAGCAACACCACTTCCTCGACGACCATGTCTCGCTCGACGGCCTTGAGCATGTCGTAGATGGTGAGGGCCGAGATGCTCGCGGCCACCATGGCCTCCATCTCCACCCCCGTACGGTCTCGCGCTTCGGTGCGCGCCACCACGGTGACGAGGCCCGCCTCGGCGTCGACGTCGAAGCTCACCTTGGCTTTGGTGAGCGCGATTCCGTGGCAGAGCGGGATGAGCTCCGGTGTGCGCTTGCTCGCCATGATCCCAGCCAAGCGCGCGGTCGCGAGCACGTCCCCCTTGGGCCCGCTGTGATCGCGCACCATGGCGGCCGTGTGCGGTCGCATGCGAACGCGAGCCTGGGCCACCGCGACGCGATGGGTGATCGCCTTCTCCCCCACGTCGACCATGCGGGCGGCGCCGGT
Source organism: Polyangia bacterium (assembly GCA_030426145.1). GTDB lineage: Bacteria > Myxococcota_A > Polyangia > Polyangiales > Polyangiaceae > JAPYTK01. The sequence goes on from JAUHZF010000004.1 coordinate 23,446, forward strand.
CTCGTCGAGATGGGTGAGAGAACCGCATATCTCCTGCCGCGCTTCGCTGAAGCGCCGCCGATCCCCCCGCTTGACGAGGTGAGCGAGCGCAAACCGGGCGAGGCTGTCGAGCCCCGGCCACGCGTCCGCGAGCGTGGGATCGGGAGGCTCGGCGAGACGACTGAAGTCGTCGGCATCGATGGGCTCCGCGGCGGGGTCGGCGCCCGCGGCAGCGGCACGGACCGCGCCGAGATCCGGTGACGCCAAGCCGCCCTGCTCGACCAGCGCGCGACGCTGCTCGAGAGGAAGCCCTTGCCAGGCGCGAAGTCCGAGCTTCAGCCCGACCGCATCGAGGGCGCGGCGGGCCGCCAAGGGCAGCAGGGGCAGGCTCTCGTCGATGCCTTCGAAACGGTAGATCCGCATGCTCAACCTCCCGCCACCGGGGGAATGAGCGCGACCTCGTCGCCCCCCTTCACCGAGGTCTCGTCGTCGGCGTACTCCCCGTTGACGGCGAGCTTGATCTGCGGCCGATGGGGCGTGAGGGCGGGGTGGAGGGCGCAGATGGCGTCCATGAGCTGGCGCGCAGAGCACGGAGACGTGGGCAGCTCGACCTCCACCGAGGAGGCACCCACCACGTCGCGCGCCCCTGCGAAGGTGAGCACGGTGACCGATGCGGACATGTCCGGGCGACGCTAGCAGCACTCGCCGCCCCGCGCCTCCACGACCTCCTTCGCTTCCTCGGATGGGTCATGACACCGATGCCCGGGCCTGCGACACGGCCTCCGCACACGCGTCGCTCGCCGGCTTCGCGCCGGCCAACTACGACGACCCACCCCACTTCTCCCGTCGAGAGCGGCGTTTCGACGTCGTCAGCACGATACCGGCGTCATCGAACCGATGGACGCGTCTTGGCACGCGGGGTGCTGATGAAGGGGACCGATGAAGTCGCTTCCCTTCTTCGCGCTCGCTCTGGTCGGGCTCTCCGGTTGCCACGAGCTCCAGGATGTTCTCGACGTCGTTTCGCCGCGTCCGGTCTCCCTCGAGCACAAGCCCGCCACCACCGGCGGGGCCCTTCACGTGACCGCCGACGACCGCTTCGTCATCATGGCCGACCCCAACGTCGACGTGCTCACCGTGGCCGACGTGAGCACCGACGAAATCGTGGCCGAGGTCCCCCTTCCCCCGAGCTCGGAACCCGCCCGGATCGTCGACGGGACCGACGGGCGCATCCACGTGGTCCTGCGTGGCCGCGGTCGGCTGGCCACCGTCTCCCTCCCCGAGGGTGACGTGGTCGAGCGCGAGGTCTGTCCCGAGCCGAGAGGCTTGGCGCGTGACGACGAGCGCATCCTCGTCGCCTGCGTCGGCGGTGACGTCGTGGTCCTCGACGCCTCGCCGGAGGTGGCCGAGCCGCTTGCGCGATGGCGGGTCGAGCCCGACCTACGCGACGTCGTCATCGTCGACGGCGAGGTCTTCGTCACCACGTTCCGAAAGCCCGCGCTGCTGCGGCTCGATGAAGCTGGCGCCGTCGTCGAACGCTTCGAGCCCCAGCTCGACACCGTCGCTATGGGCCCCGCTTCCCCCACCGTCGCCTGGCGCACCCGCGTGCTGCCCGACGGCAGGGTCGCCATGCTGCATCAGCTCAGCTTCTCGGGCGACCTCGGCGGGGGAGATGTGCCCGAGGCCGGTCAGCCGCGTGTCTACTACGGCGGTCCCGACTTCTGTGGCGGCGGCGTCGTCGACCATGCGCTCACCTTCTTCGACGTGAGCAAAGCCGGCGAGATGGCCGTCGATGCAGAGATGAGGGTCACCGGGCTCGTGCTCGCCGTCGACTTCGACGTGAGCCTCGATGGGCAGCTCACCGTCGTGAGCAGCAACGGACACCTCCTCACCAGCGTCTCGGCCGTCGGCGAGGGCCAGCCCGCGTGCGGTAGTCCTTTCCTGCCGGCGACGTCGGTCGCCTACGACGCCTCGGGCCGCGCCTACTACGTCGACGAGCTCGGCTTGAACCGCACCGGCGTCGAGGGAGAGCCCGGCCTCCAACTGGTGACCCGGGTCGCCCCCGACAACACCGGCCACCGGATCTTCCACCAGAGCTCCGCCGGCGCCCCCATCGCCTGTGCCTCGTGCCATCCAGAAGGCCGCGACGACGGCCACGTCTGGATGTTCGCCCGGGGTCCGCGCCGTACCCATGCCCTGCTCGGTTCCACGGCTGGCACCGCCCCCTACCATTGGGAAGGCGACATCCATTCTTTCTCCGCCCTCATGGACGAGGTCTACACCGAGCGCATGCGCGGCCGGCGACTCTCCGATGCCGAGATGGCCGCCGTAGAGCATTGGATGACCAAGACGCTCCGACCGCTTCGCGTCGCTCGAGCGGCCGACACCAACGCCGTCGCCCGCGGACGTACGCTCTACGAAGACGACGTCGTAGGCTGCGCGAGCTGCCACGAAGGCCGTGGCCTCACCCTCAGCTACGACGTTGGCACCGGTGGCACGTTCCAGCCCCCACCGCTCTTCGGCCTTCGATTGCGCACACCACTGATGCACGACGGCTGCGCCGACTCGATTCGAGGTCGCTTCTCGACCGACTGTGGCGGGGGCGACCAACACGGCAAGACCTCGCACCTCACCGAAGACGAGCTCGGCGACCTCCTGGCGTATCTCGAAAGCCTCTGACGGTCGCGAGACGCGTGCCCACACTGCCCTCCTACGCCCGTGTGACCCATGAACACGCGATCGCACTGCGGTCGTGCTAGGTCTCGGGCCGTGAGCGCACCGAAGGGCAAAGACCTCGTCGACGCGGTGACCTCGATGAGCGAGCTCCTCGAGGCGATCGCGGATGAGTACGACGTGCTCGCCGATGTGCCCTTCGAGCTGCGGCAGCGCTTCACCATCGCCGCTGGTCGCGTAGCGAGGCCCGGGCCGTGGGCGAAACGCGCCCTCACGCAGGAAGCCAAGCGCCGACGGGAAGAGGAGCGAAAGGCGAAGGATACAGCCAAGCTCGAGGCGACCGGGATTCGACAGAGCCGCCGAGCGAGCAGCTTCACCCCGTGGCAGCATGGTGCCATCACCGACCGCCGAGGCCACCAGGGCACCAAGCCCAACGTGCTCGCCGAAGCCACGACAGCGCCGAAGGCTTTGCCCGAGTCGGAGGGCGAGACGCTCTCGGAGCCCATCCACTGCTACATCTGCAAGGCGAAGTTCTCGCGACTGCACTTCTTCTACGACGCGCTGTGCCCGTCGTGTGCCACCCTCAATTGGGAGAAGCGCACGCCGGAGGCCGACCTGCGGGGTCGCGTCGCGCTCATCACCGGGGCGCGGGTGAAGATCGGCTACTACGCCGCGCTCATGCTCCTACGCGCGGGCGCCCGGGTGGTGGTCGCAACACGGTTCCCTCACGATGCCGCGGCACGCTACGCAGCGGAAGCCGACTTCGAAGACTGGGCGGATCGTCTCGAGCTCTTCGGGCTCGACCTGCGCCACACCCCGAGCGTCGAGCGCTTCGCCGCCTTCTCGAGCCGCCACCTCGATCGGCTCGACTTCATCATCAACAACGCGTGTCAGACCGTGCGCCGCCCGGCGGGGTTCTACGACCACCTGCTCGAGGGCGAAACGACCGGCGTCGACGGGCCGGCCAAGCCTCTGCTCAGCGCCTTCGAAGCGATGCAGGCTGAAGCGCCCTCGCCCCACCTGCACGATGCTGCGGCCATGACCCAGGTCCCCTTGCTGGGCGAAGACCGCGGGCGTGACCTCGCCCTCTTCCCCGCGGGACAGCTCGACGCCGACGGGCAGCAAGTCGACCGCCGCCAGGTCAACAGCTGGCGGCTCGGTCTCGCCGACGTCTCTGCCGTCGAGCTCCTCGAGGTGCAGCTCGTCAATGCCGTGGCGCCATTCATCCTCAACGCGCGGCTCAAGCCGTTGATGCTGCGTCACCCCGATCGCGACCGACACATCGTGAACGTCTCCGCCATGGAGGGGCAGTTCTCACGTCGACTCAAGACCGACCGTCATCCACACACCAACATGGCCAAAGCGGCGCTGAACATGATGACGCGAACCTCCGCCGCCGACTACGTGCGCGACGGCATCCACATGAACAGCGTCGACACGGGCTGGGTGACGGACGAAGACCCCATTGCGCTCGCCGAACGAAAGACGCGCGACCATGGGTTCTCGCCTCCACTCGACGTGGTCGATGGTGCGGCCCGCATCGTGGACCCGATCTTCACTGGGATGAGAACCGGAAAGCACATGTGGGGTGCTTTCCTCAAAGACTACCAACCCACGGACTGGTGACGCCATTGGCGCGCCCGACTTGCTACCGGTGCCACAAGCCGGAGGTCGCCTGCATCTGCGACAGCCTGCGTGAGGTCGCCAATCAGACCCCGGTGTGGGTCATCCAGCACCCCCGGGAACGGCGTCACCCGCTCGGCACCGCACGAATCGCACGATTGGGTCTCGAGCAGGTCGACGTGGTGGTCACCAATGGTAGCGAGCCTGCGCCCCCACTGCCCCCCGGTGCGGGGCTGCTCTACCCAGGCGGCTCCGAGCTCGCTCCCGAGCACGCGCTCGGAGCCTTGGTGGTGATCGATGGCACCTGGCCGCAAGCCAAGTCGCTGTACCGCCGTTGCCCTTGGCTCCGAGCGTTGCCGCACTACGCCCTCACGCCGCGGGAGCTCAGTCGGTACCGGCTACGGCGGGAGCCGGCTCCTCATTGTGTTTCGACCATCGAGGCCATCGTCGAGGCCTTGCGGCGACTCGAGCCCCATACCCCAGGGCTCGACGGCTTGCTCGAAGCCTTCGACGCCATGATCGATCGTCAGATCGACCTCAGCCCAGGCTGGCACGGCCCTCGCGCGCCACGCGATTGGCGGCATGGCTTCGCCGAGGCGGCCTCACGAATGGTGGCCGTCGACCTCGACCTCGGTCCGCGAGACGCCGGCCCACCGCTGCTCTTGCACACGGTCGCGTGGCGATGCGACACGGGCGCGACCTTCGAAGCCTTCGTGCGCCCCCCCGAGACGCGTCGCCCGCACCCTTGCCACCTGGCGCACCTCGAGCTGAACGACGACGAGCTCGACGAGGGTCTCGACGTCGATGCGCTGCGCGCCGCCTTCTCCACCTTCGTCCAGCCATCCGACATCGTCGTGGCGTGGAGCGCCAAGACGCTGCGTGCCCTCGCCGAAGCCGAGCTCTGGCATGGAGAGACCATCACCCTCAAGTCGGCCTTTCGCCAAGCCCACCCGAACGTGCGAGGCCCCCTCGAAGCCGCCTTGGCGCATCAAGAGCTGTCGAGCTTGGATCTCGGCCTGAAGGGTCGCGCGGGTCGCCAACTCGGCGCCGTCGCCAGCTTGCTTTCGTTCTAACGAGCACAGGATGATGAAACGGATGCCGCGCAAGCCGCGATTCTACTTCGACGCCGCCACGCCGCGTCTCACCAACTCTGGCGGGTCTCACATCGTCGCACCCAAGTGACTCATCATAGAGTCACGTCCTGGACCGAACACCATCCTCGACCTAAGCTGCCGCGCCATGGGTGGGCGATGGGCGTTTGTCGTCGTCAGCGCGTTGGCCTTCGTGGCCTGCGGTGACGGCTTGCTCGAGAACGGACCGGTGGACCATACCACCAGCGCGGGCACCGGCGCCTACGGGGGCGACGACCCTGGCGTGGGCGGCTCCGGTGGCAGCAGCGGACGGACACCGGTCGACCCGAGCCAGGCACCGCTGGGCGCACACTTCGCGAGCGAGGGTGGCCTCACCATCGTCACTCGCTCCACCGCGGCCACCCGCATCGAGGCATGGCTCTACGATGCTCCCAAGCAGGCCGCCGAGCGACTGGTGGTGCAACTGGAACGGGACGGGGATACCTGGCGCGCGGCCGTCGAGCCCGACGTCTTGGCCGATGCCCTCGGTGAGGGCCCCGTCTACTACGGCTTGCGGGTGTGGGGTCCGAACTGGACCTACGACCCGAGCTGGTCGCCGGGTTCGACGGCGGGCTTCATCGCCGACGTCGATGCCGACGGACACCGGTTCAATCCGAACAAGCTCATCCTCGACCCCTTCGCGCGCGAGATGAGCCACGACCCCGACTACGACTGGGGCGTCTTCGCCACGGGTCCCGACCACCGCACCAAGGACAGCGCCCCCACCGTACCAAAGGGCGTCGTGCTCCCCCTCGACGTAGCGGCGGTGGATACGGGCCCACGCCCCGAGCGCGAGCTGAAGGACCACATCATCTACGAGGTGCACCTTCGGGGTCTGACCATGCAAGACCCGAGCTTGCCCCAGGCATTGCGCGGCACCTACGCCGGTGCCGCCCTCAAAGCGCCGTATCTCGCCGACCTCGGCGTCACGGCCATCGAGCTCCTGCCGCTGCACGAGACGCAGAACGACCAGAACGACCTCACGCCCGACAGCGTCGACGGCGACAACTACTGGGGCTACTCCACCCTCAGCTACTTCGCCCCCGACCGACGCTACGCTGCAGACAAGTCGCCTGGCGGCCCGACCCGGGAGCTACGCGAAATGGTTCGTGCGTTCCACCAGCAGGGGATCGCGGTGCTCGTGGACGTGGTCTACAACCACACTGGCGAAGGTGGCCATTGGGACGCCGAAGGCCAGGTAGCCCCGCTCATCTCGTGGCGAGGCCTCGACAACGCGGCCTTCTACAAGGCGGGCTACGACGCCGCCCACTACCACAACAGCAATGGCGTCGGCCCCGACGTCGCCGCCGCGTCCCCATTGGCACAGGACATGGTGCTCGCGTCCCTCCGCTATTGGCACGAGGAACTCGGCGTCGACGGGTTCCGCTTCGACCTCGCGAGCGTGATGGGCAACCTCTGCAACGGCAACTGTTTCGGCTTCGACCCGCAAGCGCCGATGCTCACCCGCCCCGTCGCAGAGCTCCCCGACGCCATCCTCATCGCCGAGCCGTGGGCCATCGGCCCCGGGACCTACCAAGTCGGCAACTTTCCCGCTGGCTGGGCCGAATGGAACGACGGCTATCGCGACGACCTTCGCGCCGACCAGAATCGGCTCCACATCGAGGAGGTGACCCCTGGCTGGTTGGCCAACCGAATGAGCGGCTCGTGGGAGCGCTTCGGAGACGACGGCCGCTCGCCCTGGGCCTCGATCAACTTCCTCGTGGCGCACGACGGCCTCACGCTGCGCGACCTCTACAGCTGCAACACCAAGAACAACGGCCTCGGCTGGCCCTACGGCCCCTCCGACGGCGGCACCGACAACGACATCGCCTGGGACCACGGAGGTGACGCCGCCGCGCAGCGCCAAGCGACCCGTACCGGCTTGGCCCTCCTCATGCTCTCGGCCGGCACGCCGATGATCACCGGCGGTGACGAGCGCTATCGGTCGCTCATCTGCAACAACAACCCGTACAACCTCGACAGCCCAGCCAATTGGCTCGATTGGTCCCCTCCCCCGTCGAGCATCTTCAACTTCGCCCGCTCGCTGATGCGCTTCCGCCTCGCGCATCCCGCCTTGCGCCCGGAGAGCTTCCGCCCCGACGGCGACGCGAACAACAACGGCATTCCCACCATCGGCTGGTTCCAGGATGACGGCGGTCCCGCGGACGCGGCCTACCTCGATGATCCCGACAACAGCTTCATCGGCTTTCGCCTCGACGGGGAAGAAGCCCAGGACAGCGTGCGGTCCATCTACGTGGGCTACAACGGCTGGGACCAGGGTCTGAACGTCACCCTTCCCCCGCTCGCCCCCGGCCACGGCTGGTACCTGGTCAGCGACACTCACTCATGGCTCGAAGGCGACGACAACTTCATCGAAGGCGGCGCCCTCCTCGCCGACGAACCCTACCTGCTCGGCGCTCGCGCGATGCTTCTGTTGGTCGAGAAACCGCTCTGACGCTCGCTACGAACGTCAGGGCACGACAGGCAGCCGACGCCCACCGCTCGCGACGGGCTCGGCCGCCGCATGGTGGGGTCTCGCCTCGGGCTTTGGGTCGGGGCGGATGTCGTCCGGGCGCGCTCGCCAGGCGGCGAGCACGTCTGGGTCCAGCATGTGCGTGGGACGGATGTTTCCGAGGGCGTTCATCATCACGGCCCGCAGGTGTGGATGCTCCTGCTCGAGCTGGTCGAGCAGGGCCGTCATGCGCTCTCGCTTGAGCCCCTCCTGCGAGCCACACAAGTTGCAGGGGAGGATGGGAAAGCCCTCCCACTCGGCGAGCGCCGCGATGGAGGGCTCGTCGCAGTCGATGAGGGGTCGAATCACCTCGAAGCGGCCATCGTCGGTGGTGAAGCTGGCAGGCATGGCCTGGAGCTTTCCAGCGTAGAAGAGGTTGAGCAGGAAGGTCTCGAGCGCGTCGTTCCGGTGGTGCCCGAGCGCGATCCTATTGCACCCCAGGCGCTCGGCCGCCGTGTAGAGGATCCCCCGACGCAGCCGTGAGCAGAGCGAGCAGTAGGTGGCGCCTTCGGCGAGCTTCTCCGTCACGACCGCGTAGGTGTCCTCACGCAAGATCTCGAACGCATACCCCTGCGCCTCGAGCCAAGCGCGGAGGGGCGTACCGTCGTAGCCGGGCTGCACCTGATCGAGGTGCACCGCGACGAGGTCGACGTCGAGCGCGAGACGGCGTCGCAGCGCATGAAGCAGATGCAGCATCACATAGCTGTCCTTGCCGCCACTGATCGCCACCAGCACCCGGTCTCCCGGCGCGAGCAATCCCCACCGCGTCACCGTCTTGCGTAAGCGATGGAACAACCGGCTCTCGGTGCGCTTGCGGTCGGTGGGCTTCACGGTGCCGACCATGACACCTGTGCTTCCTCACCGCACCGTCTTCCGGCTGCACGCCGTCGCACCGGTGGTGCGACGAACCAGTACACGCCGATGGGCGACTTTAGAATAATTCTAAAGTTAGAACTGGCACAACCGATGCAGTTGCTAGGGGTGATGCCGGCGACACGGCATCGAGGAGGAATCCCATGCAAGAAGATGCACTGAACCAAGCCCATACCCCCATTCTCCAGCTCGGCGCACCCGTGCCCGACTTCGAGGCCGTGACGACCGAGGGTCCGCTGCGCCTCTCGACCTACGCCCCAGGCCAGTGGGTCATCCTGTTCTCCCATCCGGCCGACTTCACCCCGGTGTGCACGACCGAGTTCATGGCCTTCGCCGGAATTCAGGAGGAGCTGTCCAAGCGCAACGTGGCGCTCCTCGGCAACTCGATCGACAGCGTCTACAGCCACATCGGCTGGGTCCGAAACATCGAGCAGAACTGGGGCGTGAAGATCTCCTTTCCCATCATCGCGGACCTCGACATGAACGTGGCTCGCAGCTTCGGGATGCTCCACGAAGCGAGCTCGAAGACGGCGGCCGTACGCACGGTGTTCTTCATCGACCCCGAGCGAAAGCTGAGGGCCATGATCCACTACCCCCTCAACGTGGGTCGCAACTTCGACGAGATCGTTCGGGTCGTGGACGCACTGCAAACGGCCGACGCAGAAGGCGTGGCCTGTCCTGCGGATTGGCGACCCGGAGACGACGTCATCGTGCCGCCTCCTGCCACCGTGGCTGAAGCGGCGAAGCGCGTGGCCGACCCCGAGCTGAAGGTCACCGACTGGTACTTCTCGAAGAAGTCGCTTCCGAAGCGATGAAGAGCGCATCTCGGCCCTTCTGAGGCCCCGCGCAGGGGAACGACGACGGCCTATACGACGCCACCTTCAATTTCCCCACAGCGTGGGGTGTCATGTGGGCAGACCCTTGGTAGGCTTCGCGCTGCATGTCGTCGTCTTCACGGGCGCGGGGTCTACCAGTTGGATCCATCCTGGCCAGTCGGTACCAGGTTCGGCGCGAGCTGGGTCGCGGCGGCATGGGGTACGTCTATCTCTGCCGCGACCTGGTTCTCGACGAACGGGTGGCGCTCAAGCTGATGCCCCGCAACGTCTCCGAAGAAGGGAGCACGAAGCGCAAGAAGGGTCGCCACGACGACGCCTGGTTCTTCTACGAAGAGGCGCGGGCCCTCGCCGGGCTCGATCATCCGGCCATCGTGCGCGCCCGCGACTACGGCGTGCTGTCGGATGGCGCCCCGTACCTCGTGATGGACGTGGTGCCGGGGCGCTCGCTGCACGAGTGGATCTACCGCGCCCGCACCGAAGGGCTGCTGCCCTTCAACGTCGTGTGGGCCACCGTCGACCAAGTGCTCAGCGGGCTCGCGCATGCCCACGCCCGCGGCATCATCCACGGTGACCTCAAGCCGTCCAACGTCCTGCTCCACCGCCCCCCGGGCGAAGAGCCGCCCCGGGCCTACGTGCTCGACCTCGGCCTGGCCTGGCTCACCCGCGACCTCGTCGACCACCGGCTCGACGGCTCGCGCGAGGTGGCCCCCACGGTTCGCTACGGTGCGGGCACGCCCGGGTGGATGGCCCCCGAGCAGATCCGAATGGCGACGCCCCACATCGGGCCCGCCACCGACCTCTACCCCCTGGGCTGCCTCGTCTACACGCTGATGGTGGGCGACGAGCCCTACGAGGGCAGCAACGACGAGCTGCTCGACCAGCACAAAAACGCGCCCATCCCCGACTTCGACCCGCCTGCGGACACCCCCAAGGATGTGGTCACCTTCGTGAAGCGACTCATGGCCAAGTGGCCCTGGAACCGCTTCGCCTTCGCCGCCGACGCGCGCCGCGAGTGGCACCGCTTTCGGCCGGAGGGCAGCTATCCCTCCATCGCGCCGCCGCCCGCGATCTCCTCCGCCCCCGGAAGCAGCCGGGCCCGCGGCAAGAGCCCGAGCGACATCGCCAGCGGCATGCCCACGCCTCAGGAGGCCCCGAAGGTCGCGGTCTCCACGCCGGGCCTGCTCGGCGTGCGCCCGAGCCCGCTCGTCGGTCGGCAGGAAGAGCGCAACATGCTCGCGGAGCTCGCCCACGACCTCGCCTCAGGCGAAGGACCCGAGCATCACCTCGTGCTCCTCAGCGGCGTGGCCGGCGTGGGCAAGAGCAAGCTCGCAGAGTGGCTCTGCCAAGACGTGCACGAACACGGTCTGATGATCCCTCTTCGCGCTCGCTACCGAAAGATCGCCGCCCCCTTGGACGGCGTCGTCGGCGCCCTCGTCCAGCACTACCGCGTGGAGAAGGTGAAGCGGACCACCATCGAGAAGGTCCTCATGAACCTCTGGCGCGTACGCCAGGACGATGACGAGGGCCTCACTTGGGTCGCGGGCGCGGCCGCCTGGCTCAACCGGCAGAAGGGCGACGACGACTCGCTCGGACCGACGAAGAAGCGCTTCGTGCTCGACCGTCCCGAGCTGCGGTGGCTCGTCATCCGGAAGACCCTGGAGCGTACCGCCAACGGCCGACCGCTCTTGCTCTGGCTCGACGACCTCCATCGCGCGCCAGCCGACACCTTCCAGCAGCTCGCGCGCCTCAAGCGGGACCTCAAGCACGTGCCGATGCTCATCCTCCCCACGATGCGCAACGAAGACGTGGCCAACGACCCCACAGCTCGCGCTCGCATCGAGCTCCTGGTGGAGGAGTTCGGGGGCCGCCGCGTCGAGATCGAGCCGATGAATCTCAAGGAGACGCGCAAGCTGCTCCGCGAGACCCTGCCGCTGTCGGATCGGGCCCTCGAGGTCGCGTCGAGCCGTGCGAAGGGCAACCCGCTCTTCGCCCTCCAGCTGCTGCACTCGTGGGCCATGCGTGGCGACCTGCGCCAGCAGCAGGACGGCAACTACACCGTCGAAGACGACTCCATGTCCAAGCCGGCGAGCACGACGGCCGAGCTGTGGGAGGAGCGGATCAAGGCGCTTCCGCGCGAGCTTCAGCCTGCGGCCATGGCCGCCTCTGCGCTCGGCGGCGACATCCGCCGCGACGTGCTGCGGGCCGAGCTCACCGAGCTCGGTCTCGAAGCCGGCCGCGCCATCTCCGCCCTCAAGCGGGCCCAGCTCCTGCTCCCGGCCGGCACCGACCGCCTGCGCTGGACCCATGCCCTGCTGCAGGAGCATCTGCTCGGAAAGCTCTACCACCAGGACAACGCGCGCACCGTCTTCCTCGCCGCGGCCAACGCCCTCAGTCACCACCCGGTGGCCTCGAGCGGTCGCATCGTGCGGCACCGGGTGACCAACCTCATCCGCGCCGGCCAGCTCGAAACCGCGGCCGAGCTGCTCCACGGCTACGTGGCCACTTCGTGGGGACAGGTGCGCGACGCTGCGGTCACGCTCCGCGACCTCCAGCTGCTCGACAACAAGCTCAGCGGTGTGCACCTCGCCCACCACTTGCGGTGGCGGGCCGAGGCTTCGCGCCACGCGGGTTCGCTCGAAGAGGCCCGTCGCCAGGCCGAGATCGCCCGGCGCACCTTCCGCGACCACGGCGAGGAGATGCAGGAGGCCCAGTGCCTACGCCTGCTCGGGCACATCGCCTCCGACCTCGGTGCCTCTGCGCAGGGGCGGCGCCTGGTGACACGGGCCCTCACCCTCTTCCGGCGGCACGCCAACGTCGTGGGCCAAGCCCAGTGCGAGGTCCTTCTCGGCGAGATCGACTACCTCGTGGGCGAGCATCAGCGCGCACTCGACGTGCTCAACCAAGCGGCGGTGAGGTTCAGCCAGGTGAAGGACGTGCTCGGTCGCGCCCAGTGCCTCATCCTCCAGGGCTTCATCGAGCAGTCAGGCGGCTCCCCCAAGCGGGCCCGCGAGATGCTCGCCGTGGCTCGGGCCGACCTCGAACGCATCGGCTATCGCCTCGGCGTCGCCCAGTGTGACCTCGCCCTCGCCCACGCCGACCACCGAGAAGGCGACTTCGCCCGCGCCCACGAGCGCGCCACCAAGACCCTCAAGGCATTCCGCCTCATCGAGAACCCGCGCGGCGAAGCTGGATGCGAGCGTCTGCTCGCCATGAACGCCCTCGACGGCGGACACCCCAACACGGCCGAAGTCCACGCCCGAGCCTGCGGCAGCCTCTACTCCCGCCTCAACGACCCCTGGGGCAAGGTCGAGGCGCTCCTGCTCCTGGCCCAGGTCGCCCTCTACCGCGAGGACGACGAAGCGGCCCGCGAGTCGCTCATCCGCGCAGAGGCGATCGCCCTCGCCGAGGCCGAGCCCAAGCAGCACCGTCACCTCACCCTGGCCTGGCTCGCCGCCCACGAAGAGCGGTGGAGCGACGTGGCCCGGGAACTCGATGCGGCCCGCCGAACCTTCAAGGATTCGTCCCAAAGTGGCGACCACACCCCGCAACTCCTGAACCAATTCGCAGCCCTCGCGTGGCCGGAGCCGGCAGGGGGGCGAGTGAAGAGCTGGGTTCAGGCACTCAAGCGAAGTCTCTGAAGGTGTGCTAACAGGGCGGCTTCGTCTCATGGATGAGGTGAAGAAGTCGGGCACCGTGGCCCTCGTAGGCCGCTCCAACGTGGGCAAATCGACGCTGCTGAACGCCGCGCTCGCGCTTCCGCTCGCCATCGTCTCGCGAAAGCCGCAGACCACGCGCGACCGACTTCTCGGCGTCGTGCGACACCGAGACACAGAGATCGGCATCCTCGACACGCCCGGCTTTCACCGCGCGCGCACCAAGCTCGGCAAGGAGATGAACCGGCACGCGCGCCGCGCGGCCAAAGAGGCCGATGTCGTTTGCTTCGTGGTCTCGCTGCCGCCAAAGCCCAAGGCGCCTCTGTCCCCCCACCCCGGCGACCTCGCCCTGCTCCGGCAGATCCAGGAGAACGAGGAGACGCCCGTCATCCTCGTGATCAACAAGGTCGACCTGCTGCGGCAGAAGGACCTGCTCCTGCCCTTCATCGCGGGCTACACCGAGGGACGCACCTTCGCCGCTGTCGTACCCATCAGCGCGCAGCGCGACGACGGGGTCACGCGGGTCCTCGACGAGGTCGCGCGCTTGCTGCCGGAAGGCGACGCCAGGTTCGACGAGGACACCCTCACCGATCGCCCGCTGCGCTACTTCGCCGCCGAGTACGTGCGCGAGCCCATCCTCAAGGCCACGTCCCAGGAGGTGCCTCACGCGGTTGCCATCACGGTCGAGCGCTTCAGCCAGCGCGCCAACGGCATCGTGGACATCGAGGCCACCATCCACGTCGAGCGCAACGGCCAGAAGCGCATCATCATCGGCGAGAAGGGCAGCGGCCTGAAGAAGGTCGGAAGCGCTGCGCGCGAGCGCATCGAGGCGCTCCTCGAGCGCCAGGTCAACCTGCAGCTCTTCGTCCGGGTCACCGCCGGTTGGCGTGAACGCCCCGCATCGCTGGCCGACTTCGGCCTCGCGCTCGGCACCGAAGAGCTCGCCGTGGCTCCTCTCGAGGGCATCGACCTCGACGCACTCGAAGAACCAGAGAACGAGGACGCATGAGCAAGCCCATCGTCGCCCTCATCGGCCGCCCCAATGTCGGCAAGTCGACCCTGTTCAATCGCTTGGTCGGCCGGCGGCTGGCCATCGTGCACGACCGTCCGGGTGTGACCCGCGACCGCCACTACGCCGACGCTGCCGTCTTCGACCGGGATTACACGCTCGTCGACACCGGCGGCTTCGACCCCTTCGGCGACGATGAGATGCAGCAGGGCATCATCAAGCAGCTCGAGGTCGCGCTCGCCGAAGCCGACGTCGTGCTCTGCGTGCTCGATGCCCTGGCGGCGCCCACCTCCATCGACTCGGAGGAGATCGCGCTCCTTCGACAGTCGGCGAAGCCGGTCATCTTCCTGGCGAACAAAGCCGACAGCGCCGCCAAAGAAGCCGAAGGCCACGAGCTCTACCGGCTGGGCATGGAGCACCTCATCTTCATCAGCGCCCAGCACGGTCGCGGCATGCCCGAGCTCGAGGATGCGCTGCACGCGGCCCTCCCCCCGGCGGAGCCCGAGCCAGAAGCCGCCGACGACGCCATCCGGGTCGCCGTCATCGGACGTCCCAACGCCGGCAAGTCGTCGCTCGTCAATCGCCTCCTCGGCGAGGACCGCATGCTCGTCGACAACCGACCCGGCACCACCCGCGATCCCATCGACGCGCGCGTGGAGCGCCGGGGCAAACGCTACCTGTTCGTCGACACGGCGGGTCTCCGCCGCAAGGCCAAGGTCGCCAAGGCCCGTGACGGCGTCGAGGGGGCGAGCGTCATCCAGGCCATTCGATCCATCGACCGCGCGGAGGTGGTGGTATTGCTCTGCGACGCTGGCGAGGGCGTGGCGGAGCAAGACGCCAAGATCCTCAGCCTGGCCCTCGACCGCGGACGCGCCATCGTGATCGGACTCAACAAGTCCGACTTGCTCGAGGGAGGCAAGGCTTCCGAGGCCAACCGTCAAGCTGCGGACGTACTCTCCTTCGTGAGCTGGGCCCCGTTCACGCGCTTGTCGGCCAAGACCGGCCGCGGCGTCGATCGACTCCTCGACACCATCGACCGTGTGCACGAGGAGCACGGCAAGCGGATCACCACCGGCGAGTTGAATCGCTTCTTCGAGACCGTGCTCGAGAAGCACCCGCCGCCGACACAAGGCGGGCGCGCACCGCGCTTCTACTACATCACCCAGCCATCCACGCATCCGCCGACCTTCATGATCGTGACGAGCCACCCGGACGGCCTGCACTTCAGCTACCAGCGCTACGTCGTGAA
Source organism: Polyangia bacterium (assembly GCA_030426145.1). GTDB lineage: Bacteria > Myxococcota_A > Polyangia > Polyangiales > Polyangiaceae > JAPYTK01. The sequence goes on from JAUHZF010000004.1 coordinate 38,980, forward strand.
CGCGATTCGCAAGGCCTTCGGCTTCGAAGGAACCCCGATTCGCGTCGTCTATCGCCGCAAGGGTCGGCGCCAGAAGAAGAAGAAGAAGCGCTAGTCGTCCCGGACGATTGCACAGGCAATTCGTCGCGGCGTGATTACCATGTTGGTTCCGAGATGAGCCAACCGCCCCAGCGACGCATCGCAACCGACACCTTCGAGGACGAGCACATGTCCACCGAAGGTGAGGTGCTCCTGCGCGACAAGCTCGCGTCGCGCACCATGGCCGCGGTGCTCGGCATCCCTGCGCTGCTGCTGCCCTTCTTGGCGGTCTACACCTTCATCGCCTCGGGGGGCGTCTGGGCCGCGATGGCGGGGTCGCTCATCGCCTCGGTGGTGCTCGCGCTCACGGCGCTCACGATGACCGTGGTGCGCACGGTGGTGACCAGCCGCGAGGTGATGGTGCGGTTGGGCCTATGGGGTCCGCGTGTCGCCATCGAAGACGTCGTCAGCGTGCGCGCCATCAAGTACCCCGTCGTGAAGTATGGCGGCTGGGGGCTCAAGCGCGGCATCGATGGCTCCTGGGCCTATACGATGCTGGGGGGGACCGATCGCGTGGTCGAGATGGTCTACCGCGACGGCGCGAAGGAGCGGAAGGTGGTCTTCTCGGCCGAGCGCCCCGAAGCCGTGGCGGCAGCCATCCTGAAAGCCAAGGGCGCGGCCGGGGTTCGCATCTCGGTAGATGATGAGGCCGAGCTCGAAGCCATGGCCGAAGAAGAGATCCTCGCCGAAGAAGAGCAGCTTCGAGCCTAGCGTCGAACTGCTGGTTCAGTCCTCGACGCGGCCCTCGCAGATGCGCCCGGGCCCCTCCCGAAGGAGGAAGTCGGCCTCCTCGTCGCCGACGAGCTTGTAAAGGCGGGCGATGCCCTTCGCCACCTCCTTGGCGTCGGAAGCCCGATGGGCGTCACTGCAGGCAGCGTAGTAGTAGCCTTCCTCGAGCAGCTCGTGGGCGCACCGTTTGGCCGCGCGCCCGTACTTGCCGACCAGGGCGGCCACGTCGAGCAAGAGCACGGTGCCTCCATCGAGCAGCGGGTCGAGCACCCCGATGTCCTTCCACACGGGGCGGTAGCGCTCGGGATGGGCCAGGACCGGCCGCATCTTCTTCATCCGAAGCTCGAACATGCGCTCGCGATGCTTGAGCGGGAACCGCTCGTTGGGAAACTCGATGAGGACCGCGCGGCCAGCCGGTGGGTAGGGCAAACCTCGTCCCGCGATGAGCTGGCCGAAGACGACGTCGTCGAGGTGGTGCTCACTCGCAAGGCCGAGCGTCGGCATGCCCTCCGCCTCGCTCACGACCTCGACCGTGCGGGCGTAGGCGGCCTCGAGCATGGCACGATCGTTGTCGAACATGCCCGCTCGCATGTGAGGCGTCGCCACGACACGCGAGAAGCCGACGTCGACCAAGGCACGCAGCATGTCGATGCTGTCGGCGGTGGTCTTGGCCCCGTCGTCGATGCCCGCCACCCAGTGGCAGTGCAGGTCGATGTAGTCGCCCATCCCCCCTCCTCCTGCCCCATCGACCGAGGCCGCGCAAGGCGCGCACCCTCTGCCGTGGTGTGCTAATCGTCTCAGCCATCGTGGACGCCTCTGCAGCACCGCGTGATCTCAACCCCATGCTGAACGACAGCCACGTGGTGCTCTGCGTGGGCTGTGGCGGCGTGGGCAAGACCACGACTTGCGCCGCCCTGGGCCTGGCGGCAGCCATGCGCGGCAAGCGGGTGCTGTGCCTCACGATCGACCCCGCCAAGCGACTCGCCCAGAGCCTGGGTCTCGAGTCCTTCGACACCGAGGCGCAAACCATCGCCCCCGAGATCTTCGCGAAGGCGGGCCTCGACGTGCCGGGCTCGCTCACCGTGATGATGCTCGACACCAAGGCGACCTTCGACGACCTGGTGCGCTCTCTCGCCACGGACGACACGCAACGCCAGCGCATCCTAGACAACGTCCTCTACCGCTACATCTCCACCACCCTCGCGGGCACGCAGGAGTACATGGCGATGGAGAAGCTGTACGCGGTGAAGGACGACGATCGTTACGACATCGTCCTGCTCGACACGCCGCCGACCTCGCACGCGCTCGACTTCCTCGACGCCCCTGAGCGCTTGGTGAGCGCCATCGACAGCCCGGCGGTGCGTTGGTTCATCAAAGCCTTCAGCGACTCGGGCAAGTTCTCCCTCAACCTGTTGCAGCGCGGCGCGGCCACCATCCTCAAAGGCGTCAGCAAGATCACCGGCGGGGGCTTCTTGGAACAGGTCGCCACCTTCCTCACCGAGTTCAACGCCCTCTTCGGGAGCTGGCGTGAGCGCGCGGAGATGGTCGCGAGCGCGCTGCGCGAAGACGGCGTCTCGTACGTGCTGGTGACCACCCCCGAGCCCATGAGCATCCGGGAAGTGCTCTTCTTCTCCGAGCGCCTCCGCGACCAGAACATGGCCCCAGACGCCTACGTGGTGAACCGCTTGCACCGCGTGCACGACGTCGATGCGAGCGAGGAAGCCATCGCCGACGCCATGGTGAAGCACCAGCTTCTCCTGGGGGACAAGGCCCCACGCCGCGTGGCCGAAGCCGCGAGGCAGGAAGCGCGCCTCGCCTCCCTCAATCGGCTCAACCTCTACGCCCTCGAGGAGGCTTTCCCCGAGGAAGGCACGCCTCCCGCCGTGGCCTACATCCCCGACTACTACCGCGACATCCACGACGTGACGCGGCTAGCCTGGGTCGCCGCTCAGATCGCCCCCCAACAGGGGTAGCCGAGGATTTGGCCAGAGCCCGCCCGGTGCGATACCGGTCGAGCCATGCGTTCTCTGCTCGCGGCCCTGGTGATGCTCGTTGCGCTCGCCCTGTCGAACGGCGCCGGTGCGAAAGCGAGCCACAGCTCGCCCTACACGTACCGCCAGACCTTTGGCTCGACCGTGCGCCTGCTCAAAGTCGACATGGGGTTCGAGGTCACGGAAAAAGACCCCGACTGGGGCTACGTGCTCTTCGACTACACGAGCCCAGAGAGCGGCAATCGCACGAACAAGGGTTCATTCAGTTTCGTGGAGCAAGATGGCCAAGTCCACGTAACCCTGCAAATCCCTTCGATGCCGGGCTACCACGAGCAAGTCATCCTCGACAAACTCAAGCAGAAGCTGAAACAAGAGCACGGCGAACCGCCTCGCCGGGCCAAGCCCGACGACGAAGAGGACGACAAGAAGGAAGACGAGGAGAAGGACGAGAAGGAAGACTGAAAAGGTCTCTTCTCCGCCTGCCGCATCGCGTAGAAGGTCGGCATGACCAAGCGGCAGGCCATAGCAGCGGCGCTCATCGGCGCGGCCCTGCTCGTCCTCGGCCTGGTCTCCGCCATCCTCGAGCCAGCTGAGCCAGAGCAGATCTGCTTGCGGGCCCAGGATCGCTTGGTCGAGTGCCGGGACGAGCTGACACGACCGCGGGTGCTCATCTTCGCGCGTCGCAAGCAACAGGAAGCCCTGGACGCCTGCCAGAGCTCCGAGCCCACCGTCGACATGTACGAGAACTGCCTCGCCAAAGCAGACTGCAAGGCCTTCGCTGAATGCCTGGAAGCCTACGCCACCGAACCGGTGAAGCCCGCCGCCACCACGCCGGGGCGCAGGTAGACCGCATAGCCTTCGGTCCAACGCATGAGCTAGGGTGCGCCGCCATGGACGACCCGACCCTCGAAGCCGCGACCAAGCACATCCAGGCGGGAGACATGGACCGGGCCGCCGACGTCCTGCGAAAGTCGGTCGACGAGGGTCCCGGCCGGAGCGAGGCGAGCCGCGCCCGCTACTTCACCCACGTGATGAACTTGGGTGACCTGCTGGTCTACCTGGAGCACTACGACGAGGCAGAGCGGGTCCTGCGCGCGGGCCTGCAAGGGCGCGCGGACCTCTACGGTCGGAACCATCCTGGCTACGCCTACGGCCTCGAGCCCCTCGCGGAGGCCCTGTTGCGCGCCGGCGAAGCCAAACAAGCGCTCCCGCTCGCCGAGCAGGCGACGGAGATCATGTGGAACAACACCCACGAGCGCACCCCGGAGCTGATGGCGCTGCGCGCCTACGTGCGGCTCGCGGTCGACGAGACGGCCAACGCGTTCCAAGACATGGAGGCCATGCCCGACGACCTCGTACAGGTCGCCATCGACTCGGCCGTGGCGAGAGCAAGCCGCTACCCCGACCTGGGACCACGGGTGTTGAGGTCGCTGCTGGCTTGGATGGACGAACACGGCCGTGGTGACCGCACGGCCGTCGAGAAGGCGCTGAGCTAGTCCCGCTGGAGCAGCTCGACGGACTGCCGCAACTCTTCGAGCAGTGGGTGGCTCCACTCGTGCCCCAGCGCGTCCGCCATGGTGCGGTAGTACCAGCGCACCTGGTCCTTGGGTGCGCTGAAGAGGGACCAGACGTCGTACCCCATTCGCATGTCCTGCAAGATGGTCTGCGCGTTGTGCAGCTTGTCGGCGCAGATGACGAGCTTGCTCGCCCCCGGCAACACACGCACTTTGGCGATGTGCGTTTCTTTCCGCTCGCGCCAAGGGGGCTTGGGACGCTCGTAGGCGTCGGTCGCGGCATCGACCATGTCGGCGACACGGTCGCCGTAGCGGAGGGACAGGGCTTCTTTGCTCACGCCGCAGTCTTCGATCGCATCGTGAAGCAAAGCCGCGATGGCCTGGTCCTCGTCGCCCCCGTAGGTGCCCACCAAGGAGGCCACAGCCAGTGGGTGCACGATGTACGGCGCGCGGCCGCCCTTGCGAAACTGCCCGTGATGGAGTGCCGTGGCGTAGGCCAAGGCCGACTCGAACCGCGGTCCGTACATGTTCGACATCGTGTTCCCAGACTAGCGCAGCGTCGTGTCAAATGGCGACGACCCGAGCAGAGGTGTCCACTCGGGTCGTCTCGAAGGCGATGAGGTTCAGCTGGCGTCGTGCCGGACGTACACGAAGTCGACCGGACGGCCCTTGATCCCCTTGGCCGGGGGCGCGATCCAGTTGGCCATCTTGCCGGGCTCGAAGATCGGCTTGGTCATGAGGCTCTTGATGTAAGCCTCGTCCTCGGCCGTCGGCAGGAAGTCGCCCTTCTTCTTCTCCCACTCCTCATCGCTGAGAAGACGGCCGGACGGGTCGAACTTCATGCCGGCATAGATGCCGGTGTCGCGGTGGAAGCGCGTGCTCGGAAGGGTGATCTCGAAGTCGATGTCGGCCTTGCGGATGATCTTGTTCCAGTTGTCGATGCCACGCTGAGAGTCGGCCACGTACTCCTGTCGCAAGATCTCGTTCATGGCGGTGCGGAGCGGGACCTCTTGTTTCTCGAAGCCGCCGTTCGAGGTGGGCACGTCGAACGTCATCGACCCCTCGAGCGCCATGTGGTCCTCGTAGGAGCGCTCCTCGTGGGCGCGGCCCTTGATGCCGGCGGCGAAGTAGTTGGCAGCATTGGACGAGATTTCGCCGCCGAAGAGGTCGAGCGAGACCGAGTACCAGAGGTTCACGTACTTCTGAAGGGTGGGGAGGTCGATACCGCCCTCGGCCCGCGCATCCATGTTGCTGTTCTTCTTCATCAGTTCGCAGGTGCGCTTGAGCACGCGGCCTACGCCCTTCTCACCGACGAACATGTGGTGCGCCTCTTCGGTCAGCATGAATCGCGTCGTGCGCGATAGCGGATCGAAGCCGCTCTCCGCGAGCGCGAGCAGCTGGTATTTGCCGTCGCGGTCGGTGAAGTAGGTGAACATGAAGAAGGAGAGCCAGTGGTTGCACGGCTCGTTGAACGCACCGAGGATGCGGGGCTTGTCCTCGTTGCCGCTGCGGCGCTCGAGCAGTGCTTCCGCCTCTTCGCGTCCGTCCCGTCCGAAGTAGCTGTGGAGCAGGTAGACCATGGCCCAGAGATGACGACCCTCTTCGACGTTGACCTGGAAGAGGTTGCGCAGGTCGTAGAGGCTGGGACAGGTCTGGCCGAGGAGGCGCTGCTGCTCGACGCTGGCCGGCTCGGTGTCCCCCTGGGTGACGATGAGGCGGCGTAGGGTGTTGCGGTGCTCGCCGGGCACGGTCTGCCATGCGTCCATGCCCATGTTGTCGCCGAAGCCGATTTTGCGGTCCTTGACGGGGTCGGCCAGGAAGATGCCCCAGCGGTATTCGGGCATCTTCACGTAGTCGAAGTTCGCCCAGCCGTCGGCGTCGACGCTGATCGCGGTGCGGAGGTAGACCTGGTCCTCCTGGAAGCCTTCCGGCCCCATCTCTTTCCACCAATCGATGAAACGCGGCTGCCAGGCCTCGAGGGCCCTCTGCAGCTTGCGGTCGTCGCCCAGGTGGACGTTGTTGGGAATGCGCTCGCTGTTGATGACTGAGCTCAAGTTCGCCTCCAATCGAATTCAGGCCGCTCCGGACGGCCGTACATGGTCAGTGCGCCGCGCTCGCCGACGGCATTGGGTCGCTGGAAGATCCAGTTCTGCCAAGCGGAGAGGCGGGCGAAAATTTTCGTTTCCAGGGTTTCGGGCCCGGCGAAGCGGAGGTTCGCCTCCATACCGGTGAGGGCGTCGGGCGAGATGCTCACGCGTTCCTCGATGGCGATGCGGACGTCGTCCTCCCAATCGATGTCGTCGGGGGTGAAGGTCACCAGACCGAGCTCTGCCGCGTCCTCGGCGGTGAAGGTCTCGTCCTGCCGCTTCGCCAATGCATCGACGTGCTCGGGGCGCGCGAGAAAGCGTGTCTGGAGCCGGGTGAGCCCGTTGCTCATGGGGAGCGGGCCGAAGTTGAGCGAGCTGAACCCGATGGCAGCTTCGCCGGCGTCGCCATCCTCGAGCTCGCCCTCGAGCATGTAGCTACGGTCGGCCGCCAGCGCGAGCTCGAACAAGCTCCCCACGAAGCAGCTACCGGGTTCGATGGTGGCGAAGAGGCTGCGCGCGGTGAGGTCGAGGCGCTTGAGAACCCGCGCCATGTTCCAGTGGACCTCGTTGGCGAACCAGTCGTCGGCCATGAGCTTGGCGAGGGCCTCGTCGTGGGCCTTCACCTTGGCGCCGTCTCCCTTGGTCGAAATGACGATGAGCCCAACCTCGGGTTCGTTGAATCGGAGCTGGAGGATGGCGTCGTCGAGCTCGCGGAAGGCGGCGAGCGCCCAGGCACGTGCCCCTTGCTCGCGCAGGGCATCGGCGGTGGTGGCCGGGTCGTCGGTGGGAGCGCGCATCTCGATGTGGGCGGTGCGCTCGCCGTGATCGATGGTCAGGGTGACATGCGGGTATCGGCGCACGGGTTTGCCATCGACCTCTTCGATGGTGACGTCGACCGGAGGCAGCTCGACACCAGGACCCTTGCGGTCGGGGGTGTTGGCCGCGATGGCCTTGGCGCGCTCGGTGACTTTGTCGTCGAACTTGCTGCGCGGAAACACGCCGTCGACGAGGTCCCAATCGACGGCGCGCTTGCCGCGGATCCCCTCGGCGAGGGTCGAGAAGGCATCGGCGAGGTCACGCCGCACCTTGCGCTTGTCGACCAGGCGAGTGAGCCCGCCGGTGCCGGGAAGCACCGCGAGGAGCGGCGTCTCCGGGAAAGAGACCGCGCTGGAACCATCGTCTTGCAGGTAGATCTCCTCGCACGCGAGGGCGAGCTCGTACCCGCCCCCGCTGGCCACGCCGTTGCACGCCGCGATGTAGTGCTGGCCACTCTGCTCGCAGGCTTGCTCGAGGTAGAGCCGCGTCTCGTTGGTGAACTTGCAGAAGTTCACCTTGAAGCCGTGGGAGCTGCTGCCGAGCATGTAGATGTTCGCGCCGGCGCAGAAGCAGTTGTCGGTGCCGCTCGTGACGAGCACGGACTTCACCTCCGGGTGCTCGAACCGAAGCCGCTGCACGGCGTCGGCGAGCTCGATGTCGACCGACAGATCGTAGCTGTTGAGCTTGAGGTCGTAGCCCCCCCGCATGGGGTGCTGCTCGTCGACCTTCATGACCAAGCGAGCGACGTCACCATCGCAGCTGAGCTGCCAGTGCTTGTAGCGGTCGGGGTGGGTTGCGAACTCGATCCTGTCGTCCATCGGCTCCTCGTGTGAGGTCGTAGAGATACGCGGAATCTGCACCTTTGACAAGCACTATAGTGCGCACCAAGGATTGAATTGTGCAGTATAGTGCAGGTACAATGACGACGTGGAGCTGCTCAAACACCTAGGCGCAGAGGTTCGCCGACGTCGGCAGGACCGCGCACTGACGTTGCGCGAGCTGGCGGCGGAGGCGGGTGTGAGCCAGCGCTTCTTGGTGTCGGTGGAGAAGGGCGAAGCCAACATCTCCGTGGTTCGGCTCGCCGATGTCGCTCGGGCGCTTGGCACCGATCCGGCCACGTTGTTGGGCGGCCCCGTAGCCACGGTCGAGAAGGGACCGCTGGTGGCCCTGTTGGGCCTGCGCGGCGCGGGCAAGACCACCATCGGGCAACGCGCGGCCGAACGGCTGGAGCTGCCCTTCGTGGAGCTGGACGCCCGGATCGTCGGGCGCGCGGGCATGGGGCTGGAGGAGATCTTCTCGATGCACGGCGCCGACTACTACCGGCGCCTGGAGCACGGGGCGCTGGAGGAGATCCTGAGCCGCGGGCAGGGCGGCCTGCTGGCCACCGGGGGCAGCATCGTGACCTCGCACGCGACGTTCGAGCTTTTGCGGAGCCAGGCGGTGACCATCTGGCTTCGGGCCACGGCCGAAGACCACTGGGAGCGGGTGGTCGCGCAGGGAGATGCTCGACCCATGGCCGACCGCAGCGACGCCATGAGCGAGCTTCGGTCGATCCTACGGGCACGTCGGGCGTTGTACGAGCGGGCCCATCACGTGGTGGACACGTCGGGTTTGGGCCTCGAGCGCAGCGTGGATGCGGTGGTGCGCGTGATGCGTGACGCCATGCGCGCTTCTTGAAGATAGGTTACGAATCCCTGACAGCCCCGACGCCGTGGTTAGGGTTTGGGCTCGGTCATGGTTCTACGATTCGTGGTGTTTTTTGCGGTGTTGCTGGTCCTGCTGGGACTGGTCAACGCCTACGTCCACCGTCGGGTGAGCCGTGCCTTCGGGCTGGGCGCGACGGGTCGGCGACGATTTGCGGCGGTGCTCGCCCTCGGGCTGGTCGCGATGGTCGTCACCCGCATGCTGGGACCTGCCGGGCGCACCGCGGTACTGGCCGTGGGTGGGCTCGGGGCCACGATTCAGGTCGGGGCGCTGGTCGCCTTTGGGGTGTTGGCGGTGGACGGGATCTTGCGGGGGGTCGGCCAACTGGCCGAACGGCTTCGCAAGCGGGACGTCGTGCCGGAGGTGGTCGAGTCGCCGGTCGAGGCATCGAGCGATGTCGAGCCCCACCTCGTCACGCGACGCAACTACCTCGAGCGGGCCACCGCGGCCGGAGCGTTGGCGCTCGGCGGGGGGTCCGCGTTCTACGGGAGCGTCTTCGGGCGCACCGACTACGGGATCGAGGAGGTCCCCATTCGTCTCGAGAAGCTCCCTCGCGCACTGGAGGGCTTCACCATCACCCAGCTGTCCGACCTCCACATCGGTCTCTTCGTGGGTGACCCCGAGATGGAGTCGGCGATTGCGCTGGTGGCCAAGACCAAGCCCGACATCATCACCCTCACCGGGGATCTGCTCGACAACGACGTCGCCTTTGCCCCTCAGCTCGCCCGCTTCGTGCGGAGACTGGGCGAGATCGCGCCGGTCTATGCCATCCCTGGCAATCACGACCACTACGCCGGGGTGCGGGCCACGCTACGCCACCTCCGGGAAGGTGGGGCCCACGTGCTTTTCAACAGCCACGCGCGGGTGGCGGAGGGGCAAATCGTGCTGGCGGGGGTGGATGACGTCTGGGGACGGCGGCGAGGCCGCGGCCCGGACCTGAAGCAGGCCTTGTACGGCGCTGGCGATGGGCCACGGATCCTGCTTTGCCACAACCCGGTGTTCTTCCCCGAGGCGAGCCCGGAGGTCGACCTGCAGCTCAGTGGCCATACGCATGGCGGACAATTCAATCCAGGGGTTCGGCCCGCCGACCTGGTGCTCCCCTTCGGCTACGTGGCCGGCCGATACACACGCGATGGCTCACAGCTTTACGTGAACAGAGGGTTCGGCACCGCCGGCCCCCCTGCTCGCCTCGGTAGCCCACCCGAGATCACCAAGCTGGTGCTGACGAGCTAGAGCTGATCGAGGATCTGCGCGTGCTGAGGGAAGGTGCCCTGCTTGGCGCGCTTGTTCCAGAGCTCGCGCCGAACTCCGTCGAGTCGGGTCACGATGAAATCACCCTTCCCGCCCTCGATCAGTGCCACCGTCGCCCCAGGATGTGCCGCTCCAATCGCAGCGGCCAAACTGACCGCCTTGGGCTTGTAGCTTCACATCACGCAGTATTCGATGCTCAACTCCATGAGGCGAATGGTGTCACGCGGGCCGTTCACCGTCTACCGGCCGCATGGGTAGGTCCGCGCTTGGCGGGGGTGGGGGCTCGGCTTAAGGAGAGCCACCATGCCTGAGCTGCCCGAGGTGGAACGTAGCCGAAAGCTCGCCGAGCGTGTGGGCGCTGGGCGAACCATCACCCGGGTGACGGCGGAGAACGATGACATCGTCTACGACGGCGTCACGCCGCGCGCGTTCGAAAGGGCGCTTCGGGGACGCCAGGTGATGGCAGCGCGACGTCATGGAAAGCAGATGTGGCTCGAGCTCGACCGCGGACCACACCCCCTGATCCATCTCGGTATGACGGGACAGCTCTACGCGCCGGGCAGCACGGGCCTCGCGCTCGAAAGCGGCATCAAGGCCGAGGGTTGGCCACCGCGTTTCACCAAACTGCAGCTCTGGTTCGACGACGGAGGCGAGCTGGCCTTCACGAACGCACGGCGACTGGGTCGGCTTCGGCTTCGCGACGACCCCACGGGTGAGCCTCCGATCAGCAAGCTCGGGTTCGACCCCCTGGTGGCCCTGCCCCGTCCGGCGGCGTTCATCGAGCGCGCACGCCGGCGGCGCTCACCCGTGAAGGCCGTGCTGCTCGACCAATCCTTCGCGGCGGGCGTGGGGAATTGGATCGCCGACGAGGTCCTGTACCAGGCGCGCATCGATCCCCGCCGACGTATGGCAGACCTCAGCGAGGCCGAGCTTCGCAATGTGCGTGCGAAACTGAAGAACGTGGTCCGCCAAGCTGTCGACGTGGACGCCGAGAATGACCGCTATCCCAGCGGTTGGCTCTTCCACCGACGTTGGGGAAAGCAGGCCGGGATATGCGATGCCAAAGGCCACACCATCGAGCACCTCGAGATCGGCGGCCGTACGACGGCCTGGGTTCCGGCCCTTCAGCGCTGAACGCCCCGAACGGGAGCCTCGTCCCAAGCTCGGTTTGACGTGAAGCCCAGCGGCGTCAAGCCCTGCTACCTTGGATGGCCATGTGGGAACGTGAGGAGAAGCGTGAGGAGCCGGTCTACGTCATCGAGGCGATACCTGTCCCGGGGGACCACAAGATCGACCGCGAGCGCATGCAGCGAGAGAGAATCCCTGCCCCCGAACATCTCCGGCTCTCGAAGGAGATTGGCCGCGGTGCGGTTGGTCGCATCCACGTGGCCCTAGACCGCCACCTCTTGCGTCACGTCGCGCTCAAACGACTCGACGCCAAGCTCGCTGACGTTCCGATGTACCGTGATGGCTTCATCGCCGAGGCTCAGATCACTGGACAGCTCGAGCACCAGAACATCCTTCCTGTGCACGAGCTGGCCGTCAGCGACGATGGGGTCCCCTACTTCACGATGAAGTACGCGCGTGGCGCCCCGTTCGACCAGTGGTTGGCGGATCCTTGGCGTTCCGTGGGCTCGGCCGAACGCCTCGAGCAAGGCATCGAGATCTTGATCAAGGTCTGCGACGCATTGGCCTACGCCCACCACCGTGGCGTCATCCACAGGGACCTCAAGCCGCAGAATGTGATGGTGGGAACATTCGGGCAGGTCTACCTGCTCGACTGGGGGCTGGCGAGGCTCACACGAACGCGACCCGCCTCGGGTGATCAGGCGCAGATGGAGGCTCCGGGTCCGGTGGGTACGCCAACGCACTTTGCCCCTGAGCAGGCACGAGGAAACCCAGAAGACGTGGATGAACAAAGCGATGTCTTTGGGGTTGGTGCCATGCTCTACGAGGTCGTCGCCGGGGTGGGGCCCTATGGGCCTAGCCGGTCCGCGCAGGAAGCCGTCGAGAAGGCTCTCGCGGGACGGGTGCTGCCCTTGGAAGGGGTGACCGGCCGCTTGGCCGACATCGTCATGCGCGCCGTAGCTCCAGAGAAGGCGGACCGGTACGAGACGGTGCTCGAGCTTCAGGCCGACCTACGTCGGTTTCTGCACGGCGGACTGCACCTGCCCACGAGGCGCTTCGATGCAGGCGACGAGATCGTGCGCGAGGGCGCGGTAGGCCATGAGACCTTCATGATCGTTCGGGGCCGATGCCGGGTGTTTCGGACCGTCGGTGGGCAGCAAGAGACCCTCGCTACTCTGAGCGGGGGGGACGTGTTCGGGGAGATGGCGCTTCTGCTCGAGGAACCCCGAGCCGCCACCGTGGTCGCAGAGGAAGAGGTTACAGCCGTGGTGCTCGACCGCGAGACGATGGCGGATGGCGTGGGCGCCGACGGCTGGACCGGGGCCCTGATCCGCAGCTTGGCCGAGCGATTCCACGCTCTGGAACAACAGGTGCGGAAGTCGGGACTTCGTCGGGGCGACGCCAGGTAGCGGCAGGGAGGTACCGTTCCGGCTCCAGCGCGGCTAGGGTCTGGACGTGTCTTCGCCTTCCGGGTCGGCCCGTGACCTTCATCCCGAACGCGCGCTCCGTCACCCCGTGTGGTGGATCGCCCTCGCGCTGCTGCTTCTCAACGACCACCTCCTCAAGGGGTGGGGGCCCGGATGGCTCACCGGGAAGTTGAGCGACGTCGCGGGCATGGTCATGGCCCCTGCACTGGTCGCGGTGTTGGCTCGTGTCCGAACCCGGCCAGGGCTGGTTCGCACCCACGTGGGGGCAGGTGTCGCACTTGCCGCCATCAACATTTCGGAGACTTGCGCCCGGGCGGTCGAAGGCATGATGGCTACGGCCGGGTTGCCGTGGCGGATCTGGGCCGACCCGACGGACCTCCTGGCGCTGTTCGCCTTGCCGGTCGCGTGGTGGCTGTTCGTGCCAACCATGGAGACGCAGGTCGACGCGCGTGCCACTTGGCTGCTGGAGCGGGTCGGCCTGCTGGCCGGCGCTGTGGGCTCGATGGCGACCTCGATGGCGCCACCTGAGACGCCGGTCGTGGCCCCCGGACGCGTCATCACGCAAGGCTGGACCAGCGACCCGGTCTACGTCGTGGATACGTCGAGCGGGGACCGCCTTCAGAAACTCGCCGCCCCCGAAGTGAGCGGTTCGGGGCCACGCATCGTCGTCGATGACGTCCTCTACACGGTGCGAGGCTCGTCCGTGTACGGCCACCGTCTCAGCGACGGAGCGGAGGTCCTCGACTACGCAGCCGACGACGCCTACTTCCACTCGCTCGTCACGACCGACGAACGGCGGCTCCTGCTCATCTCCGCACCATCTGGAGGCCACAACATGGAGCGGGTCTTTGCGATCGGCTTCGATGGCAAGGCACAGTGGTCAGCTGCCCTGCCGAGCGACTACACGTGGCGTGGGCGCTCGACCGCGCCGATCGTCGCTGGGGGCCTGGTCGTCGTGACTGCCGGGGATGAGGTGGTCGCGCTAGACCCCACGGGCGGCGAGCGCCAGTGGACCTACAAGGCCGGGGTGCCTTTGCGATGGGTGGTGAGCGCAGGGAGGTTTGTCACCGCGGTCGACGAGGTCGGCGCCCTACATACCCTCGACGCGGCTTCGGGTCGCCGGGCCTGGCTTGGTCCCGAGGGCAACCTGGCCGATTTCCGGTGGTCGGACACCAAGCCCATCGGGACCACGGACGACGGGGGACTCGCTTTCTGTCGGGGCGACCGCTTGGTCGCCATCGACGCCAGCTCACAGGGCCTTCGGTGGCAAGGGCCTACGGGGATCGAAAGCGTCACGTTCGGTCGAAAGTACGCGTTGGCCTACCTGGGCGACGGCGACGAAAATCCACGCTACGGCCTCATCGACCTGCGCAACGGTGAGTTTGCGTGGGTGCGGGAGTTGGATGCTAGCCCCAGTATGGCCCCCGTCATCGCAGAGCAAGAGGGCCTCGTGCTGTTCCAGCCGAACTACGAAGAGATGCTGGCGTTTGAGCTCGGAAGCGGTGAGCGTAGATGGACGTTCGACCTGGACGATGGCGCCCCGGTCATCGTAGGCCACGCGGGCGGACGAGTCCTGGTCGCGCGGCGCGCTGCGGAATAGGCGCTACGATCATCTCGCTCGTGCCGATGGACCGGTGGAGGCCCCCAACTCAGGGGGGCTCCGCGAGGTCCTCATGAATTCAACCCACCCCTCATGCGCAACCGATGACTGGCAACCTGTCCATGAGCAGATCGTAGCTATCGCGCGTGGCCTCACCTCCCACGAACGCGAACTGTGCTGGTGGCTCGCAAGGGCCGATCAGCTGGGCGTCCATCAAGCCTGCGGCTTTGCCAGCCTCTTCGAGTATGCAGACCGCTACGTGGGCCTCAACCGCCGGCAAACAGAGGAGCGACTCCGAGTCGGTCGAAACCTGGCCCGCCTCCCCGCGATGGATCAAGCCTTTGGTGAGGGCGAGATCACGTGGAGCAAGGTTCGTGAGCTGTCTCGAATTGCCACTTCAGAGACGGAGCACGACTGGCTCACCTGGAGCCAAGGGCGAACCAGCCGTCAGGTCGAGCATGCAGTGGCGACACGACGACCGGGTGATCGCCCATCGGACCCGGGGGACAGCTCCAAGCTCAAGCACCGCCTGAGCTTCGAGGCGAGCGCGGAGACGATCGCGCTGTTTCGCGCCCTCGAGCAACAGGTGAAACAAGACCTTGGGCCGAACGCAGATGACGACAGCGTCCTGCTCGAGATCGCGCGACGCGGATTGGGTGGTCCCGATGAGGGAGCAGCGCCCTACCAGATCGCCGTCACTCGCTGTAACAGCTGTGGTGCGCAGAGCATCGACGCAGCCGGTCGAAGTCACCCCATCACGGCCGACGTCGGGGCAATGGCCGAGTGCGACGCGCAGCTCGTGGGCAACACATCCGAACGCCCCCACGTGGGAACGACCAGCCCCCACGTGGGAACGACCAGCCCCCACGTGGGAACGACCAGCCCCCACGTGGGAACGACCAGCCCCCACGTGGGAGCTGAACATCGCCGGGCGAAGCAAACCATCCCGCCGCGCATTCGACGCCTTGTCCTTCGCCGTCATGGGTCTCGCTGTGCCGTACCCGGATGTGAGAACCACCGATTTCTGGACATCCACCACTCGAAACCTCGAAAGGACGGCGGAGACCACGACCCAGAGCTATTGCTACCGCTGTGCGGCGCACATCACCGTGCCGCACACCGTTTCCAGCTCATCGTCGAAGGAACGGCGAGCGAAGGGTTCCGCTTCTATCACGCGGATGGGACCCAATATGGGGCAGCAATCGCCCCCCAGGAGCTCTCCGCAGCAACCGCGGTCGTGAAGCGACTCGACGACATGGGGATGACGCTCAGGCGAAGCCACAGCCTCGCGCGGCAAGCGCGGGACCGCGTAGACGATCCGACGGACCCGGAAGCACTATTCGAAGAAGCGGTTCGACTGACGCTGCCCCGAGAAGCCTAGCTCTCAGGCACTGGGCGGGAGAGGTGGCGGGCCCTTCGAGGGGCGCCCCGTGGCGAGAAGACGCTGAACAGCTTCTCTTGCACTCGCCGTTGGCGACTCGAAACTGACCGCAAACCGGCTGCCATGGTCATCCACTTCCAGACGGACGACCTTCGCCTTAAGCTCGACGAGCTCGAGCGTCTCCGGGTTCGTGAGCCCCACACTGACGGTGGTCCCGACGTCCAGTTTGGCTGGCCGGTCGAGGGTTCCCATGTCGACGAGCGCACCACCCGCGCTGAGGTTGATGACCTCCATAACGAGATCGACCCGTCCTCGGTAGAGGTGGATCTGCGCCATCACATCGAACCGCGGGTATATGCGCCGCTCTTTCGTCACCCCCCGACCATAGCAGGATGCAGGCACGCTGGCCCCACTGCGGTCAGCGCGTTAAGTGCGTACCATGCACCGCATCGTGATCCCTCTGCTCGCCACATGCGGGTGTGCGACGTTGCCTACACAACCGGCCCAGCGGGGCCTCTACCAAGACGCGAGGCAGATCGTCGAAACCGAGGAGCGACTCGGATGGCAGGTCGACCGACTGACCATCGAAGAGATCACCCCCGCGATGCTCATGAGCCTCTGTCGCGTGGAGGAGGAACAACGCCTTGGCCTGCTCGATTGGCTAGATCAACGAATCGAAACGGAGGGCGGCCCCGCTGAAGAAGCCTGGCTCGCGTCTGGCAAGAACCTCAGCGCGATCAGCGAGCTGCTTACCCTCGAGCGTATTCGGGCTGCCCTTGAACACGCCGATGACGTCGCGGCGGCCGACTGTCCCTTCTACATCGAGCCGGACCCTGATTTCCGCGGTCGCCAGGTCGAGACGGGTCGCTTCCTACTCATCGGAGAGAGCTTCGGTGGACTGGCCTTGTTGATTCGCCAGGATGGCAGCATCGGCCTCGGAGGTGGCGGCTCCTTGCGGTTGTTGGCTGCTTACGGCTTCGACGCCAACGTGACGGCGGGCGTGGGCCTTGAAGGCGGCGGTACTGGGGCCATCGATGCTGCAGCAGACGCATCCGGTGACCAACAGATCAACGTTCGTCCGATGGGTGGTGTGCCCTTCCTTCTGCGGTTCAAGGACAACACCATGATGTACGACCTCGAGGTCGCCGGGTTGACCCAGTACTACCAAGACACCCTGTCCACGCCGGGTTTGAGGGCTTCCTTTGGCCTAGGCTTCTCGAGCGTTCGCATCGGCGCCTTCATGCCAACCGCCTCCGGCTTCTTGGCCTACGAATTCTACCCCGCCTTCAGGGACCTTCCCGCGCAACATGGGATCAGGCTGGGCACCAAAGTGGGGGTCAACTTCATTCCCTAGGTCCGTACCGCCAACACCGAGCTAGCGAGGACCGAGCTCCCAGAGTACGTTCCCGGCCCCGTGTCTCCGCTTCCAACCATCCCGCTCGACCATGAGCGACGCACCGACGACGAAATGCTCGAGCGGTCGCGGAGCTTCCTCGACCGGTTGCGCCGTCGCCGCTCCGTTCGCCACTTCAGCGACGCGCCCATCCCACGTGAGGTTCTTCGGAACTGCGTAGCAGCCGCTGCGTCGGCTCCCTCCGGGGCCAACAAGCAACCGTGGACCTTCGTCATCGTGACGGAGCCGGCACTCAAGAGCCGCGTCCGCGAGGCGGCGGAGAAGGAAGAGCTGGCCTTTTACGGCGGTCGGGCGGGAGACCGATGGCTCAAGGACCTCGCGCCGTTGGGCGTGGGACCCGACAAGCCCTTCCTCGAGGTCGCCCCTGCCCTCATCGTGGTGTTCGCCCAGCGCAAAGGGGGCGACGGCGACCAGCACTACTACGTCAACGAGTCCGTCGGCATCGCGGTTGGCTTCCTGCTCGCCGCACTCAACGATGCCGGCCTGGTCACCCTGACGCACACCCCCTCCCCGATGAAGTTCCTGCGCGAGGTGTTGGGGCGTCCGGAGCACGAGCACCCCTACATGCTCATCCCGGTCGGGCTGCCCGCTGAAGATTGTGAGGTTCCCGACCTCACGCGAAAGCCGCTCGACGAAGTCCTCGTCGAGCGCTGACGCCGCTAAGACAGTGTCAGCGCCTCAGGCGCGACCTTGGTTCCCTGTTCCAGAATCCCGCGAACCGCAGGACGCTGGAAGAAGGTCTCGCGGTGCCCCGCATCGCGAATGTAGCCGGCCAAGCGGTCGACGTGGTTCAGCGCACGCCGGCACACATCGGAGGCGACCGTCGCCGTGTTCAGCCGGTCGTTGCCGAGTGCCGTCGTGACGGCTTCTACGCAAAGCCAGCGCACCATGATGCCGTACTCGCTTCCCTCCATGGCTTCGACGGCTCCCAAGGCGGTCGTCGCAAGCAGGACCCCAGCCTGAGTGTCACCCGAGTCCACCCGCGCCGCGGCCTCGATGGCCGTCGCAAAGACGTGATAGCTGACGAGCGCTTGTCCCTCGGCGAGCTGTCGCGCCTCCGCGGCGTAGGTCGAGGCGGCAAGGGCGTCTTCCTCCCCCCGTGCGATGAGGGCTTGCACGATGAGCTGGTGGATGCGGTCGTAGACGTTGCCACTTACCGTCGCCAAAGCGGCCGCATCACCAAGCCACTGCTTGGCCTCCGCAAGATTGCCCATCTCGACCTGAGTGGTGGCCGCGACCAACAGCGTATCGATGCGCCCGTCCTTATCGTCGTACCGCTCGTGAGCGTCCCGAGCCCGCTGCAGATAGGCCATCCCGTGTTCGACCTGGCCGAGCCTCGCGTAGGCCATCCCCACGTTGGCGAGGGTCTTGGCCACCTTGAAGCGCCCTCCGATCATCACGTCGATCGCGATGGCCGATAGGCACATCGCCACACAGTCCTCGTAGCGCCCCAGTACGAACAGGGCGAACCCCAAGGAGTTGCGTGCACGCGCCTCGCTGCGCCGCGCCCCCACCGCCTTGAAAATGGCAATCGCTTCGGCGTGGCTCTCCGTGGCCGCATTCAGACGCCCCGCACGCCGCAAGAGGACGCCCTTGGCACGCAACACCTCGGCGCGCGCTTGCCGCGAGACCTTCCCCGTCAGGCACACATCCAGCGCACGTTCACAGGCATCGAGCGCACCGTTGACGTCACCCAGATCCCGCAGCAGCTCACACAAAATGATGAGCGCCTCCACCTCGAGGTCGGGGGTCTTGGCAAACCGAGACATGTCTGCGGCCCGCTGAGCCAAGGGCAATCCCTTGGCCATCTGGCCATGGTCGAGTGCGTGCAACGCACTTCGGACGAGGGCCACCGCCACCCACCGCGCCTGACGCCCGTCACGTGCCATGCGCCGAAGCTCGTCGAGATGGTGCCGGCGCTCATGGCTCTGGCCGAGGCTTCGAAAAATGCGTTCCAGAGCAGCGTGAGAGGTCAACCGGCGGTGATCCCCGACCGGCAAGAGCGAGAGCGTTCGCTGGTAGTACCGGAGCGCGAGCTGCGTTTGGTGGGCTTGCCGCGCTGCTCCCGCAGCCTCCAAGTACAACTCCGCAGCCTGTCTCGGCGCCTCCCCCCGCTCCAGATGTTGCGCGACGATGGCTGCCGAGAGGCCGCGAGCCAATGGGGTGGAGGCTTGGTACTCGCCCAAGCGGCGGTGCATCCTCGCCCGCCGCACGACGTCGAGGGCGCCATAGGCGACGTCGCGGGCCAACGGATGCCGGAAGTCGACCGACTTTCCGCGTCGATCGCAGAGCCCGCGCGCGCATAGCCGTGAGATGGCTTCGTCGTCGGCCAAACGCGTCAGCGCGATCAGATCGGATTCGGTCAGCGGGCCGCCCGCCACGGCCAGCCAGTCGACCACGTCGTGCTCCGCAGTTGGGAGCTCGCTCAGCCGGTCACCGACCAGCTGCTCGATGGTCGTGGGCAGAGCTTCTGCCCGGTCCCCGTGCCGAGCATCGCGCCGCACCAGTTGCGACTCGCTCCCGTCATCGGGCTCCAAGATCTCGAGAACGCCACGCTCGAGCAGTGCATCCACCATCTCGAGCAGGAAGTAGGGGTTCCCCCCCACACGGGGCACGAGCTCGCGGCAGATCTGGGGAACGCCCTCACGCACCCCGAGGCGCGACTGCACCAAACGGATCTGCTCTTCCGCACTGAGCCCACGAAGCTCGGTGCGCACCAACCCCTCCAGGTAGGGAGCGAGCCGGTCCTCTGGCCGGGCAGCCAAGAGCGTCAACACCGGCAACGGCTCCTCGCGCTCGAGCAACCGCTGCAGCAGCTGCAAGCTCATCCGGTCGGCCCATTGCAGGCTGTCGACCACGATGACGACCGGCGCCGTCTTCGCGATGGCCCCGAACAAGACCTTCGTCCCCGTGACCAGCAGATCCCGATGGGCGACCGCCTCCTCTTCGTCGCGGAGCTGGAGCTGCTCGTCGGCCACCAATTCGGCCAGCCGGCCGACCAGCCGCTCGGTCCGCGTCCGAGACCGCGACGTACCGAACAGCTTCCTCAGGCTCTCGACGGCCTCGTCGTACCCATCGTCCGTCCCCAGCCCCGTCACTTCGCGGAGCAGCTCGGTCGCCGTGGCATACGGCAAGTCGATCTTCACCGGCGAGCACTCCACCCGAAACACCCGCGCCTCTTCGGGAAGCTCTTCCAAGAAGGTCTCGAGCAGCGCCGTCTTGCCGATCCCCATCTCGCCGACGATCACCCGAGCCAGGAGCTCACCGGTCCGCGACGTTCGCTTGCGCGAATTCGCGTGTGGTGGCCGGCTGCTTCGCGAGGACGTCGGCGGCACGCTGCTCGAACGCCCGCTGTCCGGCGGAGGTATCGTGCTCGTCGAGCCCGGGTGATAGACGGCCCGATGATAGGCCGCGTGGAGGTCGGCCTTCTCCGCATCGCGCCCTACGAGGTCGGTCGAGTTGAGCGCCATCTCGGCCATGCGCTCCTCCGCCGTGAGCTGGCGCAGCAACACATAGACGCGCATACGCTCCGGCACCTGCTGGTCCGGCGCGTCCGGCAGCTCGATGATCGGCCCGTCACTCCATCGGAATTCGCGCCGAACGAGGCGGTACACCCCGCCGGCCACCCACGTCTTGCCGCTCGGGGTACGCCCCCCGAGCTCGTCAGCCAAGAAGTTCGCTGGTGCGTTGAGCTGGTGGTCTTGTAGGTGACCCTCAGCGTCGCGCTCACCGGTCGCGATCCCACGGACGATTCCCACCGCCCCGCGCACGGGCACCGGCAGATCCTCCGAGTGGCTGGCGAGAAACTCGTGCACGTCCACGGCGATCAGGGCCGCGTCGTTCGGCGCCCGCGCCGGGTTCGACAACAACCCAGCCACCGCATAGGCGTCGGTCTCGCTCGTCCACGACCACACGGCACCGTGCTTGTAGGCGATCTCCTCGAGGGTATGCCGAATCGTGTCGATGGTCCGGCGCGCCCCCGCCTTGCTCTGAACGTCTTCGAGGTCGCCCAGACCCTCTAGCCGAAGCTTGATCACGGCCACGTGGCGCACCTCGCGCACGATGCGCCGAGACGTATGGGCCGCCGTCCCGCTGCCCATCTCCGAAGCGGACGTGCGCGGCTTGCGCACCGCTGCCATCGTCTGTTGTGCCATCTCGGCCTCGGCCGCGAGGTCCTGGGGACCGAGCACCCGCGCCATGGTCTCTTCGACGCTGGTCGCGTCGACGAGCTCTTGCGCCTCGAGCAAGGCGCGCGCGACCTCTGCCGCCATGCCCCGCGCGGTCTGGAAACGATCCTCGGGGCGCCGGTGCATCGCCTTCATGACGATCTCGTCGAGCCGAGCGGGAATATCAGGGTCCACCGACGAGGGCGGCTTGACCGTGCCGTAGCGAACAGCCTCGGCCAAGGCCTCATCCTTCAACCCACCGTAGGGTGACTTGAGGGTGAGCATCTCGTAGAGCACGACGCCGAGCGCGTAGATGTCGCTCCGTCGGTCGACCTTCTCGCCGCGCGCCTGCTCGGGGGACATGTAGCCGAACTTCCCCTTGAGGACCCCGGCCTCCTCGCGAAACAGGTTGGCGCTGGCGATGCCGAAGTCGGCGATCTTCACGACCCCACCGAAGGACAGCAGGATGTTCTGCGGCGAGACGTCGCGGTGCACGATCTCGAGGGGCAACCCGCCCTCGTCTCGGCGCTCGTGCGCGTAGTGCAGGCCCTTGGCCACCTCCGCCGCGATGAAGGCGGCCACCCAGCGCGGGACCTGCTTCTCGCGCTTTCGGGCTGCTCGCACGAGCTTACCGAGGTCGACCCCCTCGACGTACTCCATGCTCAGCAGCAGGTCGTCGCCGTGGTGGGAGAACTCGTAGACCTGAACGATATTGGGGTGGTTCAGGCGGGTCGCGAGGTGCGCCTCCTCGACGAACATGTGGCGGAAGCGCCGCGATGAGCTGTGTTGCGGCAGGATGCGCTTCAGAACGAGCTGCTTGTAGGTGCCCTCCGCTCCGCGCTTCTTGGCGAGGAACACCTCCGCCATGCCGCCAGCCCCCAGCCGTCGTTGCAGGTCGAAGCCCGAGATCTCGGCTGCGGCCTCATCGCCCCTCGATGGATCGGGTGGTTCGCTCATCCCCGGCTCGGAGCCCCGTCACGGCACGCTGGCAGTCCTGCGTCCCGGCCCCTCCGAATGCGTAGCACGGCTGCGACCGGGAGCCGGCCCTCCGTAGCGAAAGAACTACGCATTTTCAGAGGGGTGTACTAGCGTCGGGCGCCAGAATCGCCTCTCGGGGCGCTCGACATATTACGGAGATACGGATGCGCTTGCTCGATCGGACCGCACTTCCCGCCCTGGTGTCTACCCTGCTCGCAGGCCTCCTCCTGGCGGTACCCGCGGTCGCTCACGCGCAGGCCGAGGAGGACCCCGAGGCGGCAGAAGAAGCCGACCCCGAGGCGGACCCTGAAGCCGACCCCGACGCCGCCCCCGAAGCCGGGGACGACGACGATGACGATGATGACGACGATGACGCCGCGCTCCCCAAGCCAGACCCCAACTCCGAGCTGAGCACATGGGGCGTGGGTGGTGAAGAGCCCGAGGGTCGCTTCCGCCCGCGCGGCAAGACGGGAAAACTCGCCGAGCTCGAGGGTGAAGAAGACGAGGCGAAGCAGGAGGAGCTCGAAGGCCCTGCCGAGCTTCCGCCCCCTGGCTACGCGTATCTCGATACGGTCATCGGTTTCGGCAGCCTCGGTATCGTGGGGAACGAGGTCCAAGGCGCGACCGACATTACCCCCACCGCGTCGTTCCTCATCAACTTCGGCTACCGGATCGGCGACACCTGGGGCGTCTACGCGAGATTCCCCATCTCGACCGGCGCCAACAACGGTCCCGCCGAGCCCTTTACCGACGGAGCCTCCGACCCCGACGAGTTCAAGCAGATCTCAACCGGGGCCTTGGAGATCGGCGCTGCCCCCATCTTCACCATCACCAAGAAGCTCTGGCTCCCCGTGGGCCTGGGCCTCACGCTGCCCACCGGGCAGGGTGACATGTTTCCCGACCCCGACAACCGCGGGAAGCTCGGCCAAGCCGTGGTCAACCACGCGGCCGCCGCAAGCCGTGGCTGGGAAGACCGCGCGCTCTTCGCATACCAGCGCGTGGGCATCATTCCGAAGGTCGGCGTCGTCTACCAGATCCCCGACCTGGGCCCGGGCAAGCTTTGGCTCCGCGCCGACACCAAGCTCGAGATCATGATCAAGACCGGTGGCACGGACCCGGTTCCGCGTATCGACAACACCATCGGCAAGGTCAACAGCGTGGCCTTCAACTTCGTGCTCGCCCCCGACGTCTCCTACGAGGCCTTCGACGGGCTGCTCCGCGGTGGCCTCAAGTTCTGGGTCGCGGCCGGCACCCCGCTCGAGGAACTGGTCCTCGTCGCCGACGAGAGCTCCGTCGACTCGCCGGGAGGCGCCGCCTTCACCCTCGAGCCCTACGTGGCCACCCACTACTCCTTCGTCGACGACGGCTCGTTCGGTCTCGACGCGAAGATCAGCCTCGTCGGCAATGCCGCAGGTGAGCCCGCCACGGGTGAGGACGGCGCTGGCACGCTCGGCTTCCGCATCGGCGCCGGCGTCTTCTTCTAGAACGACGAACGGTTTGACGTCGTCGTGATTCCTTTGAGTTTCGCGTCCAGCGGATGTGGCGCGGACCGGAGGACGACGCAGGCGTAGTGAGCTACGTCGAGGAGGCCGGAGGGAGCACGCATTCGTTGGGCGTGAAAGGCGAAGGGTTTCACAGGCTTCAAACCGTTTGTCGTTCTAGGTCCCCCAGAGCCTCGGCGGATGCAACCGGGCGCCGTCCCATACGGCGCCGCCGTCGCGATCCGTCGTCAACAGCAGCGGTCCGTCGAGGTCGATGAAGTCGGCATGCTCGGTGAGCATGAACGATGGCGCGATTCCGAGCGACGTGCACACGTTGCACCCGAGCATCACACGAAGCCCCAACGTCCGCGCCTCGCGCACACACGCCAGTGCTTCGGTGAGGCCTCCCGTCTTGTCGAGCTTCACGTTGACCGCGTCGTATCGCCCGACGAAGCCAGCCAGCTGCGAACGTCTCATGAACGACTCGTCCGCGCAGACGGGAATCGGGCGCGCGAGGTCAGCCAATTCTTCGTCACGCGCAGCGGCAAATGGCTGCTCGATGAGGATGACCCCGAGCGCGTGAAGCTCCGGCACCAGCTGCTCGTAGGTCTCCACCGACCACGCCTCGTTGGCGTCGACGATCAGCGGCGTCTCCGGACAGGCCGCGTGCACGGCGGCCACGCGCGCCAGGTCGTCTTCACCTGATGCTTTGAGCTTGAAACAGGGCCGCCCCCGTTCCCGACGCGCCGCATCGGCCATCGCCTCCGGCGTGCCGACGCTGAGGGTGAAGGCGGTTGGTACCGGCGCAGGTGGCGCGACGCCAGCGAGCGCGTGAACCGGTCGACCCGTGCGCCGACTTTCCCAGTCCCACAGCGCGCAGTCGAGGGCGTTCCGAGCGGCCCCGAGCGTGAGCTGTCTCTCTGCCTCGGCCCAGAACGACACACGATCATCTCCAGACAAACGCACCGCCTGAAGCTCGGCTACGACGGCCTCGACGGACTCACCGTAGCGCGGATAGGGCACCGCCTCGCCGCGCCCCGATAGACCATCACCCGTCACGGTGACCTCGACCAGCACCGCCTCGTGCTTGGCGCCCCGACTGATCCGAAAGCCGCCCGCGATGGGCCAGCGCGATACGCCAACGTCCAGTCTCATGAGGGTGGGATGCTGCGTCGCCCAAAGCCGTGCCGGGCCAGGAGCTTGCCGAAGTTGCTTCGGTCCATGCCCGCCAAGCGCGCCGCCTCGGAGCGATTGCCCTCGGCTTGCTCGAGCACGACCTCGAGATAGGCGCGCACGAAGCGGTCGGCCATCGCCGCCTTCTGCTCTGCAAGTGGGCGATCGAGTTCGACGACCTCGCGAAGTAGGTGGTCGAGCGCCGCTTCGGTGTCTTCGCGTTCGGTCGGCAAGCCGCCGAGCGCGACGTAGGTCTGCACCGCCTGCCGCAGCTGGCGCACTTCACCCGGCCACGCCTGATTCGAGAACCGTTGCAGCAAGTGGTTCGGAAGCTCGCCGAGCCCCGCCTGGCGCGCGAAGTGCGTGGCCAGCACCGGGATGTCTTCAGCGCGATCCTCGAGCCTGGTCAACGAGAGGGTGACGACCGCGAGCGCCATGCGCAACGCGTCGTCGAACCGCCCTCCCGATTGCAGCGAGCCTGACCAGGCCGACACGACCCTCACGTCGACCTTGCGCGTCTGGGATTCACCGGCGCGCGCGACCTCTCCTGTCTCCACGACGCGAAGCAGCGCTGGCTGCACCTCGGGAGGGAGGCCACCTACCCCATCGAGGAAGAGCGTACTTCCATGGGCTGCTTCGAAGGCGCCCGGCAGGTCCTCCATCGCCCCCGGGAAAGCCCCGCGCGCGTGGCCGAAGAGAATTCGACGCGCTTCGACAGCATCGCCACGCGACAGGTTCACCACGATGAAGGGGCGGCTTCCGCGCGCGGACCCTTCGTGGATGGCGGCCGCCACCATCTTCTTGCCCGTGCCCGGTGGCCCCTCGATGAGGACGTTGACATCGGAGCCTTCGAGCTGCCGCAGCGTCGCAAAGAGCTGGCGGCTCGACGGGGCGACGCCGACCATTCCGCGATACGTCTCTGCCAGTGCAGACAAGGTCCTACGGTACCAAGGCTGTCCGGTCGCGGCCATTGCCGACGCCCGGCGGGGATGTCAGAACGCGCAGCAGGGGCATGCTTCGACTTCGATGGATCATCGCGTTGCTCGCGTTCACCGTGCTCGGCTGTAGCAGCGAGAACGGGCTTTCACCTGCACCACCGCCGGCTTGCTACGACGCCGCCGAGCTCACCGAGCAGGACGTGTGCGCCCTCCTCGGCGACGCGTGTGACCCGGCAACCGGCATGCCGCCCAGCTTCACCGCGCCCATCACCGTCGCCCCAAGTGGTGACATGCCAGACGGTGTGGTGTCACAAGACGCCCACAACAATCTCGACATCATCTGGCATCGGGGTCGGCTGTTCTTCGCCTTCCGGACCGCGCCGTCGCACTTCGCCGACGACACCGTGGTGCTCTACGTCGTCAGCACCGCCGACCAGAAGACGTGGGTGCTCGAGACGAGCATATCGCTCGAGAAAGACCTCCGCGAGCCACGCTTCCTCGTCGTCGACGACCAGCTCTTCATGTACTTCGCGCGACTCGGCGCGGTCACCTTCACCTTCAAGCCAGAGAGCATGATGGTGACGCGGCAGCTCGATGGGTGCGTTTGGTCCACCCCCGAGGACCTGAACCCGCCTGGCACCGAAGCGTACATTCCGTGGCGCACGCGAACCGTCGATGGCGTGAGCTACATGATCGGATACGACGGCGGCGCCGAGATCTACGAGACGGGCGAAGGCGGGCTGCAGGTCTCCTGGCTCGAGACGAGAAATGGCTTCGATTTCGAGCCGGTGGTTCCGGGTCAGCCGCTGATGCCGACCGGAGGCGGCTCCGAAACCGACTGGGCCTTCCTTCCCAATGGTGACCTCGTAGCCGTGTCGCGAAACGAAAGCGGTGACGAGGATGGCTTTGGCTCCAAGATCTGTCGCGCGCCTGCTGACGACCTCGGCAACTGGACCTGCGCTGCCGACCCCAAGAAATACGACTCGCCCCTGGTCTTCGCCCACGAGGGTGAGGTCTACCTCATCGGGCGGCGCCAGCTCGCCAACGACGGCGACTTCGACCTCGGCCTCGAGGGTGACCCGTCGGAGCTCGGGCTGGAATATCAAGCCGAGTATTGGAACACGCCCAAGCGCTGTGCCCTGTGGAGGGTCGATCCAGAGACCCTCACGGTCGAATTCCTCCTCGACCTCCCCTCGGCCGGTGACACGTGCTTCGCGTCAGCGGTGCACCTCCAGGGCAAACAGTACCTGGTCTACAACTACAGCTCGCCCTTCGAGCCTGGCGACATCCCCTGGAACGACGGCCAGGTGGGCCAGACGTTCATCTACCGAACGACCATCACCCTCCCCTGATCCCACCGCGTGACGTCGGCATCGGAGACGCGCGAGGGCCTGGTCCTCACGCGCGGTTGGAGAGACACGCCCCGCGGCTTGCTCATCGAGCTCTGGGTGGCGACCGCCGACGGTCCGGTGCGGGTCGAGCTGACCCGTGAGCGTGCGGTCATGTTCGTGCGACGCGGTACCAAAGCCGACGCCACGGCGCGGCGAGAGGTGGAGCTCACGGACCTGCGTGGGCAGCCCGTCGACGCGCTCTACTTCGGCACGCGGCGCAAGGCGCTCGATGCGCGCGACCAGCTTCGGGCGGAAGGGGTCAGCGTCTACGAGTCCGACGTCCGACCCCACGATCGTTTCCTCATGGAGCGCTTCGTCACCGGAAGCTGCCGCCTCCGCGGCAAGCTCACCAGGCGCGATGGCCACGCCGAGATGCGCGACCCCAAGGTCACGACGAGCGAGGCGAGCCCGCCCCTGCGCCGACTGAGCCTCGACATCGAGACCGACGGCATGGACGGCCCGGTGATCTCGATGGCGCTCGTCGACGACGAGACCTCGATGGTTCTCATGGTCGGCGAGGGAACCGCCCCCGCCGGTGTCACGTTCGTGCCGAACGAACGCGCGCTCCTCGAGCGTTCGCTCGCCCATGTTCGTGCACGCGACCCAGATCTGCTGCTCGGCTGGAACGTGGTGGGATTCGACCTCACGCACCTCGAGAAGCGGTGCGACACCCATCGACTTCGGTTCGACATCGGTCGCGGACGCGGTCGCGCCACCATCCTCGCCCCGCAGTCCGCATCGCAGCTCCCCATTCCTCGCATCCCGGGCCGGGCCGTACTCGACGGGATCCGTTGTCTCGAAGCCGCGACCTACAGCTTCGAGAGCTTTGCCCTCGAGGATGTCGCGCAGTCTCTTCTCGGGGAAGGGAAAGCCATCGACCACGGCGTCGACAAGGTCGCCGAGATCCAGCGCATGCATCGCGAGGACCCGGCTGCCCTCGCGCGCTACAACCGCCGCGACGCCGAGCTCGTGCTCGAGATCTTCGACGCGACCGACCTCACCGACTTCATGGTCGCGCGACAGAGGATGACCGGCCTCCCGCTATCTCGCGTAGGTGGCTCGGTCGCCGCCTTCGACCACCTCTACCTCCCGCGACTTCACCGCCACGGACATGTGGCAGGCGACACGGCCGACGTGCCTCGCGGCGGCCTCATGGCCCCCGGCGGTGTGGTGCTGGCGAGTCGTCCTGGCCTCTATCGAAACGTCGTCGTCTTCGACTTCAAGAGCCTCTATCCGAGCATCATTCGCACCTTCCGTGTCGACCCCATGGGCCTCGCGTTCCCCCACGAGGACCCCATCGAAGGCTTCGACGGAGCCTCGTTCGCGCGCGAGCGGCACATTCTGCCCGGGCTCATCGAGGACCTCTGGCGGCAGCGTGATGCCGCCAAGCGCGCCAACGACAAGCCGCGCTCGACGGCGATCAAGATCCTCATGAACTCCTTCTACGGGGTGCTGGGCACACCGGGCTGCCGCTTCTTCGACCCGCGCCTCGCAAGCTCGATCACGAGGCGCGGACACGCGATCATTCGCGAAACCCGAGATCGGCTCATCGCCGACGGCTACCCCGTCATCTACGGTGATACCGACTCGCTTTTTGTTTGGCTCGGAGACGACCGCGACGCTGAAGACTGCCTTCAGACGGCCCGCCAGCTCGCCGACACGCTGAACACGTGGTGGACCGAGCGCATTCACGACGAGCATGACGTCACCTCGGCGCTCGAGCTCGAGTTCGAGACGCACTTCACTCGCTTCTTCATGCCCACCTTGCGTGGGTCCGACGAGGGTAGCGCCAAACGCTATGCGGGCCTCGTGCGTGACGGCGACGAGCCCCGACTCGTCATCAAGGGTCTCGAAGCGGTGCGCACCGATTGGACACCGCTCGCGCGCAGATTCCAGCGGGAGCTCATCTGGCGCGTCTTTCACGACGACGAAGTCGAGACATGGGTACGCGAGTTCCGGCGAGCACTCTTCGCCGGCGAGCTCGACCAGGAGCTCGTCTACAAGAAGCGGCTCCGTCGCCGCGTCGAGGACTACAAGCACAACCTGCCTCCTCACGTGAAGGCGGCCCAAAGACTCGGACGAGACGTCAAAGAGATCCGCTACGTCATCACCACCGAAGGTCCGGAGCCGGTCGAGATCGAGCACGGTCCCATCGACCACCACCACTACCTCGACCGGCAGCTCGGTCCTGCCGCCGAGGGGATTCTCGCCGCACTCGGGCTGAGCTTCGAGGCCATCGCGGGAGACCAACTCGCGCTGTTCTAGCTTCGCCCGCGAGGTGCTTCCCTTGACGCCGAAGCCCATTGCGCCGACCTCTAAGATAGGTCCATCAGCGCCAACCCATGAGCACGCCGGTCGCACCGGGCGACGTCGTCGCCGACAAGTACCGCATCGTGCGCGAGCTCGGTCGCGGCGGAATGGGCGTCGTTTATGCGGCCGACCACCTGCATCTGCCGCAGCAAGTTGCGATCAAGTTCCTGCTCGCAGGAGCCCACGCAGCCGCCCTCGTGCGCTTCGAACGCGAGGCCAAGACGGTGGTCCGGATGCGCAGCGAGCACGTGTGCCGCGTCCTCGACGTGGGGAGCCTCCCCACCGGGGAACCATTCATCGTCATGGAGCTCCTCGAAGGCAAAGACCTCGCGGAGCACGTGCTCGAGCACGGCCCCCTGTCGATGACGGATGCCGTGGACTACCTGCTGCAGGCCTGCGAAGCCTTGATGGAAGCGCACGGCCTCGGCGTGGTGCACCGCGACCTCAAGCCGAGCAACCTCTTCCTCACCAAGCGCGTGGACGGCAGCGGCCTCGTCAAAGTGCTCGACTTCGGGATCAGCAAGACGGACGACGCTTCCGACCATCGTGAGCTCACGCAGAGTGGCGCCCTTCTGGGGTCACCTCGATTCATGGCCCCCGAGCAGCTCGTGAGCGCCAAGCAGGTCACCCCCCAGACGGATGTCTGGGCCCTCGGCGTGGTTCTGCAGGAGCTACTCACCGGCGCCGCTGCCTTCGATGGTGCCACGCCGGCCGAGCTCTTCGTCTCGATCCTCCAGCACCCGCCGAGCTCGCTCGCCAAGCAACGCCCGGACCTGCCGCCCGCCTTCGTCGCCGTCGTGACCGTCGCGCTCCAGAAAGAAGCCGAAGACCGGTATCCCAACGTCGCCGCCTTCGCACAAGCCTTGGCGCCCTACGGCCCTGGACATGCACGTCCCCTCGTGGCGCGCATCGTGCGTATGGCCGAGACGGGCGGCTGGAACCGGCCGGGGGGCTCTGGGGGAACGACGCAGCCCCGGGGCACGCACATCGCGTCCGAGAGCACCGCAAAAGGCACGGTGAAGATGGCAGCGGTGGCCCCTGCGACGCCGGTGGCCCACGCGGACACCATGCAGGCCATGCCCTCGACGACGGCCGCGCCGTTGACGGCAGCCTCTGCGGCTGGCGGGCCGGTCACCCTCCCCGGCTCGTTCGCGCGCGCTGCGACGGCATCGAACGCCCCTGCCGTCACGGCGGCCCCCAGCTCAACGCCGTCCGGGCTCGGTCCCCATTCCCCGTCACCTGGCGTCACGGCCGATCCGCCCCCAGCGCCCTCGGTGAGCCACGCCGGTCGAGGCGGGCTCTGGGTCGGCCTGGGTCTAGGCTTGCTGGTGGCCGTCGTCGCCGTCGTCGGCGTGGTCTGGACCATGCGCGATGACCCGACCGAGAACGCTGATGACGCGCCCCCCAAGAAGAAGAAGAAGTCGAAGAAGAAGCGCGACGATGAGGAGCAGGTCGCACCGACCCCCGGTCCGATGCCCTGTCCCTACGAGTTCTGCGACAACGAGTTTCGGCTCGACACGCGGGGAGCGGCGAGTGCGGCCGCATCCCTCGACACGGTACGAAAGAAGATCGAGGCCAAGCTGAGGGTCAACAACCCCGAGCTCGTGTTGGTGTCCGCAACCGGGATCTTCAAGGGCAAGTTCCACCCGCGCACCAGCGCCATCACCTATGGGTTTCGCTACAAGGGGCCCGACGGCGAGTACGAGATGGCGCAAGGGATCCTCACCCCATGGCAGCTCGCGCTGCGGCGTACCCCCGGCGTTGGACAACCGCCACTGGAGCTACCCGACTGCTCCCTCGCCAAGGCCCTCGACGCCGCCTACGCCGATGGGTTCCCCCAGGACGAGGGTTCAACCGCCATCGTCTACCTGAATGGCAACGACGTCTTGTGGCAGTTCTCCACGCTGAAGAGCGGTGGCAGTCGCTTCGTCGACGGCGCTTGCAAGGCGTCGCAAACGCTCACGCCCGCTGCCCCCCCGTAGCCCGCTGCGCTCAGCCGGCCCGTCGCATGCCGAGCCGCGTCGCCATGGCCTGCACCGCAGGTGAGCTGGGCTCGAGCTGCATGGCGTAGGCACAGGCGTCCTGCGCGTCCTCCAGGTTGTCGGCGCGGAAATGCACCATCGCGAGCTGCGTCCACAGCTGAGCGTCCTGCGGCTGCGCCTTGCACGCGCCTTCGAGGGCCAACCGCGTGTGGCGGGCGTCGTTGAGCGCGAGGGCCGCCGCCGCGTAGGCGAGATGGGCGCGCACGAAGCTCGGATCCCGACGCGCCACTTCGGCGAAGAGGTAGAGCGAGGTGACGAGGTGTCCCGCCGCACGGGCCGTCTGCGCGCGGCAGAAGAGCGCGTCCCGCGCGATGCGGGGGTCCGCCTCGCGGTAGACCCGTGCGGACATGGTGTGACTCACTTCGACGAAGGGGAGCGGCACGGCCGCCGCCGATTCGGCGTTGAAAACGGGGGAGAGCATGACGCCTTCGGGCGCGTCGCGCGGGAGTCCCCACTTGCGACGAAACCGGTCGGCGTTCTCTCCACAGATGTCGGCGAGGTTGAGGTCCAAACCGCGGAAGGAGCGACCGCCGGTGTGGTGAATGAAGACGTCGTGCGCGAGCACGAGCTGAAAGCCCGCCGCCAGGGTACGCAGGCAGTAGTCGTCGTCCTCGTAGTTCCCCCGACCGTAGATGTCGTCGAGCCCGCCGATCTTCTCCCACACCGCGCGACGTACGCCGAGACAGAAGCCGACCAGTCGCGTGGCCGCGTCATAGTGACCCTGGTGGTCCTCGCTCCATTGCACGGCAAAACGCTCGAGCTGAGCGGCCGAGACGTAGCGCGCCTCCTCCACCTCTTGAAGCCCGCTCACGCAGTTGCTCCGAGGTCCGACGAGGCCGACCTTTGGACTCGAGTCGAAGGCGCGCCGAAACCCTTCGAGCCAGCCTGGCGTCACCACCGCGTCGTTGTTGAGCAGGATGGCGTACTGCCCCTCCGCAAGGGCGAGCCCGGCGTTGTTGCCGCCCGCGAAGCCCCGGTTGCCGCGGTTGAGCACGACGCGAACGTGGGGCCGTTGCTCGGCCCAGTGTTGCAAGTATGCGGGCGTGCCGTCTCGCGAATCGTTGTCGACGAGGATGAGCTCGTAGGGCACCGTCGAATGCGCCTCCACGCTCTCGAGACAACGTCGCGTGTCGTCGAGGCCGTTGTAGGTCAGCACGACGATCGAGAACACGGGATTGGCTGGTGCGGGTCGTCCCGGTGCCGTGCAAGGCGGCTCCGTGGCGGGTGGCTCCTTCAGCGTGCCGCCCAGCCGCACCGGGTCGACGCCACTCATGGCTACGAGGTCTCGCCAGGCCGCATGGCGTTGCTCGGGCGACGAAGACCCGCGCAGAACGGCAAGCAATGCAGCTGCAATTCGGTAGGTCGTGTCGAGCTCGCGGTCGTTCGAGCGCGCGCCGCGTGGCACGACCGCCGTCACTTCGACCCTCGGCTCGTTCACGACGGGGTCCCAGTAGGGCTTGGTTCCGGCCACCTCGAGGCCGAACGCCTCGAGCACGAAGGTCAGCGACTGGGCTCCCCACGCCTCCGAGATGGCGCACGACTGAAGGCGGGCAAAGCCAGCGCTTCGCTCGTCGAGCTCGGCCGACACGAGCCCTTGCATCCAGGTTTCCACGTCCCGCACGACCACCCTGAGCTCGCCCTCTTCGGCGAGCCAGGTCACGGCCCGCGCGAGGAGCCCGAGCCCGAGGCCGAGCGGCAGGCGGTCGAGCAAGAGGTCGAGCTGAAGGCCGGCCACAGCTCCGCGCGGCAAGTGCATGCCCTCGAGCGCCGCTGGATCCCGCATGGCTTCGATAGACAGCTCGACTGTGCTCCTCGAGCTTGGCGCGTCGGCGGTGATGCGGAGCGTCTCGGTGCCGTCGAGATGAAAGCTCCTACGACGCAAGGTCTCGAGGAGCGTGCCGGAGGATGCAGGGGCCATGGTGACCCAAAGGTGCAACCGCGATGCCGACCGTAGCGACCTGGATGTCTCGCGGGGTTGCAGACCGCGGCGTCAATCGCTTGGCGCACTCGCCCGTCACCGCGATGGCGACCGCGCTCAGTAGCGGCGCCGGTAGAGCTGCCGCATGCGCATCTGGTGGCGGCGTCGCAGATCGCGTCGCCACTGGCGCATGTTCATGTGGTTGCGCAGCGGGCTGCGTCGATACAATCGGAGCTTGCGGCGCGCTTTGCGGAGGGCGGACGGCTTGATGACCTTGGTGCCCTCGTCGAGCTTGAGCCGAAGCAGGATCGGCTTGCCGTCGCGGATCACCTGCACGATGGCCACCTCGCCGGGCTCGTGGCTGGCCAGGGCGCTCACCGCATCCGTCGCACTGGCGATGGGCTTTCCTTCGACGCGGGTGATCACGTCGCCCACGAGCATGCCGTCGCGCTGCGCCGGGGTGCCCTCGATGAGCTCCTTGACGCGAATGCCGCTCTCGATGCCGAGAGCGACCAAGGCCTCGGGGAGCTCGGCCGGCTCGACCACGGCGCCGAGCCGAGCCCGTCGCACGCCCTGAAGGCGAAGCCGATCGACCGTGGGGGCTGGCTCCGTACGCGCGTTTTCTTCTTCGAGCGACTCGGGCGCCCCCGACATCTCAGGCTCTTCGAGCTCGGAGGGGACCATGGCCGGCGGCTCCGCAAAGGTGCGCTCCGGCGGCGTCGCCTCAACCGGAGCCGTCTTCTTCGCCGCTGGCTTTTCCTGGGGCGAAGCCTTCGGCGGCGCAGTCTTCTTGGCTGGCGCAGCCTTCTTCGCCGGTGCCTTCTTGGCTGGCGCAGCCTTCTTGGCTGGCGCAGTCTTCTTCGCAGGCTTCGACGGGACGTCTTGAGCCGCGGCTGGCGTGACGAGAAGGAACGCGGAGGCGACCACGGTAGCGGCCACGGGCATCCGCGCGACGAGCTGTACGAGCTTTCGCATGATCAGAGGCGCCCTCCCCAAGGGCACTTCATGATTGCAGGCTCGAGGCCGATCCGCCACCGGGGCCGCCGAAGTTTTCCTGCGTTTTGGTCGCCGCACCCAGCCCAAGCGCGGAAGGTCGGGCTCCGGGCGAGCCCCTAGATCAGCGGAGTCGCAGGGTTGGGCGCACCGTCTCCCCGGGCCAGACCACGCCCCTTGAGCGAAGATCGTCGACCGTGTCGGAGAGGGTCGAGCCGGGGTCACGGTGTTGCCAGTCGAGCTCACCCTGGGCCTGGCTGCTGTCGCAGTACCAGAACACGTTGGCCAGCTCGGCCGGGGTTTTCTCCACGAGGGGGGGCATGCGCAGAGCCTTGGTGACCCGCCCCAGCAGCTCGGCGCTGGCTCCGGCCACGGTGGTCGAGGTTCGAGGAAAGGAGAGCTTCGGCCCCTCGATGCCCGTGATGCGGGCGAGCCGCCCGAAGAAGGTGGCCAGGGTCATGTTGGCGCCGTTGACGAGGTAGCGCGCTCCGGGTCGGCCCTTCTCCATCGCAAGGATCATGGCCGTCGCGGCATCTCGCGCGTCGCAGAAGGCGATGCCGCCGCCGGGCACGAAGGGGATCTTCCGCTGCATGAAGTCCCGCACGTCTTCGGTGGACGAGCCACGCTCGTCGCCGGGTCCGAGCAGGAGCGACGGGTTGACCGACAAGACCTCGAAGCCGTCGCCGTTCTTCTCGAGGGCGACCCGCTCTGCGAAGAGCTTGGACCGGTAATAGGGCCAGCGCGCGATGAACCGCATCGGCGTCTCCGCCGTCTCGTCGGCCATGGCGTCGGGGTCGTCGCTGACCGCGATGGTGCCGCTGGTGCTCGCGATCACCACGCGGCGGCAACCGGTCGTCTGCAAGGCCGCGAGCGTGGCCTTGGTGCCGTCGACGTGCACGCGGTACATCGCCTCGGCGTCGGCCTCGTCGCGAGAGACCTTGCCCGCGCAATGGTAGGCGACGTCGCATCCGGCGGCCGCGTCGGCCACGGAGGCCTCGTCGGTCACGTCGCCGCGTCGTTGCTGCACGTTGGGGGGCAGATCGGTGTCGCGTCGCACGAGCGCGACCACGTCTGCACCTTGCTCGAGGAGTTGGTGGACGAGGTGGCGACCGAGGAAGCCGGTGGCGCCGGTGACGAAGACCTTTTGCTTCATGCTCATCGGATCCCGAAGGCCTCCTGGAAGGTCGCGAGGAGGCTGACGTCGTTGCTCTTGACCAGGCCGCTCATGACCTCGACCGGCGTGGGCATGTAGGCTTCGTTGATCATCTTGATGAAGATGTCGCTGGTGGTCTTGAGCACGCAGTCTGCGCCACCGTTGGATGGCTTCCCGTTCTCGAAGGCGCAGCCGTCGGGCCGGAGCCTCGCCGTCCACTTGGCTTCGGGCTCGGCGCCGAGCGTGAAGTAGAAGACGACCTCCTTGTCGACTTTGCCCGACACGAAGCGCTTGGGCAGCCCATTGAAGAGCGAAACCAGCGGGTGCTCCTTCTTCTCGCCGAGCGCCTCCTCGAGGCTGTCGTACTGCGAGAGGTCGAGCACGCCGCCCCGCTGAAGCGCGACGACCGCCTGGCGCGAGAGCCGTGCGACGGCCCGGCAGGCGGCCCGAAACTTCATGCCGTCGGTGAGGCGCTCGATGTCCTCGATGCGAAGGGGCGGTCCGATGTGGGCGCTGATCTCCCGGCGCGTGGGCACGCGGCGTCCCTTGGGCCAAGACTCGTAGGTGCCTCGCAAGAAGACCGGCAGGATGTCGGTGCGCGTGCTGAGCGCGAGGTGACCCATGGTGGCCTTGAACTCGTGAACCTGGCCGTCTTTGCTGCGCGTGCCCTCGGGGAACATGAGCACGTTGTTGCCCGAGAGGATGGTCTCGCCGCTTTCACGAAGGGCCTGCCGGAGATTCGTCTCGCGGTCGAAGGCCTGCAGGTTGGTGAGCTGGTCGAAGTAGGCCCGCTTCCACCGTCCTTCGAAGAAGTAGTCGGCCGCCGCGAGCGAGACGATCTCGTCGCCGTAGGGCCCGAGGGCATACTTCACGAATCCCATGTCGAGGTGGGAGACGTGGTTGCTGACCACGATGGTGTTGCGGTTATGGGGGATGTGCGCCCGGCCGTAGACGGTGGGCTTCATCACCCGGTCGTAGAAGCCCATCTGCGCCTTGGTCAGCAGGCGCTTCGCCATGGTGCGCACGGGCGCCGGTAGGTCGAAGGGCGCCACGTCGGCGTCATCGTCCTCGATGACGGGCACGATGGCGCGAGGCTTGCCGACCACCGCGGCCACATCGGCCACCGTTTCCACCCGCTCGAGGGCCGCGCCGTCGAGGGGATGCCCGGCGTGGGCCTCCAAGGCCACCGCGAGCTCCATGGCCATGAGCGAATCGAAGGCCAGGTCACCGGTGAGGGTGAGGTGGGGCAGGATCTCCTCTGGACGGCGACCGCACAGGCTCGCGATCGCGTGCTGCGCCACGGCCAGGCCGCCTTCGACCTTCTTGCCCTCGATGCGCGGCGCTTCGCTGGCCCGCTCGAGGCGCTCGAGGATCCGACGCACCTCGGAGCGTTTCACCTTGCGCGTCGCCGTCTTGGGGAGGGCGGCGTCGTAGAGGTGGATGATGCTGGGCTGAGCGACCCGCGGCAGCTTGCGGCGGATCTGCTCCTTGAGCGACGTCAGCGCCCGCGCATGGACCAATGCCCGCGGCTCACCGTCTTCGTACGTGGGCACCGCGATGCAGGCCACGGCCTCGTTCTCGTCCTTCGGGATGCCGACGATGGCGAGCTCGTCGATGTTCTCCACCGGGCCGAGCAGGTCCTCCACGTCGTCGGGGTAGACGTTCTCCCCCGAGGTGGTGACGATGACCTCCTTCTGGCGGCCGAGCAGGACGAGCTGACCCCGCTTGTCGAGACGGCCGAGATCGCCGGTGTGGAGCCAACCGTCAGCGTCGATCACCGCCTCGGTCGCCTCGCGATTGCCGTAGTAGCCCTTCATCACGTTGTCGCCGCGTGCGAGGACCTCGCCCACGCCGTCGTCGTTGGGCGCATGGATCTTGAGCTGGACGCCGGGGATGGGCTTGCCCACCTGGCCGGTGCGGCTCTTGGGCGTGGCCTTGGCGACGGTGAGCACGGGCGCCGCCTCGGTG
This sequence comes from Polyangia bacterium, assembly GCA_030426145.1. Taxonomy (GTDB): domain Bacteria; phylum Myxococcota_A; class Polyangia; order Polyangiales; family Polyangiaceae; genus JAPYTK01. The sequence continues at coordinate 76,611 of JAUHZF010000004.1, forward strand.
AGGCCGTACCCCTCGGTGAGCTTGAGCCCGAGCCCAGCGAAGACGTCGGCCGTCTTCTTGGGCAGGGCGCTGCCCCCGCTGATGAGGTACTTCACACTGCCCCCACCGAGCTTGGCGTGAATGGGGCCGAAGAAGAGCTTGCCCGCGTCGATGCCTGCCCGCTTGCCGAGCAACCGGTTGAGCTCGAGGGCGAAGTCGAAGTAGCGCGCCGCGAGCGGCCCTTGGTCCTTCACCCGCTGCACCAATCGCCGCTCGAGCATCTGCCAGAGCGCGGGCACGCCGACCATGCCGGTGACCTTGCCTCGGTCGAGGCCCTCGTTGAGGCGCTCGGCCGTGACCTCGCCGATGTAGCTGACGGTCGCGCCACGCGACATGGGCAAGAGCAGCCCGCAGGAGAACTCGAAGGTGTGGTGCAGCGGAAGCACGCTGAGCACCCCGTCCTTGGGCTCCAGATAGAACAGCGGCTGAATGGCGGCGAGCAACGACGTGAGGTTGTCGTGGCTGAGCATCACGCCCTTGGGATCGCCGGTGGTCCCGCTGGTGTAGATGACGCTGGCCAGGTCGCTACCCTGCGTTTCCACGGGCGGGGCGACGATGCTGCGATCGTCTTCGGTGGCCTCGTCGAGGTCGAGCACCGGAATCCCCGCGGTGGCGGTACGCACGGCATCGCCCACCTCGCGCTCGACCTCTTCGCCCCAGATGATGGCTTTGGCCTCGCTGCTGCGAAGGATGTTCTCGATCTGAGGCGCGGTGAGGGCGGGATCGATGGGGACGGCAATGGCGCCCGCGCGCAAGATGCCGAAGTAGGCGATGGGCCAAGCCGGTCGGTTGTGGCCGGCGAGCAGCACGCAGTCGCCCTTGCGCACGCCCGCTTCGTAGAGACGCCCCGCACAAGAGGCGGCCATCTCACGCCACTCGATGAAGGTGATGCGCGAGAGTCCGTCGTCCTCGAGGTAGCGAAGCGCAACCTGGTGGTCGTAACGGTCCGCCATCTCGTCGAGCAGGTCGAGCAGATGGTCGTAGCGGCGAAGCGGCTTGAGCTCTCGCTTGAGGCGCTCCTCGAACAATGGCCCGGCCCACTTCTCGATGCCGGGGATGTGGACCTCGTACATCCACTCGCGCCAATCGATCTTCTCGGGCTCCCAGACGAAAAGTGCACGCTCCTCTTCGGGCATGCGCGTGAGCGCCGCGCGCGTATTGGCGCAGGAGAAGATCCAATCGCACTCGACGACGAATGGAAGGAACAGATCCATCACGTCGCCGATCTTGTCTTCGGCGCTCGCGGCCTTGCGCAGCGCCTTCGTCGCGGGCGCCACCCATTGTGCGGCCGGCCCTACACCTAGCGCTTCGATGGCGTCGGCGAGCTTGCGCTCGGCATTGGCGATCACGTGAGGGCCGTGAGCGAAGTATTGCTCCTTGTTGAGGTGCACCGGCTCGAAACGAGCGAGCACCGCATTGAGGAGACGATTGCCCGAGTCACCACCGTCTTGCCACTTCTTGCGCTTGTAGAGCCCGATGAGCTCCATGTAGCGGGGCATGCTGCAGGGGTTCGTGTCGGTCTGGCCGTACTGGTAGACCGCCCGCTGCGTGCCGTCGATGAGCTCGGCGAGGGCCGCGATCATCCCGCTGCAGACCATGTCGACGGGGATGATGTCGAGGTGGACGTCGTGGTCGTTGGGGAACTGCACCTGCCCCTTGAGGGCGAGGTAGATGTAAGGCGCCGAGGTGTTGATGCCCTCGTTCCAGCCGGGGAACGGGTAGAAGCTGGCCGACTCGACCACGGCCGGACGCACGATGGTGAAGGGCACCCCCGAGGCGGCGAGGACCTGCTCGCCGATGCTCTTGGTGTAGGTGTAGATGTTGGGCCAGCCCCAGTACAAGGCTCGCTCGTGACCGGCCTCGGTGAGCTTGTCGCGCACGAAGCGGCGCTTCACGACCCGTAGCTCGTCCTCGAGGGCCTGCCCGCGGCAGGGCTCGCCGCGCTCGGAGAGACGGCGCTTGGCTTCGTCGAGAAAGAGGCTCTGGCGGAACTGATCCTCGCAGCGGTGGCGCGTGCTCTCGATCACGTCGAGGCACTCGGCGATCTCGTTCTGCGGATCCCAGTGGGAGCGCTCGAGCTTGCGGTCGACGGGAATCCCTTCGGGCTTGCTGATGAGCTTGCCTCGCGGCGCGCCGTCGGCCCGTGGGAAGGGGACCTCGCGGGGGTCGACCTCCTCGATGACGCCAGCCCGATAACCCGCGACGTAGCAGGTGCTCGTGTGCATCACCGGTGCGTCGAGGGCCTTGGCGAGCTCGATGAGGTTGTTCACGCCAAAGGCGTTCACATCGAGCGCCTCGTCGAGCGGCGGGTCGAAATCGACCACACCTGCGACGTTGACCACGCCCGCGCAGTCACCCTTCAGGGTCTTGATGATCGCCTCGTCGAGGCCGAGGAGCGGCTGCACGACATCGCCGGCGACGGGGGTGATCTTCTCTCGAAGGTGCTCTTCGAAGGCCGCTCCAGGGAACTTCTCGCGGATGGGATCGAAGACGGGCGACGGGGCGATCTCAGCCCAGAAGCGCGCCTCGGGGGTCTGGTCGCCCTTCGGCCGCACCATCAGGTACATGTGGCCGATGTCCGGGAAACGATGGAGGAACATCGACACCCAGACCTTGCCCAGGAAGCCTGTGCCTCCCACCACGACGAAACGCTTGCCCGCAAACAGCTTCGAAGGGTTGAGGGGGGGTCGGGGGTCGGCCGGCGTGAGGCTGGCGGACGGGTCGGTCGTCATCGACATGGCGCTCTCCCCTGGGCTCGGTCAGCTCCGGCACGCGTGGGGATCTGCCGCCTATCACGGCCCGCGTCATTTCGCCACGGGTAACCCCTTGAAATAACGCACCGCGTCGTACAATCCACGATGGCGGTGTCACGTTTGAGCACGCACCTTGCATTCCATGTGTGATCACCGCGACGCGCTCGCGGATGGGCGCTCGGTGCCCGTCCCTGACCCAGTTAGGTCAGAAACTGCCGCGGTTTCAACGCCATGAATGCTCCCGTCTACGCCTCCGTGCCCCTCCCCGTTCAGGGAATGACCTGCGCCAGCTGCGCCGGACGGGTGGAGCGTGTGCTCTCCCGGCTCGAGGGTGTGGCCAGCGCCGAGGTCAATCTCGCCGCCGAGCGGGCCGAGGTCAGGTACGACGCCCAGCGCGTCACCGAGCGCGACCTCATCGCTGCCATCGAAGGCGCGGGATACAGCGTGCCTGCCTCGGGCCTGCGCCTGCAGCTCGAGGGCATGACCTGCACGTCTTGCGCCCGTCGCATCGACACGGCCCTACGGGGGCAGCGCGGGATCGCCGGTGTTCGCATCGACGTGACGCAGGAGACGGCACACGTCGACTTCCTCCCTGGTGTCACCACGCCGGGCGACATCGTCGCGACAATCGAAGACGCCGGCTACGGGGCCACGGTCGCCGAGCGATCGGCCGCCCCGCCCGAAGCGTCCACCTGGCCCCTCATCGCAGCCATCACGCTCACCCTTCCCTTGGTGGCGCCCATGGTGCTCTGGCCATTCGGGGTGACGTGGATGCTGCCCGGCTGGGCTCAGCTCGCCCTCGCCACACCGGTGCAGTTCGTGCTCGGGGCGCGGTTCTATCGCGCAGCATTTGCGGCGCTGAAGGCCCGCACCGGCAACATGGACCTTCTGGTCGCCCTCGGGACCTCGGCGGCCTTCGGACTCAGTCTCGTGATGCTGATCCAGCACTGGCGCACGGGCGGTGAGGCCCCCCACCTCTACTTCGAGGCTTCGGCCGCGGTCATCACCCTCATCATGGTGGGCAAGGCTCTCGAGAAGCGAGCCAAGCAGAGCACCACCGCTGCGGTTCAGTCGCTCCTCGCGCTGCGGCCTCAACGCGCGCGGGTCGTGGTGGGCGACGACATCGTCGATCGTGCGGTCGACGAGCTGCGAACCGGAGACGTCGTCGTGGTCCGTCCCGGGGAACGTTTCCCCGTCGATGGCCGGGTCGTCGAAGGCGAGAGCGAAGTCGACAACGCCTTGGTCACCGGCGAGAGCATGCCTGTGGCGCGAGGGCCAGGCGACGAGGTCGTCGGGGGCGCCGTCAACGGCGCCGGTCAGCTTCGGGTCGTGGCCGAGCGCGTCGGTGAGGACGCCCTGCTGTCCCGCATCATCGCCACCGTCGAAGGTGCGCAGGGCACCAAGGGCGACATCGAACGGCTCGTCGATCGAGTCGCCGCAGTCTTCGTGCCCGCCGTGGTCGCGATCGCCCTCGTCACCCTCGCGGCTTCGCTGCTGTGGGGCCTCTCCACCGAGGCCTCCATCATTCGCGCCGTGGCGGTGCTGGTCATCGCCTGCCCCTGCGCACTCGGCCTGGCCACCCCCGCGGCCCGCGCGGTCGCGATGGGGGTCGCCGCACGGCGCGGCCTCGTCATCCGCGACGGCGACGTGCTCGAGCGGGCTCGGCACCTTCACACGGTGGTCTTCGACAAGACCGGCACCCTCACCGAGGGCAAGCCCCGGGTCGAAGCCCTCGCGGACGCGCGTGGCGCCACCACCAAGCCCCGGGCCCTCGAGGACACGGACGACCCCCTGCGCGAGGTTCTGCGCCTCACGGCACGCGCTCAAGCCGGCAGCGAACACCCGCTGGGTCAGGCCGTGGTGCGCGCCGCCGCAGCGATGGGGCTAGGCACCGCGCCCCCAGATCACTTCGAGGCCCTCGCCGGCCGGGGACTGAGAGCTTCCGTCGAAGGCCGCGAGGTCCTCGTCGGCGCCAGCCGACTCTTCACGGAGACCGGCATCCCCATTCCCGACGTGCTCGTCGAACGCGCCGAGGCTTGGGCCGCGGATGGCAAGACGACGATGTTCGTCGCGCTCGACGGCGACATCGCCGCTGCCCTCGCCGTGGCCGACACCCCACGCCGAAGCTCCAAGAAGGCGGTAGCGCGCCTGAAGGAGATGGGTCTGCGCGTCGTCATGCTCACCGGGGACCGTGAGGTCACGGCGCGTGCGCTCGCGACCGAGCTCGGCATCGACGAAGTGCGGGCTGAGGTGCTGCCGGTCGACAAGGCCAACGTCGTCGCCGAGCTGTCGAAGGACGGCCCCGTGGCCATGGTCGGCGACGGGATCAACGACGCACCGGCGCTCACGCGGGCCGAGGTCGGCATCGCGATGGGTGGCGGCACCGACGTCGCGATGGACAGCGCCGGCGCCATCCTCATGCGTCCCGACCCGGGCCGCGTCGCCGACCTCATCGCCCTCTCGCGCGCCACGCAGCGCAAGATCCAGCAGAACCTGTTCTGGGCCTTCATCTACAACGTGCTCGGTCTGCCCCTCGCCGCCTTCGGTCTGCTCAGCCCCGTCGTGGCCGGCGCCGCCATGGCGCTGTCGAGTGTGAGTGTGGTCAGCAACGCCCTCCTGCTGCGGCGCTTCGAGTAGCTCGCGAGCGGTCTGGTGCGTCAGTTGCGGATGAGATCGGTCTGACCCGACACCTGGCCTTGCTGGTCGACGCCCCAACACACGATGGTCTTCTCGGGCGTGAGGCCACAAACATGGCCTGCGCCCACACGAACTTCGATGAACGGCCCCGCCGGGGGCGCAAAGGTCCGCGTGCGCCACGACACCTCGGTCCCCCAGCACAGGACCTCGCGAGCATCGGTCACCCCGCAGGTTCGTGCGCCAAAGGCATCGATGGACATGAACTTGGCGCCGCGGGGTGGCGATGCCTGGCCGGCATCGTCGAGTCCCCAGCACGCTACGGTACCACCCGCGATACGCGCACATCCGTGGTCCCGGCCCAACGCCACCTGCTGCACCCCGCTGAGCGTTGGTGGCGTCATGACCACCGGAACCCTGGCTCCGCCGCCCTTGGGCACCGAGGGCGTGGTCTCGTACCGGAGCGTCCCCCAGCAGCGCACGTCGCCGGTGGTGGTGACACCACACACCGCAAGTCCGCCCACGTCGACCTGGCGAAAGGCGACACCTGATGGCGCAGCCGCAACGCCTCGGCAAGTAGCCGACCCCTTGGGCGTGAGCGCGCAGGTGATCGACGAGCCTTCCCCCGCGGCCACGTCGACGAAGCGCCCTGCTGGGAACGTGTACCCACCCTTGCTGAGTCCCCAACACTGAACCTCGCCGCTCGGGTCGATTCCGCACGCGTGGTTCCGCCCGATCGACAGCTTGCGAAGCTCACCCTTTGGAAGGCTCGTGACGAGCCGCCCTTCGTGCCAACACGTGGGGCTACCGCTGCGCGGGAGCCCGCAACTCACGGTGGCCCCCACGACGACCTGCTCGAACGGCCCTTCGTGTTGGTGAGGGTTCTCCCGCTTGGGACCACACCCCCACAGCAAGGGCAAAAGCAAGACCAACGTGCAGGCTGACAGACGCACCACGCGTCATACGCACCAGAGCGACCCGCTCTCCCCTTGGTGTCCCACGTCTCGCTCGATCCGGTTCGAAACCTGAAGACGACGAGGTCGCCGTGCATCTTGCCCCTTCAATAAGGGAGCACGTTTTCTCCGCGGTTGCGGAAGGGGATGCTTCAGTTCGGAGTTGCTCTCCTCACACCGCGACGCGTTGGGGCGTCGTGAGGACACTCGACCCATAGCGAGGTGGGCCCATGCGCAGATTCCGAGGAGCGCTCGGAGTGATGGCGGCCGGATGGCTGTTGTCGTTCCCTGCTCATGCCGAAGATTTCGGCAGTGACAGATTCGATATCGAAGAGGTGACGACATCGTCGGTGGACGGCCGAGAACGCTATGCACCCAAGAACGCCGTCGATGGGCGACCCGACACAGCGTGGCTCGTGCCGAACCGTGGGTCTGGCGAATGGCTGGAGGTGCATTTCCGCGGCAGGGCAGAGATCGCCGAAGTCGGCATCATCCCCGGCTACGACAAGCGACGCGACGACGACTACGGCGACCGCTGGTACAAGAACAACCGCGTGCGCACCCTGCTCATCCGCTGGGACGGCGGTGAGAAGCGCGTCGAGCTACGCGACGACCGCGTGATGCAATGGGTGGAGATCCCCCCCATCGAAGTGGAATGGATCCGCCTCGAGATCATCTCGGTCCGGGCTGGGGTTCGTTGGAACGACACCGCCATGGCCGAGGTTGCCTTTCGCAGGCCCCCCTCGCCGGATGAAGCGGCGAACGCGATCCTCCCTCCCGACGACGACACCCTCGACGTGCCCACGGAGCCGTCGTCGAGCACGGTGGCGACGGTGGACGACACCTTGCCCGACGAGCCTGCACAGCCACCCAACCTTCGCAGCGTCACCGTTTGGATGGCGTCGCTCGGGGTGCTGGGGCTGGCCTTCGTGGGAGCGAAACGCCGACGTCTCTGGCGCACCGCACTTCGCCAGCACGATGCATGGGTCGAGCGAGCTCGAGAGGCTGTGCGGACGATCAAACAAGACACGCGAAAGCTCGGGGAACACTACGCGCCGGTCGCATCGGCGTGCGTGGACTTGCTGGGAAGCGCCGAGCAAATCGGCGAACAATGTGCGGCCACACAAACGGCGCTGTCGCGAACCCGCGGGCTGTCCTCCGCAGGTGCGGTGGCACGACGAGAACGACTCGAGGCACAGGAGACACGGGTCCGGAGCCGGCTCCTGCGCATCGTGGATCAGCTCGAAGACGTGGCTGCGCTCCTCGCGACGATCCCTCGTGACCACCTCGACCACCACGACGTGGACGCGATGATCCAACGCTTGCAACAAGAGGTCCTGTTCGTCGATGCGGCGGAGGAGGAGCTCCAATGCAACTAGAGCTACCTCTGCCGCTCGAAACGCGAGCGGAAGA